>JAFDWM010000041.1 GCA_018268455.1 Actinomycetota bacterium | reverse complement strand
CCCTCGGCCTCGAGGGCCGCGAGCTCCTCCTCCAGCTTGGCCAGGCGCTCCGCGATCTTGGCATCGCGGCGGTCGCCGAGCGTCTTCAGCTCGAGACGGATGTTGTTCTCCTGGGTCGCCAGGTCGCGGTGACGCGCGTCCTCGTCGACCGAGATGACCATGTACGCGGCGAAGTAGATGACCTTCTCGAGGTCCTTCGGCGCCATGTCCAGCAGGTAGCCGAGGCGCGAGGGCACGCCCTTGAAGTACCAGATGTGGGTGACGGGCGCGGCGAGCTCGATGTGGCCCATGCGCTCGCGGCGCACGGAGCTCTTGGTGACCTCCACGCCGCAGCGCTCGCAGACGATGCCCTTGAAGCGCACGCGCTTGTACTTGCCGCAGGCGCACTCCCAGTCGCGGGAGGGGCCGAAGATCTGCTCGCCGAAGAGGCCGTCCTTCTCCGGCTTCAGCGTGCGGTAGTTGATGGTCTCGGGCTTCTTGACCTCACCGTAGGACCACTTGCGGATGTCGTCAGCGGTGGCGAGGCCGATGCGAAGCTCATCGAAGGTTGTTGCGTCGAGCACTAGTTCTCCTGTGTCGAAATTCTCTTAAGAAAAAGTCGGGGCTTCGGGGGATGCGGAGCGGATCCGGATCCCCCGAAGACTCAGATCTCGTCGATGGATGCGGACTCGAAGCGGCTGGAGATGTTGATCCCCAGCTCCTCCGCGGCGCGGAAGGCCTCGTCGTCGGTGTCGCGGAGGTTGACCGCCGTGCCGTCGGCCGAGAGCACCTCGACGTTCAGGCAGAGCGACTGCATCTCCTTCATGAGCACCTTGAACGACTCCGGGATGCCGGGCTCCTGGATGTTCTCGCCCTTGACGATGGCCTCGTACACCTTGACGCGGCCGAGGATGTCGTCGGACTTGATCGTGAGGAGCTCCTGCAGCGCGTATGCGGCGCCGTAGGCCTCGAGCGCCCACACCTCCATCTCACCGAAGCGCTGGCCGCCGAACTGGGCCTTACCGCCGAGCGGCTGCTGGGTGATCATCGAGTAGGGACCCGTCGAGCGCGCGTGGATCTTGTCGTCGACGAGGTGGTGCAGCTTCAGGATGTACATGTAGCCCACGGAGATCTGCCCCGGGAACGGCTCGCCGGAGCGGCCGTCGAACAGGGTGGTCTTGCCGGAGGAGTCGATCAGGCGCACGCCGTCACGCGTCGGCAGCGTGGAGTCGAGCAGACCCTCGATCTCCTCCTGGTGGGCGCCGTCGAACACCGGGGTGGCGACCTTGGTGCCGGGGGCGACGTCGTACGCCTCCTCGGGCAGCTGCGCCGCCCACTCCGGCTTGCCCTCGATCTTCCAGCCCTGGTTGGCGATCCACCCGAGGTGGGTCTCCAGCACCTGGCCGAAGTTCATGCGGCCGGGGATGCCGAGCGGGTTCAGGATCACGTCGACCGGGGTGCCGTCGGAGAGGAACGGCATGTCCTCGACCGGCAGGATCTTCGCGATGACGCCCTTGTTGCCGTGACGACCGGCGAGCTTGTCGCCCTCGGTGATCTTGCGCTTCTGGGCGATGAAGACCACGACGCGGCGGTTGACGCCCGAGCCCAGCTCGTCGTCGCCGTCCTCGGCGTTGAACTCCTTGACCGCGATGACCGTGCCCTGCTCGCCGTGCGGCACCTTCAGGGACGTGTCGCGCACCTCGCGGCTCTTCTCGTTGAAGATCGCGCGGAGCAGGCGCTCCTCGGCCGAGAGCTCGGTCTCGCCCTTCGGGGTGACCTTTCCGACGAGGATGTCGCCGGGGCGCACCTCGGCGCCGATGCGGATGATGCCGCGCTCGTCGAGGTCCTTCAGCAGCTCGGGGCTGACGTTGGGGAGGTCACGGGTGATCTCCTCCTTGCCGAGCTTGGTGTCGCGCGCGTCGACCTCGTACTCCTCGATGTGGATCGAGGAGAGGGTGTCGTCCTTCACCAGGTCCTGGCTGAGGATGATCGCGTCCTCGAAGTTGTGACCCTCCCACGTCATGAACGCGACGAGGAGGTTCTTGCCGAGCGCGAGCTCGCCGTTCTCGGTGGCGGGGCCGTCGGCGATGACCTCGCCGACCTCGACGCGCTCACCGGCCGAGACGACGACCTTCTGGTTGTAGGAGGTGCCGTGGTTCGAGCGGTCGAACTTGCGCAGGTAGTACTCCTGCGTGCCGCCCTCGTCGAGCATGACCACGACGCGGTCGGCGGAGACCTCGGAGACCACACCGGGCTTGTCGGCGGTGATCACGTCGCCGGCGTCGATCGCGGCGTAGCCCTCCATGCCGGTGCCGACGTACGGCGACTCGGAGCGCAGCAGCGGCACGGCCTGACGCTGCATGTTGGCGCCCATGAGCGCGCGCTGCGCGTCGTCGTGCTCGAGGAACGGCACCAGCGAGGTCGCGACCGACACCATCTGGCGCGGCGAGACATCGATGTAGCCGATCTCCTCGGGCAGGAACATGTCGACCTCACCGGATCCGCCCTTGGGGCGGGCCAGCACGTGCGCCTCGGTGAAGCGGCCGTCCTTGTCGAGCGGGGCGTTCGCCTGCGCGATGTTGAAGTCGACCTCCTCGGCGGCGGTCAGGTAGTCGATGCGCTCGGTGACCCGGCCGCCCTCGACCTTGCGGTACGGGGTCTCGATGAAACCGAACGAGTTGATCCGCGCGAAGGTCGCGAGCGAGCCGATCAGACCGATGTTCGGGCCTTCCGGGGTCTCGATCGGGCACATGCGGCCGTAGTGCGAGGGGTGCACGTCGCGCACCTCGACGCCGGCGCGGTCGCGGCTGAGGCCACCGGGGCCGAGGGCCGAGAGGCGGCGCTTGTGGGTCAGACCCGCGAGCGGGTTGTTCTGGTCCATGAACTGCGACAGCTGCGAGGTGCCGAAGAACTCCTTGATCGCGGCCACGACGGGGCGCACGTTGATCAGGGTCTGCGGGGTGATCGCCTCGATGTCCTGCGTGGTCATACGCTCGCGGACGACGCGCTCCATGCGGCTGAGGCCGGTGCGCACCTGGTTCTGGATGAGCTCGCCGACAGCGCGGATGCGACGGTTGCCGAAGTTGTCGATGTCGTCGGTGGCCAGGCGGATCTCCGCCTTCTTGCCGCCGCGGATGCCCTCGAAGGTCTCCACGTTCGCGTGCAGGCGCACCAGGTACTTGATCGTCTCGACGATGTCCTTGACCGTGAGGACGGACTCGTCCAGCGGCAGGTCCAGGCCCAGCTTCTGGTTGATCTTGTAGCGGCCGACCTTGGCGAGGTCGTAGCGCTTCGCGTTGAAGTAGAAGTTGTCCAGCAGCGCGCGGGCGGCCTCGGCGGCGACCTGCTCGCCCGGACGGAGCTTGCGGTAGATGTCGCGGAGCGCGTCCTCCTTGGTGAGGATCGTGTCCTTCGCGAGGGTCTCCTCGATCGACGGGAAGCCGGCGAACTCGGCGAGGATCTCCTCGCTGGTCAGGCCCAGCGCCTTGAGGAAGACGGTGACGGACTGCTTGCGCTTGCGGTCGATGCGCACGCCGACCTGGTCGCGCTTGTCGATCTCGAACTCGAGCCAGGCGCCGCGGGACGGGATGACGCGCGCCGAGACGATGTCCTTGTCACTCGTCTTGTCGGGGGTCTTGTCGAAGTAGACGCCCGGGGAGCGGACCAGCTGCGAGACGACGACGCGCTCGGTGCCGTTGATGATGAACGTGCCCTTGGCGGTCTGCAGTGGGAAGTCGCCCATGAAGACCGTCTGGGTCTTGATCTCACCGGTCTGGTGGTTCATGAACTCGGCCTCGACGTAGAGCGGGGCCGCATACGTCTTGCCGCGCTCCTTGCACTCCTCGATGGAGTACTTCTCGGGCTCGAGGTAGGGGTTCGTGAACGAGAGCTGCATGGTCTCGCTCAGGTCCTCGATCGGGGAGATCTCCTCGAAGATCTCCTCCAGGCCGCTGGCGGTGGCGACGTCCTTACGGCCGGCCTTCGCAGCCTCGGCGACGCGCTGCTTCCAGGCCTCGTTGCCCACGAGCCAGTCGAAGGACTCGGTCTGCAGAGCGAGCAGGTCGGGGACCGTCAGCGTGTCGGAGATCTTGGCGAACGAGAGGCGGGATGCGCCGCGTCCGTTCTTGATGGTGGTGGGGGTGGATGCGTTGCGAGCAGCAGCCAAGGGAATAACCTCCGTGAGCCCCGAAGGGCGTCTCGATTCCTCGTCGTCAGTTGGAGTGCGCCGCGACTCGCGGCCGCACGCGAACGACGCTCCCGAAGGGAGCGAGGACGTACGGAGTTCTGCCGACCACCATATGAGGGCATTGAGGAGCGAGGCGCAAGTATCAACTATAGGCCCGATTTCGCGACATGTCCAGTGCGAGTCTTGACCTTCTGCGCCGGGTGGGGTATGCCACGTGCGCCTCATGCTCCGCGGATGCTCCGACCTGCGCGCTCCATGATACGAGCCCGTGGCGGTACCCGGATCCGGTATCGTCGCGAGCGTGCCCGAATCACCGTTGATCGCCTGTGTCGGCGAGGGCCTCGTGGTCCTCGTGCCGGAGACCCCCGGCCCTCTGGAGCATGCGCGCACCTTCCACCGTTCTCTGGCGGGCGCGGAGTGGAATGTCGCGGTGGCGCTGGCATCGGCGGGATCGCGCGCGGCGGTCGTCTCCCGGGTCGGCGATGACGGGTTCGGCCGCTTCCTGCGCAACGAGCTCACGCAGCACGGCGTCGACGCGACGGCGGTCGAGACGGATCCGGACGCGCCGACGGGGCTGTATGTGAAGGAGCTCACGATCGACGGCGCGGGCGCCGTGCAGAGTGCGATGCACTACTACCGGTCAGGATCCGCCGGCAGCCGCCTGTCGCCGGAGAGCCTGCACACCGCCGAGGCCGAGCGCGTGCTCGGCGAGGCTGCGCTCGTGCACACCACCGGCATCACCCCGGCCCTGTCCTCCTCTGCGCGCGCCGCGCAGGACGAGCTGTTCGCCGACCGCGGCGATCGTCTGGTGAGCTTCGATGTGAACTGGCGCCCTCGGCTCTGGGCCGGCCGCGAGGACGAGGCGCGCGCGGTGCTGGCGGGGTATCTCTCCGCCGCGGATGTCGGCCAGTGCAGTGCCCAGGATGCGGAGGCCGTGTTCGGCACCGGGGATCCGGACCGTCTGCGCGCCCTGTTCCCCGCGCCGCGCCACCTCGTCATCACCCGCGATGACGGCGCCACCGCGTTCGACGGCGCGGAGCGCACCGACGCCCCCGTACCGCGGGCCACGGTGGTCGAGACGGTCGGCGCGGGCGACGCGTTCGCGGCGGGTTTCCTCGCCGGCGTCACCGCGGGGCTCTCGCTCGGCGGCTGCGTGGCCCGCGCGAACCGCATCGCCACGCGCGCGCTGGGCAGCACCCGCGACCACGTCGACTGAGGGCGGGCTCAGTCGCCCTGCACGGCCCGTCGGGTGCTGCGCAGCGGCTCGGCCACGTCCTCGCCGCGCAGCTGCACCACGCGCACGAACAGCAGGTCGAGCACGGCGAGCTGCGCGATGCGACTCGACATCGCGGCCATGCGCAGCGGCGACTCCTTCGCGCGCGTGCCGAGCACGGCGTCGGCCGCGGCGGCGACCGCGGATCCCGGTGTGTTCGTGAGTGCGACGGTGAACGCGCCGGCGGCCCTGGCGACCTCGGCCGCGCGCACGGTCTCGGCGGTCGCGCCCTCGTGCGAGATCGCCAGCGCCACGTCACCCGGCCGCAGCAGCGCCGCCCCGGTGAGCGCGATATGCGGATCCGGCGAGTGCACGGCGACGCAGCCGATGCGGGCGAGCTTGAGCTGCATGTCCTGCGCCGTGAGCGAGGAGGCCCCCTGCCCGAACAGGTGCACCTGGCGCGCCCCGGCGATCGCGCGGGCGGCGCGATCGAGCACGACGAGGTCGAGGGCGGCGATGGTCTGCTCGATGGCGCCGATCTCGTTCGCGGCGAGCTTGGCCCGGACGGTCTCGAGCGCGTCGGCGAGGTCGATCACGGCGTCGTCGAAGCCGAACCGCTCCTGCTCGGCCTGCGCGCGCGCCACGGCGCCGGCGAACGCCACGCGCAGCTCGCGGTAGCCGGAGAACCCCACGGTCTGCGCGAAGCGCGCCACCGTGGACAGCGAGGTGCGGCAGAGCTGGGCGAGGTCGGTGATGGCGAGATCGACGACGAGGGTCGGATCCGCCAGCACGCGCTCCGCCACACGCGCCTCCGCGGCGCTGAGGCGGGGAAGCGCGGCGCGCACGATGCCGATGACGTCTGCGTCCATCACACCCCTCGAGATCCCCGTCGCCCGCTCCTGAACCGCGCCCAGGCGGACCGTCCGCTGCCGGACGGTCCCCCTCATCGCCCGGCGCCGACCAGTCTCTCCCGAGCGAGCTCCGCACCGATCCGACTCGCCGCACCGACCTCGATCACCGGCACGGCGACGTCGGCGGCGGGAAGCCCCACGTTGACCGCCACGACATCGTCGACGCGGTCCGCGAAGGTCTCCACGAGCGCGCGCTGCGCCGGATCCGTGTCGATCCGGTCGACCAGCACCGCGATCCGGCGCCCCTCGACGCGGCCGAGCACGGCCTCGACGTGGGCGTCGCGCTCCTGCGCACTCAGGCGCGCCGTATCGATGCGCACGCGCGGGCCGCCGGCGGCGAGCGCCTCGGCCACATACCCTGCCGCGCTGTCCACGGCGAGCGTCGAGCTGCGACGGGCGTCGACGACGAACAGGTCGGCGGCCGCCGGGACGTCGCCGCGCACGCGCAGAGCGCGGCGCACGACCTCGGCCACATCGACCGCGGATCCGTCGGCGCCTTCCGCCGGCGCCGCGGCCAGCGTACGCGCCAGCGCCGCCACCCGGGAGCCGGCCTCGGCGACCCGCTCGCGGGACAGGGATCCGTCCCGCAGCGCGGCGACGATCGCGTCCCGCGCCGTGCGGTAGTCACGCTCGTCCTGGTCCGGCAGCGCGGCCGCACCGGGGTTCGTGGGATTGCCGATGCAGAGCAGGTCGGCACCCGCGGCGAGCGCCTGCACCGCTCCGCCGCCGATCCCGACGGACTCGCGGATCGCGGCCATGTCGAGCGCATCGGTGATGATGACACCCTCGAAGCCGAGCTCGCGCAGCATGCCCAGCACGCGGGGGTTGAGCGTGGCGGGCTCCTCGCCCCAGGCGGGCACCACGATGTGCGCGGTCATCACCGCGTCGACGCCGGCCGCGATCGCGGCGCGGAACGGGGCCAGGTGCACCCGTTCGATCTCGGCCGGATCCACCGCGATCCGCGGCAGGTCGTGGTGCGAGTCGAGGTGGGTGTCGCCGTGGCCGGGGAAGTGCTTGACGCAGGCGGCGACGCCGCCCTGCTGGATGCCCTGCACCGTCGCCACCACGTGCCGCGACACCAGCTCGGCGTCGTCGCCGAAGGCGCGCACGCCGATCACAGGGTTGCGCGGATCCGTGTTCACGTCGGCCACGGGGCCGAGCACGACGTCTGCGCCGATCGCGCGCACGCGGTGCGCGAGCTCGGCGCCGATCGCCCGGGACGCGGTGACGTCGTCGAGCGCACCGAGCTGCGCAGCTCCCGGCAGGGTGGATCCGGTCGCCGCCTCGAGCCGGGTGACGCTGCCGCCCTCCTCGTCGATGCCGATCAGCGCACGGGGGTTCGCCGCACGGATCCCGGCGCTCAGCGCGGCCAGATCACCGCCGACGTTCTGCCCGAAGTACACCACGCCGGCCAGGCCGCTGCGCAGTGCCGCATCGAGCCAGGCCGGCACGGTGCGGCCCAGGAACCCGGGCCACAGCACCGCGTTCGCGAGTCTTTCGAGTTCGATCTCTTCGTGGGTGGATCCCGTCACGCTCAGCCCTTCACCGCTCCGGCCACCAGCCCGCTGGACAGCCGCCTCTGCACGATCACGAAGAAGATCATGACAGGCACCGTGATGAGTGTGGAAGCCGCCATGATGCTCCCCCAGTCATTCGAGTACTGGCCGAAGAACGACTTCAGACCGATCGAGACCGTGTACTGGTCGGTCGCCCCGCCCAGCATCGTCATCGCGAAGATGAACTCGTTCCAGGCCGTGATGAAGCTGAACACGCTCGTGGCGACGAGACCGGGCATCACCAGCGGCAGCAGCACCGAGCGGAACATCCGCCACCAGCCGGCGCCGTCGATGTAGGCGGCCTCCTCGAGCTCGATCGGCACCGCCTGCACGAAGCCGCGCAGCATCCAGATCCCGAACGCGAGCGACAGCGCCACGTACACGACCATGAGGCCGAGGATGCTGTTCAGCAGGCCGAGGCTCTTCACCTGCAGGAACAGCGGGATGACCAGCGCCTCCAGCGGCACCATCTGCACGATGAGGATCATGAGCAGGATCGCGGTGCGGAACTTGAACCGGAACCGGGCGACGGCCACCGCGGCGAGCAGGCACACGAAGCCGCTCACCAGCACGGTCACCAGCGCGACGACGAGCGAGTTGCGCAGGAAGGTGGCGAAGCCGCCATCGGTGAGCACGAACGCGAAGTTGTCGAAGGTGAACTCCTTCGGCAGCAGCGACTGCCCGCCGCTGGACGCCTTCTTGTCGAAGGCGCTGGAGACCATCCAGTACACCGGGAAGAGCGTGAACAGCAGCACGACGGCGACGGCGATGCCGACACCGATGCGACCGAGAACGGGGTGGCGCGATTTCACAGCTCGTCCTCCTTCATGAGGGAGCGGATGTACACGACCGTGATGCCCAGCAGCACGAGCGTGAGCAGCACCGCGAGCGCGGCGCCGAAGCCGTAGCGGTTCTGGCCGAACGATTCCACGTACGACCAGACACCCAGGTTCAGCACGGTGCGGTTGCCGCCGTTGCCTCCCGGCATCAGGTACACCTGCGCGAAGACCTTGAAGTCCCAGATCGTGGACAGGATGATCACCACGGAGAAGACCGGCTTGAGAGTCGGGAAGATGATCTTCCAGAACCGGCGCCACGCGCCGGCGCCGTCGAGCGCGGCCGCCTCGAGCATCTCCCGGGAGACCCCGAGGAGTCCGGCGAGCACCGTCACGGCGACGAACGGGAAGCCGTGATGCACGACGTTGAGCAGCACGATCGCGTAGAACGACCACTGGTTCGTGAACCAGTTCACCTGGCCGTCGATGAGGCCGAGGTCGTTCAGCACCGCGTTGAAGATGCCCTTGTCGGCATCGAAGATCCACACCCACACGTAGGTGCCGGTGACGGCCGGCATCGCCCAGGCCACCATGATGCAGCTGGCGACGATGGTGCGCCACACCGTGCCGAGGCGGGCGAGCAGCAGCGCGACGAGCGTGCCGACGGTGACGGTCGCGAACACCGAGACCACGGCGAAGCCGACGGTGTTCGGCAGCACCACGGTCCACAGCGTCTTGTCGGTGAGCGCCTCGATGTAGTTGTCGAGGCCGATGAAGTTGGTCTTGCCGGTGTTGATCTCGCGCAGGCCGTAGTCCTGCAGCGAGTAGATCACCACCTGCACGAGCGGCCACAGCATGAGCGTGGCCAGGATGAACAGCCCGGGCGCGAGCAGCAGCCACGGCCGCGCGGTCACCCAGCCGAACTTCTTCTTCCGCGACGGCGGGCCGCCGGCCGCGGTCCCGGAGGAGGACTCCGAGGCCGCGGCCGGCAGTGGTGCGTGCACCGTGGACATGTGTCGAACCCGCCCGATTACTTCTTGTTCAGCAGGTCGGTCATCTCCGCCGCGGCGTCCTTCGAGGCCGTCGCGACGTCCTTCTGACCGCTGAGGATCGCCTGGATCATCGAGTTGGTGGTCTTCTTCGCCTGCACGGCGCCGAAGTTCGGCGTGACGGGCACGGAGGCGCCGCCGTCCACCATCTGCTTCGCGAACGGGGCGACCAGCGGGTCGGTCGACTTGAGCGCCTCGGTCATCGCCGACTGCACGCCCGGGAAGTAGCCGGTCTCATCCGCCCACTGCGAGGCGAACTTGCCGGTCGTCATCAGCTTCACGAACGACCAGGACAGGTCGGCGTTCTTGGTGTTGTTGAAGATCGACAGGTGCGAGCCGCCGAGCACCGACGGGGCGATCCCGCCGTCCTTGCCGGGGATGGTCGCGGCGCCGATCTTGCCCTTCAGCTCCGGGTTCTTCTCGATGAGCGACTTCGGCGTCCAGGATCCGGAGAGCATCATCGCGACGTTGCCCTGGCTGAACGCGTCACGCAGGTCGGTCTCCTTCCAGGTCGTCGCGCCGGCCGACGAGAAGCCGTGCTTGAGCGCCAGGTCGGTGTAGAACTGGATGCCCTGCTGCGACTCCTTGCTGTCGAGCTCGCTGGTCCACTTGCCGTCCTTCTGCGTGGCGACCTCGCCGCCCGCACCCCAGACCCACGGGTACACCAGGAACTCGGCGTCACCGGGAACGGGGAACGCCATCATCTCGGGGTGCGCGGCCTTGATCTTCTCGCCCGCGGAGATGATCTCGTCCCACGTGGTCGGGGCCTTCAGGCCGAGCTCGTCGAACACGTCGGTGCGGTAGACGACCGAGCGCACACCCGCGTACCACGGCATGCCGTAGAGCTGCTTGTCGTACGTGCCGGCGACCTTCAGGCCCTCGACGAGGTCCTTGGACAGCCCCTTCTCCGCGTCGACGTACTTGTCGATCGGCAGCAGCGCACCGGCGTCGGCGAACTCCGCCGTCCAGGTGGTGCCGGTCTCGGCGACGTCGGGGGTGGTGCCTCCGGCGATCGACGTCACGAAGCGGTCGTGGGCATCGGCCCACTGCACCTCCTCGAACTTCACGTCGGCGCCGGTCTCCTTCTTGAACTCGGCGGCGACCGCGTCGTAGAAGGGCTTCGCGTCGGGGTTGGTGCCCTTCATGATCCAGACGTTGAGCGTCTTGCCCTTGCCGTCGACAGGACCACTCGTGGCTGCAGGGGTGCTGCCGCCGCCGGAACAGGCAGCCAGCCCGAGCGTCGCGACGACGCCGAGTGCTGCCACGGACAGAATGCGCTTGTGCATCGGGGAATCTCCTCTTTGAAATCACCTGGCCGGGGGCGCCAAGTAGGTAAAAGTATCCATAACTAACAATCTTCTTGCAAGTTATTTCCAAACTCGTGATCGGGTCGTGATCGGCTGGTGATCGGCGGCCGTAGGCTCGTCGCATGGGAAGAGCACGGACGAAGGACGCAGAGCATCCCGCCGCGCGACTCGGATCCGGCGACATCGCCCGGGTGGTCCCGGCCGAATTCGGCGGCGGGTACGAGCTGCTGATCGGCGACACGCCGCAGTCGCACGTCGATCTCGCCGACCCCACCCACCTGCACTTCGAGTACATCGTGCGGATGGGCGCGGTGATCGATCAGCTGCGCTCCCCCGGCGCACCGATCACCGCCGTGCATCTCGGCGCCGGCGCGATGACGATCCCGCGCTACATCGCGGTGAGCCGCCCGGGATCGCGTCAGCAGGTGATCGAGCTGGAGGCGCCGCTGGTCGAGCTGGTCCGCGAGCATCTCCCGCTGCCACGGGGGGCCTCGATCCGGATCCGCATCGGCGACGCCAGAGAGGGCGTGCGCCGGCTGCCCCCGGCACTCCACGGCCAAGTGGACCTCGTCGTCGCCGACGTGTACTCCGGCGCGCAGACCCCGGCGCACCTCACCAGCGTCGAGTTCTACCGCGAGCTCGCGCAGCTGCTGGCCCCGACCGGCGTGCTGCTCGTGAACGTCGCCGACGGGCCGGGGCTCGCCTTCGCCCGCCGCCAGGTCGCGACCATCGGCGCCGTGCTGGGCGAGGTCGCGATCCTCGCCGACGCGCAGATCCTGAAGGGCCGGCGCTTCGGCAACCTCGTGCTGGCCGCCTCCGCCGCTCCCCTGCCCGCGGAAATGCTCCCGCGGATCCTCGCCGCCGGCCCGCACCCCGCCAAGCTCGCGCACGGCGCCGAGGTCGCCGTCTTCGCGACGGACGCGGCGATCGTCACCGACGCCACCGCGGTCGCCTCGCCGCGCCCTGACGCCGGGATCTTCCTGCGCTGAGCCCGGCGTGCACGGCCGTATCTCACGGCACGCCCTGGGGCCTTCGCCGATGCTCGGGATCCACGGGCAGACTGGTCGAAACGGTGGAACGGGAGGACGGCGCGTGGGCTACATCAAGGGGTACGACCCGGACACGCTGCGCGAACTGGTCGATCCGTCCGAGTGCGAGCAGCGTCTCGCCGAGATCGAGGATCAGCGCAGCCTTCCCTCGCTGATGGAGCGGGTGTGGCTGCTGAAGGTGCTCGGGCGCCTCGACGATGCACTCGTGCTCGCCGACGAGGCCGTCCGCCAGGCGCGCATGGCCGGCACCCGCAAGGACCTCATCCGCGCCCGCGTGCTGCACGCGACCGTGCTGCAGTACCGCGGCGCGTTCGGCGCCGCCGACCACGAGCTCGCCACCTGCACGGCCGAGGCCGAGGGCCAGGGCTGGGTGCCGATCGCCGCGTTCGCGCACCAGCACCGCGGACGCAACGCCTTCGAGGCCGGTGAGCACGAGCAGGCCAGGGAGAGCTTCAAGCGCACGCTGTTCCTGCGTCGCGAGGCCGACGCCACCGACCGGGAGCTGGAGGCCGTGCTGCTCTCGATCGACACCGTCGAGCGCCACAGCGCACCCGCGATCGTGAACGGCTGACACCGGGCGGATCCGGATCGCCTTCCCGCGCCCACGGCCCGATGTCGGTGGCGTCGCCTACCGTTGTCCTATGGCCGAACTGCAGCGGGTGCGCATCTGGGGCGAAGCGCTGATCGGCATGCATCTGGATCCGTCGTGGTCGTTCGGCTTCGACAACGCCAAGCGCCGGGCGGGCGCCTGCCACTACGGCGACAAGCGCATCACCGTGTCCCGGTACCTCGCCGCGCGGTTCGACGACGACGAGATCCATCAGGTGCTGCTGCACGAGGTGGCGCACGCGCTGGCCGGCCATGAGGCCGCGCACGGCGCCGTGTGGAAGCGCGCAGCACGCGCCCTCGGCTACGTCGGCGGCACCACGCACCACGGCGAGACCGCGACCGAACTCGCGCCCTGGGTGGGCCGCTGCCCGTCCGGGCACGTCACCTACCGGCATCGCCGTCCCACCCGGGCGTCGTCGTGCGCGCGCTGCTCCCGTCACTACGACGAGCGCTTCCTGCTGGCCTGGACCCGCCGTGAGATCACCGCGGCCGACCGCCGGGCGGCGGTGCTGCCGCGATGAAGACGACCCCGCTGAAGCTGCGGCACGTGCAGCTGAAGTTCCGGATCAGCGCGAGTGCGGACGCCGCCTGGGCGGCGCTGCACTCGCCCGCCGTGCTCACCGCGTTCTACGCCCCCGTGATCGTCGTCGAACCGCTCACCCACGCCGACGAGGGCTCGCTGCTGCACAGCGCGGTACGGCTGCGACTGTTCGGCCTGATCACAGTCGGCACCCAGCTCATCGGCACGCACGACGAGGTCCGCGAGTACCACGGCGAGACCGTGCGGATCCTCCGCGACAGCGGGATTCCGCTCAGCGGGCCGCTCTCCTCGCTCGACGTCTGGGATCACCGCATGGCCGTCTCCGCCCTCCCCGACGGCCACGCGCTCTGGCGCGACCGACTCGTCTTCGGCGGTCCTGGCTCGCTCCTGCTGCTGCCCGTGCTCTGGGCGGCGTGGCAGTGGCGGGGGTGGCGGATCCGCCGTCTCGCGCACGGCTGGGACAGGGCCGCGGAGAAGACCCGCGGCCCCATCTGATTCAGTCCGCGGCGAGCGCCTCGACCGGGGCGACCCGCGTGGCCAGCCGGGTCGGAGTGACCGCGGCGATGAGCGTGAGCACGGCGGTGGCCACGACGATCGCGGCCACCGGACCCCACGGCACGGCCGGCGCGATGAGACCGGCGGGCTGCAGGTCGGGCACGGTCGGCACGGATCCGAGCAGCGACTGCGCGGCGACCCAGCCGTAGACGACGCCGAGCACGAGGCCCGTGACGGTGGCGGCGATCGTGACGTGCGCGGCCTCCAGCAGCACCATCCGGCGCACCTGCCCGCTGCTCAGTCCGATCGCGCGGAGCAGGCCCAGTTCCCGGCGGCGCTGCACGACGCCGATCGTGAGCAGGTTGACCAGCCCCACCGCGGCGATGACCGCGGAGACCCCGACGAGCACCATCATCACGGTCCCGAACGCGTCGAACGGTGCGAAGATCTCCGGCGGGAGCTGCTCGTCGCTCGTGCGCAGCACCAGCGCCTTGGCCGATTCCAGGGCGACGGCGAACATCGTCACGAGCGTCACGCCCATCACCACGCCGATCGCCATGCGACTCGAACGCTCCGGGTATCGCAGCGCGTTCTCGGCGGCCAGGCGCGCCGTGGCGCTGCGCCCGAACAGCCGCGCGACCACGCGCAGCACCGGCGGCATGATCAGCACGGATCCGATCGCGAGCCCGCTGAACGAGAACACCCCGCCGAAGAACGCGACGACCACGCCGAGCGGCGAGCTCAGCCCGAAGACCACTCCGCCGGCGAGCATGGCGCCGCCGAGCACCAGCATCGTGAGCGTTCCGAGGTGGCGCCCGGTCACGGTGCTCGTCTCCTCGGACGTCCGCTCCACGGATCCGGCGAGCGCCTGCAGCGGCGTGACCGTGAGCACGCGCCGCGACCCCGCCCACGCCGCCAGCCACGTCGTCAGCGCGACGCCGACGGCGGGCACGAGCACCGCCGGCTGCAGCGCGGAGAAGCCCTGCGGCGCATTCGCGAGCGCGGCCGACCCGATCGCCGTGCCGGCCCAGGCGAGCAGCAGCCCGCCGACCAGCCCGAGCATCGCGCCGATCACGCCGACCGTGAGTCCCTGCCCTGCCACCTCGGCCCGCTGAGAACGGGCGGAGGCGCCGATCAGGCGCAGCAGCGCGATGCGCCGGGTGCGGCCGGCGACGATCGTCGAGAACGTGTTGGCCGTGACGATCGCGGCGACGTACATCGCGACGGCCGTGAGCAGCACCGACAGGATCCGCACCACGTAGTCGAGCGTCTGGCTGTTGCCGATCAGTGGATCCGACTGCAGCAGTGCGCCGAGGAAGACCGTCGCGTCGACCAGCAGCACACCGAACGCGCTCGTGATCGCGGCGACGAAGACGCTCGCCCCCATCCCGCGCTCGCGCAGGAACGCGATGCGGGACGGGCTCAGCGGCGTCTCGAGCAGGGTCGGGGCGAGCGCGGTCATGCCGCCACTCCGACGGGCTGCGCCGGGTGCGCGGTGGCATCCGCCGCGGTCGAGAGCATGAGGGCGGCGATCTCGTCGGCGCTGCGTCTCGGGTGGTCGGCGACGATGCGGCCGTCGCCGAGGAACAGCACGCGATCGGCATGGCTGGCCGCGACCGCGTCGTGCGTGACCATCGCGATCGACTGGCCGTGCTCACGGCTCGCGTCGGAGAGCAGCTGCAGCACCTCGCGGCCGGACGCGGAGTCGAGGTTGCCGGTGGGCTCGTCGGCGAAGACCAGGTCCGGCGCGGTCGCCAGCGCGCGGGCGATCGCCACCCGCTGCTGCTGCCCGCCGGAGAGCTGATGCGGGCGGTGCCGCAGGCGCGGCCCGATCCCGAGCGTCTGCACGAGGCCGTCGATGCGCGCGCGTTCGATCGCCGACGGGCGCCGTCCGTCGAGCTCGAACGGCAGCAGGATGTTGCCGAGCGCGTCGAGAGTGGGCACCAGGTTGAACGCCTGGAAGATGAACCCGACGCGGCGCCGGCGCAGGATCGTGAGGTCGAGGTCGCCGAGGCCTGTGATCTCGGTGTCGCCGATCCAGGCCCGGCCGCGGGTGGCGGTGTCGAGGCCGGCCATGATGTGCATGAGCGTGGACTTGCCGGATCCGGACGCCCCCATGATCGCGGTGAACTGTCCGCGGCGGATCCCCACGCTCACGTCGTCGAGGGCGGCGACCGCTCCCTCACCGGATCCGTAGGTCTTGGTCAGGTGCTGGACGCGGGCCGCAAGTCCCAGGTCGGTGGTCGTGATCTCCATGTCTTCGACGCTAAGGATCGGTCCCCGTCCCTCGCGTCGCTCTGTGGGCGCATCCTCGTACATCGCAAGGATGACCCGGATCCGGGTCCGCGTCCGGCTTGCTCAGGCCACGGCGGCGAGCGTGACCCCGCGCCGAGTGAAACGCGCCAGGAGCACGAGGGCGACCACGCCTGCGACCAGGGCGATCGCGCCGTCGCTGAGCCGCACGCCGACGCCCGCCACCGCGAGTCCGCGCACGACGTCGAGGATGACCGCGAGCGCGCCCCAGCCGAACCCGACCAGGCCCACGCCGAGGAAGGCCACGGTGCTCGCGACGAGCAGCATGCGCCGGTCCTCGCGCGCGATCGGCACCGCCCCGCGGAGGCGCCGGACCAGCAGCCAGGCCACGAGCAGCACGATGCCGAGGATTCCGGCCGCGAGCCGCTCGGACACGATCTCGTCGGAGTGGTGCATCGCCGCCGCCGTGGCGCAGCTGCCCGCCCGGGGGAAGAACCCGACGAAGTCGGCGCACCGTGCGGCCGTGTACGTCACGCCGTTCACATCGCCGGCCAGGAACGCGGGCCCCCAGATCGCCTCGAGCCCCCACGACACCAGTCCGCTGACCCCGATCACCACGAGACCGAGCGAGACGACGAGCCAGCCGCCGCTGAGCAGCCCCACGGCACGACGCCGGGGCGAGCGCGCCTTCGCGACGGCTGCCGGATCCCCGAAGCGCCGCACCGCGAGTTCCGCGGCCTCGGCCGGATCCATCCCCTGCGCCAGCAGCGCCACCTGCCCGTCGCGCAGGTGCCCGTCCGTCTCGGCGAGCAGGCGCCAGGTGTCCTGGCCCGCGCCCAGCCGGTCGGCGAGCCGCTCCACGTAGCGGTCGATCGCATCGGTCATGTCACACCCCCTGCACGGCCGGACGGATCGCGGGTGCGGCGAGGGTCGATGCCACGCCCTCGGCGAAGCGCCGCCACGCGCCGGTCTCGCGGGACAACTGCGCCGCGCCAGCGGCCGTGATGGCGTAGACCCGGCGCCGGCGGCCGTCGTGCACCCACTCGCTCGTGATCGCGCCGGATCGCTCCAGCCGGTGCAGCGCCGGGTACAGCGAGCCCTCCGGCACGTCGATCTCGCCCCCGCTCGCCGTGCGCAGCGTCTCGGCGAGCGCGTAGCCGTGGGCGGATGCGCGTGCGAGCGTCGCGAGGACCAGCATCTCGAGATTGCCTCGGAGTCTTTCGTCTGCCATGAGGCGACTTTACTTAGACAGTCGATGCATCGACAGTCTTTGTTACTGAGAGTTTTCCCTGAGCCGGCTGCCGGCTGCACGCGGCCGCTGCACACGGCCTGTCTCATCGTGCGCAATCGACGGCATCCGGGGCCGGAATAGGGTCAGGTGCGCACCACGAGACTGGTCAGTTCAGGCCGTGCTCGAACGCGAACACGACGAGCTGCACGCGATCGCGCAGGGAGAGTTTGGCGAGGATCCGGCTGATGTGCGTCTTCACGGTCGCCTCGGACAGGAACTCCCGGGCGGCGATCTCGGAGTTCGACAGCCCGCGGGCCGCGAGCGCGAAGATCTCCTTCTCCCGCTCGGTGAGGTCGTCGTAGCTCGGCGGCACCGGCGTCGTCGCGGGCGCCGCGAAGTGCGCGAACAGCTCGCGGGTCGCGCTCGCGGCGATCACGCTGGATCCCGCGTGCACGGTGCGGATGGCGGCGAGGAGGAACTCCGGATCCGCGTCCTTGAGCAGGAACCCGCTGGCTCCCTGGCGGATGGCCCGCGCCGCTGCTTCGTCGAGGTCGAAGGTGGTGAGCATGACGATGCGGGGCGGATCCGGCTCGCCGGGTCGGTCGAACAGCTCGAGGATCCGCGCGGTCGCGGTCAGCCCGTCCATGACCGGCATGCGGATGTCCATCATCACGACGTCGGGGCGCGTGGCCCGCACCACATCGATCGCCTCCTGGCCGTCACCGGCCTCGCCGACCACCTCCAGGTCGGGCTGCGATCCGACCAGCATGCGCACCCCGGCGCGGAACAGCGCCTGATCGTCGACCAGCACGACGCGGATCATCCGGCTCCCCTCGCCGGCGCGACGGAGTTGCGCGCCGTGCTTCGAGTCTGTCACTGCGCGGGCCGCGCGCCGGTGCCGCCACAGCCCTCGGCGCGTCGGTTCGTCACGCGGCGGGTGCGCCGATGGGCAGCGTCGCGCGCACCACCCACGCGTCCTCCTCGGGCTGCGACGTGAGCGCGCCTCCCACGAGCTGGGCGCGCTCGCGCATGCCGATCACACCGTGCCCGCGCTCGGCCGAGGGCGATCGGGGCGTCGCCGGCACGACGTTGCGCACGACGAGCTCGACCCGGTCCTGGTGCCAGGCGAGCAGCACATCGACGTCGCCGACGCCGTGCCGGATCGCGTTCGTGAGCGCCTCCTGCAGGATGCGGTACACCGCGAGCTGGATGGCCGCGGGCGGTTCCCCGGGAGGCATCGGATCGACCGTGACGCGCGGCTCGATGCCGGCCGCGCGCACCTGCGCGTACAGCGTCTCCAGGTCGGCGAGGGTCGGCTGCGGTCCCTCGCCCTCGTTGTGCCGCAGCTGCGCCAGCAGCAGGCGCACATCCGCCAACGCGGCGCGCGCGGTCTGGCCGATGGTGGCGAGCGCGGCAGTCGCCTGTGCCGGATCCGCCGCCGCCGCATACCGCGCGCCGTCGGACTGGGCGATCACCACCGCGAGCGAATGCGCGACCACGTCGTGCATGTCACGTGCGATCCGCACCCGCTCCTGCTCGGCCGCCGCAACCGCCTCCGCGCGCACCTGCGCCTCGCGCGTGCGCCGGCCGTGCAGCACCAGCCGCCAGAGCAGGCCCGCACCCCAGGCCATCACCAGGGTGAGCACGGAGATCATCCCGAGCAGCACGGCGACGGCGGCGACGCGCAGACCC
>JAFDWM010000040.1 GCA_018268455.1 Actinomycetota bacterium | reverse complement strand
GGCGGCAGGTGCGGCCGGGGCGGCAGGTGCGGCCGGGGCAGCAGGCGCGGCGGCCGGAGCAGGCGCAGCGGCCGGGGCAGGTGCGGCGGCCGGAGCAGGCGCGGCGGCCGGAGCAGGCGCGGCGGCCGGAGCAGGCGCAGCGGTCGGAGCAGGCGCAGCGGCCGGAGCAGGTGCGGCGGCCGCAGGAGCTCCGCTTCCGATACGTGCGAGCACGGCGCCGACCGGGATGGTGTCGTCCTCCGCCGCGAGGATCTCCTGCAGCGTGCCGGCGACGGGGGAGGGGATCTCGGTGTCGACCTTGTCGGTGGAGATCTCGAGCAGCGGCTCGTCGACCGCGACCTCGTCGCCGATCTGCTTCAGCCAGCGGGTCACCGTGCCCTCGGTGACGCTCTCACCGAGTTCGGGCAGGCGCACGTCGGTGGCGTCGGCGGATGCGGCGGGCGCCGCGGCAGGGGCCGGCTCCGCAACGGGCTCCGCGGGTGCGGCAGGGGCGGCCTCGGCGGCCGGCGCCGCGGGAGCCGCCGTGCCGGAGCCGTCGCCGATGCGCGCGAGGACCGCACCGATCTCGACCGTGTCGTCCTCGGCGACGAGGATCTCCTCGATCACGCCGCTGACGGGGGAGGGGATCTCTGTGTCGACCTTGTCGGTCGAGATCTCGAGCAGCCCTTCATCGGCCTGGACGGTGTCGCCGACCTGCTTGAGCCAACGGGTCACAGTGCCCTCGGTGACGCTCTCGCCGAGGGCGGGAAGGACCACAGGTGTGCTCATGACGGAGTCTCCTTAAGGAAGTACGTGATGGTGATCAGCTTAGTAGGCAAGACGAGTTCAAGCCCAGCTTTGAATTCCGCATTGCGTAATTGGTTTTTCACATTGTGTTCACAATGCATGCAGAGGCTTGCCCGCGAGCGCGAGGAACGCCTCGCCGAGAGCCTCGCTCTGGGTGGGGTGCGCATGGATCAGCGGGGCGATGTCCTCGGGGTGCGCCTCCCAGCTCACCGCGAGCTGCCCCTCCGTGATCAGCTCGCCGACGCGATCGCCGAGCAGGTGCACGCCCAGCACCGGGCCGTCCTTCTGGCGTACGACCTTGACGAGTCCGCCGGTGCCGATGATCTCGCTCTTGCCGTTGCCGGCGAGGTTGTACTCGTAGGAGACGATGCCGTCGGCACCGTGCTCGGCGATCGCCACGGCCTCGGTCACGCCGACGGATGCGACTTCCGGACTGCAGTAGGTGACGCGCGGGATCTGCACATCGGGCACCACCGTGGGGGAGAGCCCGGAGATGCGCTCGGCGACCGCGATGCCCTGCAGGAACCCGCGGTGCGCGAGCTGCAGGCCCGGGGTGATGTCGCCCACGGCCCACAAATGCTCGACGCTGGTGTGCAGCTCCGGGTCGACGATCACGAATCCGCGCTCCATCGTGATGCCGGCCTCTTCGAAGCCCAGCCCGGCCGTCGCGGGCCCTCGGCCGACGGCCACGAGCAGGTAGTCGGCTTCGTAGGTCGTGCCGTTCTCAAGGGTCACGGTGACCGAATCGTCCGTTTGCGTCGCGGTCGCGAACCGCACGCCCAGCGAGTATGCGATTCCGCGGCGTCGGAATGCGCGCTCCAGGCCCTTGCTGAGGGCGAGGTCCTCGTTCGGGGCGAGGTGCTCCAGGGCTTCGACGATGGTGACCTCGGATCCGAAAGAGCGCCACACGCTGGCGAACTCGACGCCGATCACGCCGCCGCCGAGGATGACGACGCGCGCCGGCACCTCCTCGAGGGCGAGCGCCTGCTCGCTCGTGAGGATCCGCCCGCCGATCGCGAGACCGGGAAGCGACCGGCTGTAGGAGCCGGTCGCAAGGATCACGTCTGTGCCGCTGTAGACGTCGTCGCCGACCGCGATGGTGCGGTCGGCACGCAGGACACCTTCGCCGGCGACGACCGTGATGCCACGGGCCTTGACCAGGCCCTCCAGGCCCTTGTACTTCTTCGCGACGATCCCCTCGCGGTAGGCGCGCACCCCGGCCGGATCGATCCCCTCGAAGGAGGCGCCGACGCCGTACTTGGCCGCATCGCGCACGTTCTCCGCGATCTCGGCTGAGTGCAGCAGCGCCTTGGTGGGGATGCAGCCGCGATGCAGGCAGGTGCCGCCGACCTTGTCCTTCTCGATCAGGGCGACCGACTTGCCGAGTTCGGCCGCGCGGAGCGCTGCGGCGTAGCCGCCGCTGCCGCCGCCCAGGATGACGATGTCGAATGCGTGGTCGGTCATGCGTCGGCTCCCTCGGCCTGTGCTGCGGGACTGATCGTCGAACCCGCCCGTGCCTCGAGGAAGGCGATCAGGGTGCGCACGATCGCGCCCGTCGCGCCCTTGTCGGTGAAGCCGTAGGGCGCGCCCTTGTGCTCGGACGATCCCGCGATGTCGAGATGGGCCCACGGGATGCGAGCCGCGTCGGCGTCATCCGAGACGCGACCGACGAATCGCCGCAGGAACAGGCCGGCGAACAGGGATCCACCGGCCGGATCGCCGATCTTGGAGTTGACCATATCGGCGATCGGGGACTTCAGCTCGTCCTCCATGTGGTCCGGCAACGGCATCGGCCAGGCGGGCTCGCCGGCGGCGGAGGCGGCGGCGAGCAGCTCCTGCACGGTGTCGTCATCGCCGAAGACGCCGGTGTGGCGCATGCCCAGGGCGACGATGATGGCGCCGGTGAGCGTCGCCACATCCACGATCGTGTCCGGAAGCTCGCGGCTGGCGGCCACGAGTCCGTCGGCGAGTACGAGGCGGCCCTCAGCGTCGGTGTTGAGCACCTCCGCGGTCTGACCGTCGGCGAAGCGCAGCACATCTCCCGGGCGGATCGCCGTGCCGGACGGCATGTTGTCGGCGATGCACAGCCACGCGGTCACGTGGATCGGCAGACCGATCGACGCGACGGCCCTCGTGGCGGCGAGGATGCTCGCGGCACCCGCCATGTCGGTCTTCATGCCGACCATGCTCGCCGGCGGTTTGAGGGAGAGCCCGCCGGTGTCGAAGGTGATGCCCTTGCCGACCAGCGCGACATGACCGGTGGCGCCGGCCGGCGAGTAGTCGAGCCGCACCAGGCGCGGCGGTCGTGCCGAGCCCTGGCCGACGCCGAGGATGCCGCCGAAGCCGCCCTCCGCGAGCGCGGTCTCGTCGAGCACCCGCACCGTCACATCCAGATCGGCGACCGCGTCGGCCGCCCTGGCTGCGAGGTCGGTGGGTCCGAGCCACTCGGCCGGCGTGGTCACCAGATCGCGGGTCAGGGCGACCGCCTCGGCGAGGGCGGTCGCGTGCGCGACCTGCGCCGCAGAGAGCTCGGCGTGCAGCACGACGGTCTTGGCGCGCGTGGGCTCCGTGCGGGAGCGGTAGTCGTCGAACCGGTATCCGCCGAGCAGGGCGCCCTCCGCTGCGGCGTTCGCGAAGCCGGAGACGGCGTCGCTGAGGCGCACAGCGACGCGGTCGAAGCCGGTGAGCGTGCGCAGCGCAGCGCCGACCGCCTCCCGCACCGCATCCGCACCCGGGGTGGTCCCCGCGCTGACCACGGCGACCGGCACGTCGGCGATCTCGGGCGCCGGGATCCGGGCGAATCCGCCGGCTTTGCCGGTGAATCCGACTGCGGTCAGCGCCGCGTGCGTGGAGGAGAAGGGGGACAGGTCTTCCGGGGTGTCCGTGAGACCGGCGACGACGAGCACGACCGCATCCGCGTTCGCGTCCGCCGGAGCGCCTGTGTGCAGCTCGAGCGCAGGTGACGTCATGCGTTCCATCCTAGGTACGCGTGGTGCCTGGGCTCGACGGATCGGCCGCGTGCGTGTTCGCTCTCAGCGCTCCTCCGTCCCGAGCCTCGGGCGGGCTCGTAGCATGGAGTCATGCCCATTTCCGGAGACATCCACGAACGCGTCGCGCGTCCTGGCGGCGTGCCGTCCGGGCTGCCGCTGGTCGTCCTGCTGACCGGCTTCACGGACGCCGGATCTGCCGTGTCCGGGCTCATCGACCACCTCTCGGAGACCACGGATCCGCAGCCGGTGCTGGTCTTCGACAACGACTACCTGCTCGACTATCGGGCGCGACGCCCGGTGCTCACCTTCGACCAGGACCACATCGCGTCACTCAAGCCCGCGCGGCTCGAGTTGTCACTCGCGCATGACGCGCTCGGGCGCCCGTTCCTGCTGCTGGCCGGCTACGAGCCGGACTTCGCATGGAACGCGTTCGCCGATGTGGTGATCGACTTCGCGGCCGAGCATGAGGTGTCGTCCGTGACGTGGGTGCACTCCATCGCGATGCCGGTGCCGCACACGCGACCGATCGGCGTGACGGTCAGCGGCAACCGCATGGAGCTGACCGCGGCGCACAGCGTGTGGCGCCCGCGTACCCAGGTGCCCGGCACCGTCGGTCACCTTCTCGAGTACCGCTTCGTGCAGGGCGAGCACAGCGCCGCGAGCTTCGTGCTGCTGATCCCGCACTATCTGGCCGACACCGAATATCCGGACGCGGTGCTCACGGCCGCGGAGAAGGTCATGGCGTCGACCGGCTTGGTGCTGCTCACCGATGCCCTGCGGGAGAAGAGATCCGACTACCTGCAGCGCGTCGATGAGCAGGTGCGCGACAACGAGGAACTCGCGCAGATGGTGCGCACGCTCGAGCAGCGCTACGACGCCTACATGTCGGGCCTCGACCTCGAGGCCGATGAGCCGCGCGAGTTCGACGAGGGGTCTCTGCCCAGCGCCGACGAACTGGCGGCCGAGCTGGAGAGGTTCCTCGCATCGCGGCCCGGGAGTGATGACGACAAGAACGGTCGCGTCTGAGCGGATCCGGTGAGTCTGCCGTCAAGGGTGCGCAGATGGCGGGTTCCGGCATCCTCGGTGCAGGAGTGTGTCATACTTATCTGACGACCCGTTGTCAAGACCCCTCCGCAGGGCGGGGACTTGACAAGGGTCTTACTAGTGCCCGCGAGGACACAGGCCGAATGAGTACTGGGCGCCTGCGCAAGCGCTCCGTTGAAAGGCGAGACGTGACGACTGCCACGAAGAAGAACACCCGCACCAAGGCCGCGGCTGCCGAGACCGAGGACGTCGCCGCAGAGGCCGTCGAGGCCGTGGAGACCGCCGCCCCGAAGAAGGCGGCGGCGAAGAAGCCGGCCGCAAAGAAGACCACCAGGGCCAAGAAGGCTGAGGCCGAGGAGCCCGCCGCCGACGAAGCCGCGGATGCGGCGGACGACGCCGACGACGAGGACGGTGCCAAGCCCGCCTTCGCCGAGCCGCTGCCCACGGGCGCCATCCGGATCAGCTCGACCGATGAGGACGACGTCCCCGTCTACTCGACGCAGATCACGGGTGCCACCGCCGACCCGGTCAAGGACTACCTGAAGCAGATCGGAAAGGTCGCGCTCCTGAACGCGGCCGAAGAGGTCGAGCTCGCGATGCGGATCGAGGCCGGTCTGTTCGCCGAGGAGAAGCTGTCGACCATGTCGGCCGCAGAGAAGACCAGCCAGCTCGGGCTCGACCTGCAGTGGGTCGCCCGGGACGGACAGCGCGCGAAGAGCCACCTGCTCGGCGCGAACCTGCGCCTCGTGGTCTCCCTCGCCAAGCGCTACACCGGCCGCGGCATGCAGTTCCTGGACCTCATCCAGGAGGGCAACCTGGGCCTGATCCGCGCGGTGGAGAAGTTCGATTACACCAAGGGCTTCAAGTTCTCGACCTATGCGACATGGTGGATCCGCCAGGCCATCACCCGCGCGATGGCGGACCAGGCCCGCACCATCCGCATCCCCGTGCACATGGTCGAGGTCATCAACAAGCTCGCCCGCGTGCAGCGCCAGATGCTGCAGGACCTGGGCCGCGAGCCCACTCCGGAAGAGCTGAGCCGCGAGCTCGACATGACCCCGGAGAAGGTCATCGAGGTGCAGAAGTACGGCCGTGAGCCGATCTCACTGCACACCCCGCTCGGCGAGGACGGCGACAGCGAGTTCGGCGACCTCATCGAAGACACAGAGGCGGTCGTCCCGGCCGACGCGGTCGGCTTCACGATGCTGCAGCGTCAGCTCGAGCAGCTGCTCGACTCCCTGTCCGAGCGTGAGGCGGGCGTGATCCGCATGCGCTTCGGCCTGGGCGACGGCCAGCCCAAGACGCTCGACCAGATCGGCGACACGTTCGGGGTGACCCGCGAGCGGATCCGCCAGATCGAGTCGAAGACGATGGCGAAGCTGCGTCACCCGAGCCGGTCGCAGTCGCTGCGGGACTACCTCGAGTGAGCGCGGAGGCGAAGCCCAACGACGGCAAGAACCTCGAGATCTCGGTCGAGGGCGGGCGCTGGCAGCGGATCCCGATCCGCACCAAGGTGGTCATGCCCGGCGACGTGCTCGCCGACATCGTCTCCGAGTACGCCGCGGGCGAGGTGCGCGCGGGCGACATCCTCTTCATCACCGAGAAGATCGTCGGCATCACTCAGGGACGGTCGTTCCTGCTCGAGGAGATCCAGCCGCGCAAGCTGGCGTTCTTCCTGTCGAAGTACGTGACGCGCACGCCCTACGGCATCGGCCTCGGCATGCCCGAGACCATGGAGATGGCGCTGCGCGAGTGCGGCACGCCCCGGATCCTGCTCGCGGCCGCCGTGTCGGCGGTCACCAAGGCGTTCGGCCGGCGTGGTGATTTCTACCGCATCGCCGGTGAGAAGGCGCGCGCGATCGACGGGCCGACCGAGGGCACCATGCCGCCCTACGACCGGTCGGTCGTGCTGGGCCCCGCGCGCCCGCGCGAGGTCGCGCACGAGATGCAGCAGCTAATCGACGGGGTGTGCGATGTCGCCGTCGTCGACATCAACGACCTCGGCGGCAACATCCTCGGCTCCACGCTCGACAGGACCGCGGAGAAGAGCCTCGTCGCGATCCTCAAGGACAACCCGCTCGGTCAGGGCACCCAGTCGACGCCGATGGGCATCATCCGTCCGGCCTGAGCCTCCGGTTCCACGAAGAAGGCCGCCCCGTCAGAACGACGGGGCGGCCTTCTTCGTGCGCACGGCGCTCAGAACTTGATGGCCGCCTGATAGCGCGGCTTGTGTCCGGTGCGGATGCCGGAGACGCTCGGCTTGTTCTCGTACACGCCGGCGCCCCAGTTGCCCTCGACGAGCACGGGGCCGTCGGGGCCGACGACGATGTCCCAGCCGACGTACTGCACCTGCGGCACGACGCGGGCGACCTGGTCCACGAACGCCTTGACCTCGTCGATCAGCGGCAGCTGGAAGTCAGCGATCCGGAAGTCGGAGTCGGGGTGCAGCTCGTGCACGTGGCCGTGCGAGTCGTAGCCCGCGCTCACGGCGTGCCCATCGTCGTCGAGCATCGTGTAGAAGCCGCCGAACGACATCTGGTCGCTGACTTCGCCGCGGCCGAACTTCTGCGCCATGGCGAGGATGTGGGTCTTCTCCCCGTCGAAGAAGGCCGTCACGCGCGTGGTGTTGACGGTGCCGGGGCAGACCGCCGCGAGGTCGGGGTGCTGCTGGATGACCTCTTCGACGAGGAGCCGCCCCTGTGCGAGAAGGTCGGCGTGGAACCCGTCCCAGTCGTCGACGTCGGCCGCGTGATATCGGAAGACGCCGGATCCGGCCTGGCCCATCGGGGTCTTCACGATGACCGTGCCCTGACGCTCCAGGAACGCGCGCAGCTCGTCGGCGTTCCCGGGCTTCACGACCATCCACTCGCGACGGAGGAACTCCGAGAACTTCTGGTCGAACTCGATCTTGTCGTGGAACAGGTGCCGGTAGTCGGGGTGCGCGTAGCGCTCCGAGATCTGGTTCGACACCGGGTGCGTCATGTAGGTGGCGCGTTCGGCACGGTTCAGGATCGCGAAGTCGTAGTCGATGTAGTCCTGGAAGCCCACGTTGTGACGTCCGGCCGACCAGAGCATGTCGACGACGATCGCCGGAACCGCCTTGCCGTGCTCCGCCGACGCCTCCTTGGCGCGCTCGATCACGGAGCCGAGGTTGATGCGGCGGGCGCGCTCGGCGAGATAGCCGAGACGGGACTTCAGGCCGAGGCCGTTCGAGGGCATGCGTTCTCCGGGTCGAGGCGAAGGGGATCGGTCCATTCTACGAGACGGCGCCTCCGAGACCGGTGGACGGGGCGTCGCGGGATCCGTCCCCGGGCCCGCCGATAGGGTGGAACGGTGAACCAGCCCTCCGCGCTTCCCCTCGCCCGAAGTGCGATGCTGCGTTCGCTGGTCTCTCGCTCGGCGCTGGTCGCGGGAGCACGCCGTGCGGTCGCCGCGCAGGGCGCCGGCACCGCGGATCTGCGTCGCGACGCGTGGGGGCACGGGCTGGCGGATACGGCGCGCGCCATGGCGGCCGGTGGTGTCCGTGCGGTGCGCGTTGACGGCCCGGCGGAAGTCGCCGAACTCGCTGCGCTCGGCCTCGACGCGACACATGTGGGCGAGCCCGACCTCGATCCGGCCCTGATCTACGGGCTGCCGGGATCCGATGGGGCGCTGCGGGGCGAGCCCGCCCTGCGTGCGGTCGGACGCGTGCTCTCGACCAAGGACATCGAAGCGGGGGGCGGGGTGTCGTATGGCTACATCTACCGCGCCCCGGAGGACTCGCGGCTCGCACTCGTCACCGGCGGCTACGCCCAGGGCGTGGTGCGCGCACTCGGCAACCGCGCCTTCGTCGAGATCGACGGGTGCCGGCACCGGGTCGTCGGGCGCATCGCGATGGACGTGTGCGTCGTGGACATCGGTGACGCGGATGTCGCCCTCGGTGCGGACGTGACGTTCTTCGGCGGGCGAGGGCCGCTGGCCTCCGGGCTTGCGGAGTGGAGCACCGCGACCGGCATGACCGCCGGCGAGCTCGTCGCGGTCGTCGGACAGCGAACGGAGCGGGTGTGGATCGACTGACGACGCCGGTGCTGCGCGCCGACGAGGCCGTGCTGCGTGCGAACATCGCGGCGGTCTCGACGCGCGTGGACCCGGCGACGCTGATGATGGTCGTGAAGGACGACGGGTACGGACTCGGTGCGGCCTGGGCGGCGCGGGTGGCCGTCGACGCCGGTGTGGCATGGATCGGCACGTATGACATCCCGACGGCCGTGCAGCTCAGGGCCGAGGTCGGCGCCCGGCCGCGGCTGTTCGCCTGGGTGACGTCGACCGATGATGAGATCGCGGCGGCGCTGCATTCCCACGTCGATCTCGGAGTCGGCAGCATCGACTACCTCGAGCGCGTGATCGTGCAGGCGGATGCGACCGGGTTCCGCGCGCGCATCCACCTCAAGGTCGACACGGGCCTGCATCGCAATGGACTGTCGGCCGACGAATGGGACGAGGGCATCCGCATCGCGCTGGACGCACAGCACCGGGGAATGATCGACCTCGTCGGCGCGTGGAGTCACCTCGCGGAGGCGAGCGACGCGGAGGACGACGCGGCGCAGGAGCGCTTCCGCGCCGCCGTCGGTCGTGCCCAGGAGGTCGGCGCCGAACTCCCGGAACTGCACCTGACGGCATCCGCGGCGACCTGGGCCCGCCCGGAGCTGCGCGGCTCACTCGTCCGCGTCGGCGCATTCTGCTTCGGGATCCGTTCCGCCGACGGTCCTGATCTGCCCGGCATCGAGCCGGCCGCGGAGCTCGTCGCGACGGTGAGCGAGGTGCGTGACGGCGAGGCGATCATCGGAATCGGATCCTTCGACGGCCTCCCCAGTCTGCTCGGCGGCCGCGTGAACGTCGGCACCCCCGCCGGTGCACGGCGTCTGCTGAGACTGGATGCGACCTCGGCGGCCGTGCAGGCCTGGCCCGGCTCGAGCCCGGGCGACGAGGTCGTGCTGTTCGGTCGTGGGCGCTCCGGCGAGGAGACACCGACCACCCTGGCCGAGGCGATCGGCACCGTCGGCGAGGAGATCCTCTGCCGGCTCACTCCGCGGGTGCACCGGGAGTACCGCTGATCCGCGCCACGTCGCTCGGGATGCGGCTCGTCGGATTCGGCTGATCGGCCTCGGATGCGGGCCGGGGTGCGAAAACGCCCGGCATCGGGCGCGATACCCGGGCGTTCCAGTTCTGGCGCTCAGGCCCTGGGGGTCAGGACTCGAGCAGTCGTGCGCTCTCGTCGTGCCAGCTCGTGGCCACCGGGCGCAGCTTCTCCTCGTATTTGCGCGCGTGGTGTGCGCAGTACAGGAGCTCCGAGCCGTTCACCTCGACGGCGACGTACGCCTGCGCCCCGCAGGCATCGCATCGGTCCATCGCCGTGAGGCGCGGAATGACCGTACTGGTGTCTCGTTCCGTCGTCGCGTTCATCTCGATGCCTCCTTGGTGTATCGGGTCCGCTTGAGGTCTGCTCAATACAACCACGCACAGCTGGGAGTCATGCCCGCGATACGGCGTGTTTCGCTCAGCGCGTACGCGGCCGGTCACCGCTGCGTCACAGCAGGAGTGTCTGCCCGCTCGTGTCCGACCCCCTCGATACGATGGAGAATTGTGACAGCCGAGTACTCCGCCCATCATCTCCAGGTCCTCGAAGGCCTTGAAGCCGTCCGCAAGCGACCCGGCATGTACATCGGCTCGAACGGCTCTCCGGGGCTCATGCACTGCCTGTGGGAGATCATCGACAATTCGGTCGACGAGGCCGTGGCCGGCAACGGCACCCGTATCGACGTCGTGCTGCATGACGACGGCAGCGTGCAGGTGCGCGACCGCGGGCGCGGTGTGCCGGTCGATGTCGAGCCGCGCACCGGTCTCACCGGCGTCGAGGTCGTCTACACGAAACTGCACGCGGGCGGGAAGTTCGGCGGTGGCTCGTACGCCGCGTCGGGCGGACTGCACGGTGTGGGCGCATCGGTGGTGAACGCGCTGTCCGAGCGGCTCGACGTCGAGGTCGACCGCAACGGCAAGACCTACGCGATGTCGTTCCACCGTGGCGAACCGGGGGTCTTCGCCGACGACGGCGCACCCCGTGCGGACGCGCCGTTCACGCCGTTCGATGAGCGCAGCGAGCTGCGAGTGATCGGCAAGGTCGCCAAGGGCGTGACCGGCACGCGGGTGCGCTACTGGGCCGACCGGCAGATCTTCACCAAGGACGCCGCGTTCCAGCTCGCGGATCTGGAGACGCGGGCCCGGCAGACAGCGTTCCTCGTACCCGGCCTGGAGATCCTCGTGCACGACGAGCGACCCTCGGCGACGTCGCCGGCCGAGGGCGACGGGGCCGTCCCTGCGGCGAACGAGACGAGCTACCACTACGAGGGCGGCATCAGCGAGTTCGTCGAATACCTTGCGACCGACGCCCCGGTCACCGACACCTGGCGGCTGCAGGGAACCGGCGGCTTCACCGAGACCGTTCCGGTGCTGCAGGCAGACGGATCCATGAAGGCCACGGAGGTGCACCGGGAGTGCGCCGTCGACATCGCGCTGCGCTGGGGCACCGGCTACGAGACCTCGATGCGCTCGTTCGTGAACATCATTGCCACGCCCAAGGGCGGCACGCATCAGCAGGGCTTCGAACAGGAGCTGCTGAAGACCCTGCGCGCGCAGGTCGAGCAGAACTCGCGCCGGCTCAAGGTCGGCAACGACAAGCTCGAGAAGGACGACGTGCTCGCGGGGCTCACGGCCGTGCTCACCGTCACCGTGCCCGAGCCGCAGTTCGAGGGGCAGACCAAGGAGGTGCTCGGCACTCCTGCGGTGCGCACGATCGTCGCGCAGGTGGTGCGCAAGACGCTCGGGGAGCGCTTCGCGTCCACGAAGCGCGACGACAAGAACCAGGCCTCGATGCTGCTGGACAAGATCGTCGCCGAGATGAAGGCGCGCGTCTCCGCGCGTGCGCACAAGGAGACTCAGCGACGCAAGAACGCTCTCGAGTCGTCGTCCCTGCCCGCCAAGCTCGTGGACTGCCGCTCGAACGACGTCGAGAAGACCGAGCTGTTCATCGTGGAGGGCGACTCGGCGCTGGGCACGGCCAAGCACGCCCGCACCAGCGAGTACCAGGCGCTACTGCCGCTGCGCGGAAAGATCCTCAACGTGCAGAAGGCCTCGGTCAGCGACATGCTGTCCAACGCCGAATGCGCATCGATCATCCAGGTGATCGGCGCCGGATCAGGGCGCAGCTTCGACCTCTCGACGGCGCGCTACGGCAAGATCATCCTGATGAGCGACGCTGATGTCGACGGCGCCCACATCCGCACCCTGCTGCTGACGCTGTTCTTCCGGTACATGCGGCCGCTCATCGAGGACGGACGCGTCTTCGCCGCCGTCCCGCCGCTGCACCGCGTGATCGTGATGAACCCGGGATCCAAGCCGAACGAGACGATCTACACCTACAGCGAGCAGGAGCTGCACACGCTGCTGGCGAAGTTGCGCAAGCAGAACAAGCGCTGGCACGAGCCGATCCAGCGCTACAAGGGACTCGGCGAGATGGACGCCGAGCAGCTCGCCTCCACCACGATGGACCGCTCAGGGCGCCTGCTGCGACGGGTGCGCATGGAGGATGCGGAGGCGGCGGGCCGCGTGTTCGAGCTCCTCATGGGCAACGAGGTCGCGCCGCGGCGCGAGTTCATCATCGACTCCTCGGATCGCCTGGCACGCGAGGCCATCGACGCGTGACGGTCGTGCTGGCATCTGGCGTGTCGTTGCGTCCCGCGCGTCCCGGCGACATCGACGCGGTCGCTGCGCTCAAGGAGCGGGTGCTGCGGCAGGATCTCGAACCGCTGGTCGGCTGGGACCCGGAGCGTTCCCGCGCCCGCGTGGTGGAGCACTTCTCCCCGGCGCACACGTGGATGATCGCCGTCGACGGCAAGATCGCCGGCACGATCACGCTGCGCCCGGATCACGATGCGCTGTGGTTGGAGATGTTCTATCTCGACGAACGGCACCAGGGCCGCGGCATCGGATCCTCCATCCTCCGCGCGGTGCTGACGGACGCCCCGGTCGATCGGCCGCTGAGGCTTCAGGTGCTCGTCGGATCCGCAGCGCTGCGCCTGTACGAACGGCACGGCTTCGTCGTCGAGGAGAACGACGGCGTCGACATCTGGATGCGCCGCGACCCGCGCGCGGCCGCCGGGCCCGTGGCGGCGGGTTGACGGACTGAGACGATGGTCGCCGTCGTCTCCGCTCCCACGAATCTCGGACTGCGCCCGCCCGTGCGCGGGGGCGTTCCCGGCACGGCGAAGGCTCCGGAGGCCCTGCGAGAGGCGGGGCTGCATCGACGGCTGCACGCCGGGGGAGCGGTCGACGCGGGCGTCGTGCTGCCCTGGTGCACATCGATGGTCATACCGATTTCCGTCAGACGGACCTCGGCGAGGACTGACGCTCTTCGAGCGGTTCCTGAGGAGGGCGCTCGCGACGCTGCCCCGGGCGGTCAGGCCCCGAGCACGCCGCCGACGGATCCGATCACGCCGTCGATCGGCTGACCCGAACCGTCGCGCTTCGCGCCGCTCTCGGGCAGGTCGCGCGCGGATCCGTCCGGACCGACAGCGAGCGCGGGCTCAGCGCCGACCCAGGCCAGGGTCAGGCGGTCCTCACCCTTCAGGAAGGCGTGCGCGCGCACACCGCCGGTGGCGCGCCCCTTGCCGGGGAACTCCGCGAACCGGGACGACTTGGCGCGGCCCGCATCGGTGCCGGCGATCATCCCGGTCGCGCCGGACACGGTGACCACGATCGCTTCCGCATCGGCGGCGAGCACGGAGAAAGCGATCACCTCGGCCTTGGCGCCGAGCTTGATACCGGCCATGCCACCGGCGGGTGCGCCCTGTGGACGCACCCCCGCCGCAGCGAAGTGCAGCAGCTGGGCGTCGCTCGTGACGAACACGAGCTCGGCGTCGTCGGGAGCGCTGCTCGCGCCCACGACCGCATCGCCCGGCTTCATGCCGATGATCTCGAGCTCGGGCTTGACGGCGAGGGCGGACGGCACCACGCGCTTCACGACACCGGTGCGGGTGCCGAGCGCGAGCGGTGTGTCGTCGTCGAAGCGCACGAGCGTGAGGATCCGCTCGCTCTTGTCGAGCAGCCCGATGTAGTCCCGCAACGGCACGCCGGCAGCGAGATGCACCGACGCGGGCGGGACCGAAGGCAGATCCATCGCCGTGAAGCGCAGCACGCGTCCCGCCGTCGTGACCGCGCCGATCTCGGTGCGGGTCGTCGTCGCGAGCGTTGCGAGGATTGCGTCGTGCTTGCTGCGGCGGGCGGCGGGGGAGAGGTCCTGTCCCGGCTCGAGATCGACGCGCACCGCGCGGCCCGTCGTGGAGAGCACGACGACGGTCGGCGCATCGGCGATCTGGGTGTCGACGGGGCCCTTCGCCGCCCGGGTCTTGGGCGGCGCGGCGTTCAGCAGCAGCGTGCGCCGCGGCGTCCCGTAGGCCTCGGCGGTGGCGTCGAGTTCGGTTGCGACCTGGTTGCGCAGCAGCGCCTCGCTCCCGAGCAGTTCCGTCAGCGCCGCGATCTCCGCGAGCAGCGCATCCCGCTCGGTCTCGAGCTCGATGCGCGAGAATTTCGTCAGGCGCCGCAGGCGCAGCTCGAGGATGTACTCGGCCTGCCGCTCACTCAGATCGAACACGCTCTGCAGGCGGGTGCGGGCCTGCTCGCTGTCGTCGGAGGAGCGGATGACCTGGATGACCTCGTCGATGTCGAGGATCGCGATCAGCAGCCCCTCGACGAGGTGCAGGCGCTCCTCGCGGCGGGCGAGGCGGTAGCGGCTGCGCCGCGTGACGACCTCCAGACGGTGCCGCACGTAGACGCTGAGCAGCTCCTTGAGGCCGAGTGTGCGCGGCTGACCACCGACGAGGGCGACGTTGTTGATGCTGAACGAATCCTCGAGCGGCGTGAGTCGGTAGAGCTGCTCCAGCACCGCGCTCGGATCGAACCCGGTCTTGATCCCGATCTGGATCCGCATGCCGTGGTTGCGATCGGTGAGGTCGTTGACGTCGCTGATGCCCTGCAGCTTCTTGGCCTGCACCGCGTCGCGGATCTTCTCGATCACGCGCTCCGGCCCCACCATGTACGGAAGCTCGGTGACGACGATGCCGGTGCGCCGCGGACCGAGCGGTTCGATCGACACCTTGCCGCGCACCTTGAACGCGCCACGACCGTTCGCGTACGCGTCGCGCACACCGTCGAGGCCCATAACGATGCCGCCGGAGGGGAAGTCGGGCCCTGGGACGAACTCCATGAGCTCCTCGGTCGTCGCCTCGGGATGCTCGAGCAGATGCGTGGCGGCAGCGACGACCTCGATCAGATTGTGCGGTGCCATGTTCGTGGCCATGCCGACCGCGATGCCGCTCGCGCCGTTGACCAGCAGGTTGGGGAATGCGGCAGGCAGCACCGACGGCTGCTGGAACTGGCCGTCGTAGTTCGGCACGAAGTCGACGACGTCCTCGTCGAGACCCTCGGTGAGCGCGAGCGACGCCGGCGCGAGCCGCGCCTCCGTGTATCGGGACGCGGCAGGTCCGTCGTCGAGCGAGCCGAAGTTGCCGTGGCCGTCGACCAGCGGCAGCCGCAGGGCGAACGGCTGGGCCAGGCGCACGAGGGCGTCGTAGATCGCGGAGTCGCCGTGCGGATGCAGCTTGCCCATCACGTCGCCGACCACGCGCGCGCTCTTGACGTGGCCGCGCTCCGGGCGCAGGCCCATCTCGGACATCTGATAGAGGATCCGGCGCTGCACCGGCTTCAGACCATCGCGCGCATCGGGCAGTGCGCGGGAATAGATCACCGAGTACGCGTACTCGAGGAATGAACCCTGCATCTCGCTCGACAGATCGATGTCCTGGATGCGCTCGTCGATCGGCTCGGGCGGTGTGCTGCGGGGCATGGGCTTCCTGCGTGTTTCGGGAGGCGGCGGAGCGGTTCTCGACGCCGTGTCCGCGCCTGCCGCTGTGCGAGACTGACTCGGATGACCCTCATGCTACCGGCGTTCCCGCCCTCCCTCCGGAGCATCACCGGGGTGGCGCAGGACCTGCTCGGCTCCCTCGACGGAGTCGGCGACGTACTGCCGTCGGCACGATCGGTCGTGCTCGTCGTGATCGACGGGCTCGGCGCGATCGCGTTGCGCGGACATGCCGGACACGCGCGGCGGCTGTCCGCCGCGATGACCAAGAAGGATGTGCTCTCCAGCGTCTTCCCCTCGACGACCGCGGCGGCGCTCACCAGCCTGCTCACCGGTGCGGATCCCGGCGCGCACGGTCTGGTCGGCTATGAGGTGCGCGACCCCGCCACCGGCCTGATCGTGAATCAGCTCTCCGGCTGGGAGAAGGCGCGAGTGGATCCGCTGTCCTGGCAGCGCATCCCGACCGTGTTCGAGACGGCGGTCGCGGCGGGCCGCCCCGCGTTCGCGGTCGGCATGAAGGAGTACGCCGGCAGCGGCTTCTCGGCGGCCACGCTGCGCGGCGCGGCCTTCTTCTCCGAGCGGACGGCCGCCGAGCGCGTGGAACTCGCGCTGAGTCTCGCCGACGAGCACGACGGCGCGCTCGTCTACTGCTACCTGCCCGAGGTCGACAAGGCCGGGCACAAGCACGGGATGGACTCTCTCGAGTGGGTGGCTGCGCTCGAGGAGGTCGATGCGGCGGTGCCCACGCGGATCCCCGACGGCGTGGGTGTGCTCGTCACGGCCGACCACGGGATGGTCGATGTGCCGCGCACCCGGCATCTCATCGTCGACCAGGGCAGTCCGATGCAGACGGGCGTCGCGGCGATCGCGGGGGAGCCGCGCATGCTGCACGTCTACCTGGACGATCCCGGCCGGACCGACGAGGCGGCGGGCGTCTGGGCGAGCGGCGTCGAGGGCGCGGCCGACGTCCTGACCCGCGAGCAGGCCGTGTCGGCCGGGCTGCTCGGGGCGCGACCGACCATCGAGGCGCTTGCGCGTGCCGGAGACCTCATCGTGCCCGCGCGCGGCCTGTGGGCGCTCTACGACGGGGCGGCGGAGGACCAGCGTTCGCAGGGCATGATCGGCCAGCATGGCTCGCTCAGCCCGGAGGAGCAGCGGGTGCCGTATCTGCGCCTGGGCGCGTTCTCGCGCTGAGCCGTTTGTCAGTCGTCGGTGCGTGCGCCGAAGACGATCTCGTCCCAGGACGGCATGCCGCGCCGACGGCGACGCGAACCGCCGTCGGCATCGCTGCCGACGGGTGCCGCGGCTTCCGGCTCCGGATCGGGATCGTAGCCCGGCTCGAGTGCTTCGAAGAGCGCGAGCCGAGGGGCCTCGTCGGCCTCGTCTTCGACCACAGGGCGGCTCTCCCGCTGGCCGCGCCGGCGACGCAGCGCCTCCAGCAGGTCCGCCGTGTCCGATGGCGTGGCCGGCGCGAAGGTCGCACTGCGCGTGGCCGCCTCCTGTGCGTTCGAGGAGGATTGCGGATGACGCGCCGAGCGCGGTTCCACGGCATCTGCGGACGGCTCCTCATCGGCGGGCGCAGGGTCGGCGGCCGGCACGAGGCGGGGCCCGAATGCGCCCGAGTCGAAGCGGGTGTCGTCCTTGTAGGGGGAGGGCCGCTCCTTGTCCAGTGCGCGCAGCCGGGGGATGAGGCCATCCGGCATGGCACCCTGGCGGGAGAGCTGCGTCGCGTCGGCGTTCAGCGGAGAGAGGGCGCTGCGACGAGGGTCGAAGCCCCATCGGGCGTCGTGGGAGACCTCGTTGGCGGTGAACTCGAGCTTGACGGTCCAGCCGCTGTCGTCCTTCCAGCTGGCCCAGCGCTCATCGGAGGCGGCGAGCTCGGCGAGCTTCGCACGGATCGCCACGCCGAAGGTCGGCTGGGCGTCCGGCTCGACCTCGCTGCCGATGAGCACGGGGACGGCGAGGGCCTGCCCGACGACATGCTCCCGCTCGGCGAGCACCGGACTCTCGAAGCGCTGCACGACATCGAGCGCGACGCCGAGCAGCTCCGACACGTCCGCCGCGGACATGCCCGCGCGGATGTGCGACTGGATCTCGCGAGGGCTCGCCGCAAGCGGGGCGGGCTTCTCCTCGCGACCGGCCCTAGCCCTGCGCAACTCGGCGCGCAGCACCTCGTCGATGGGAAGCGCGAAGCGCTCTCCCGACTCGGTGGCGAGGACGAGGACGTCGTCTTCGGCGCCGACGATCGTGACGTGTTCCATGGCTTCAGCCCCTCAGGATGGGTGTCGATTCATGGTGTCACGGGCATGCCCGGGCGCCGGGGAATACCGTGGGCGCGCCGCGAGTTCGATTCGGCGGACGAGCGGCATTTGCGAAACGCGCGCGCGTCATGCAAACTATGGGCCGCCGATACCCCCGGCGCCCGCCACTCGCAGGATGAAAGTGGAGATCCACCCCATGGCAACCGATTACGACGCCCCGCGCAAGAGCGAAGACGAGAGCGAGTCCATCGAGGCTCTCAAGGAGCGCGTCCCCGACAAGCTGTCGGGATCGATCGATGTCGAGGACTCGGACAACCCCGGCGGATTCGACCTCCCCGGTGCGGACCTGTCCGATGTCGAACTCGACGTTGTGGTCCTCCCCGCTCAGGAGGATGAGTTCACGTGTGTCAGCTGCTTCCTCGTGAAGCATCGTTCGCAGCTCGATCACGAAGACGCGGCAGGCCCCATCTGCAAGGAATGCGCGGCCTGAGCTCAGTGCATGAAGCGCCCGGAACCTCGGTTCCGGGCGCTTTTCACATCTCAGGGCGGGTGGCGGCCGCGCGTGCGGCGTCGATCGCGGCGGCGAGCCGGTCGGGCGTGCGGGAGGAGATCGTCCAGCTCGGGGCCGGGTCGGCCGGATCCGTGTTCGGCACCACCACGACGCCGTCGATGCCGCCGCGGATGAGGTGCCAGCCACGTGCCGGGAGACCCGGGCCGCGCGCCTGACGAGCATCGTCGCCGGTATGGGTCTGCGGCGTGCCCAGCCAGGACGCGTCGATCCATGCACGGCCCGCACGCAGCACCCGCTGCTCGACGCGCACGCGGGGGGAACCGAGGATCATGAGGGCGATGATCGCCACCGTCGCGACGATGCCGATCACCAGGGCGATCCCCGAACCGACCGGCACGAACACGAGGGTGATCATCGGCCCGCCGAGCGCCGCGGCGAGGAACAGCCACAGGCTGGGAGCGAGCCGCTCGCGATAGCGGGGCGCTGCGGATCCGGGGCGGGAGTCGCCGACTGCGTTCTGCATTAGCCTCTTTCCGTGACCGAATCCGTGGACGTTCCCATTATCGCGCCCCAGCTTCCCGTCTACGCCCACCCCGGCGACGCGGGGGCCGACCTGGTCTCCACCCAGGCGCTGCGGCTCGAGCCCGGCCGGCGCGCGCTGGTCGGCACGGGCGTGAGCATCGCGCTGCCCGAGGGATACGCGGCATTCGTCGTGCCGCGCAGCGGGCTGGCAGCCAAGCACGGCATCACCGTGGTCAACGCGCCGGGAACGGTCGACGCGGGATATCGCGGCGAGATCAAGGTGTGCCTGCTGAACACGGACAGCGAGGCGGCGTACGATGTCGCGGTCGGTGATCGCATCGCCCAGCTGATCGTCATGCCCGTCACCCGAGCACGGTTCGTCCCGGTCGACGTGCTGGACGACTCCGTTCGCGGTGAGGGCGGATTCGGATCCACCGGCTATCAGACGCAGAGCGCGGCCACCGGCGGCGCGGAGGAGAACGCATGAGCGAGGACAGCACGAACGAGATCGAGCAGGCATCGGACGAGAGCGCAGCGTTGCGCGACCGCGCCGTGGACGGCCCGTTCGACGAGAGCGAGGCGAATCCGGTCCGCCCGTACATCGACCTCGGCGCGATCAAGATCCTGCCGCGAGAGGGACTCAACCTCCGGCTGGAAGTCGAGGAGCAGACGCAGCGCATCGTGGCCGTGGGTCTCGACTACGCCGACTCCACGCTGCAGGTGCAGCCGTTCGCGGCGCCGCGCTCGAGCGGACTGTGGGACGAGACGCGTGCCCAGATCGTGGAGCAGATCTC
>JAFDWM010000003.1 GCA_018268455.1 Actinomycetota bacterium | reverse complement strand
CGCGGCCTCCCTGGCCGTGCTCTCCCGCTCGGGGATGACGGAAGTGCGCCGGGAAGGCGGCATGGTCTTCGTCGCCCGCGAGCTCTGATCCCGCCCGACTCGCTGTCGGAGCCCGCAGGTAAGGTTGCTCGGGTGATTGTGGAGCATCTCAGCCTCGTGGATTTCCGCAATTACGCGACCGCCGAACTCGCGCTGCACCGCGGTCCGAACGTGCTCGTCGGCCGCAACGGTCAGGGCAAGACCAACGTCGCCGAGGCCATCGTCTTCCTCGCCACACTCGGATCGCACCGGGTCAGCTCCGACGCCCCCCTGGTGCGCGACGGACACGATGCCGCGATCGTGCGCGCCCGGCTCGCGCACGGACAGAGAAAAGTCCTGATCGAAGTGCAGATCAACCGGCAGGGATCGAACAAGGCGCGGATCAACGGATCCCCGGGGCGCACCGCCGACCTGCCCCGCTACGCCCATGTCGTGCTGTTCGCGCCGGAGGATCTGCAGATCGTGCGCGGTGACCCCTCGGCCCGCCGGCGCTTCGCCGATCAGCTGCTCATCCAGCGCACCCCTCGCATGTCGGCCGTGCTCGGCGACTACGACCGGGTGCTGCGGCAGCGCACCGCACTGCTGAAATCGGCCCGTGCGCGCGGTCTGAAGGCCGAGGCGCTCAGCACTCTCGACGTGTGGGACGACAAGCTCGTCTCCCTCGGATCCGAGATCATCGACGCGCGCACCCGGCTCGCGGCCGATCTGCAGCCGGGGCTCGCGGACTCGTACGCGGCGATCGCCGGCGCCGACCACGATCCGCGAATGCACTGGGCGCAGTCGATCCGCGGCGGAGACCCCGAGGAGGGCGACGACGCGGAGTCGGACGGGGGATCCGGCAGCACCGCCGATCTGTTCCGCGCGGCGCTGGCCGCGAAGCGCTCCGCCGAGCTCGAGCGCGGACTCACCCTGGTCGGCCCGCATCGGGACGACCTCGTACTGCGGGTGCGCGACCTTCCGGTCAAGGGCTACGCCTCGCACGGGGAGTCGTGGTCGGTGGCGCTCGCGCTCCGGCTCGCCTCCGCGGAGCTGCTGCGCCGCGAATCGCCGGCGGGGGATCCGGTGCTCATCCTCGACGACGTGTTCGCCGAGCTCGACGCCGAGCGGCGGCGCCGACTCGCCGGGATCACCGCCGGCTACGAGCAGGTGCTCGTCACAGCCGCCGTGGAGGAGGACATCCCCGAGGTGCTGCACCGCCACGTGGTGCGGATCTCGGCCGGCACCATCATCGACGAGCGGCAGGACCCGTCCGGTGAGGAGGACGCCGATGCCTGAGCACGACGACCCCGAGATCCCCGAGACCGTCTCGACCTATCTGCGGCTGCGCGGGCTGAAGCCGAGCTCGAAGAGCTGGAAGCGCAAGAAGCGGCTCGTCGACGACGAGAACGCCCCCTTCACGGCGGGGCGGGATCCGGGCACGCTCGGCGATGTGCTCGCCAAGCTCACCCGCGACGCCGGATGGGAGGCGGCGCTGAGCCGCGAGGATCTCGTGCTGCAGTGGGCGGAGCTGGCGGGCCCCGACACGGCCAAGCACTCCGAGCCCGTGTCGCTGGAGGGCGGGATGCTCACGGTGAAATGCGATTCGACGGCGTGGGCGAAGAACCTCCAGTACATGCGGGCGGTCATCATCACGGAGGTCGGGCGGCGGTATCCGGAGGCCGGCGTCGAGAACATCCGCTTCATCGGCCCGGACGTCCCATCCTGGAAATGGGGCCCCAGAGTCGCTCCAGGGCGTGGTCCGCGCGATACCTACGGTTAGGACAAGATCCATCCCGTGCTGGGGGCTTCAGGCGCGCAGAACGGCGTATGACGCGACATTGAGAGGGCTTTCCGATAGACTGGGTGTCAAGAACTTCGATGCGGAGCGCCCCCACAGATGACACCTGAAACCCCCTCTGACGCGAACGAGAACACCGCGAACGATTCGACCCAGACGGGGGCAGCAGGCGCACCCGCTCCGTCTGCGTCGCCGGCCGATGCCGCCGCACACTCCGCCACGGCGCCGGATCCGGCGGTCGAATACGGCGCCGATTCGATCCAGATCCTCGAGGGGCTCGAGGCCGTGCGCAAGCGCCCCGGCATGTACATCGGGTCCACCGGTCCGCGGGGTCTGCACCATCTCGTCTACGAGATCGTCGACAACTCCGTCGACGAGGCGCTGGCCGGTTACGCCGACACGATCCTTGTGACGCTGCTCGCCGACGGAGGCGTGCGGGTGATCGACAACGGTCGCGGAATCCCGGTCGATCCGCACTCCTCCGACCCGAACAAGTCGACCGTCGAGGTCGTGCTGACGATCCTGCACGCCGGCGGCAAGTTCGGCGGCGGCGCGTACGCGGTCTCCGGTGGTCTGCACGGTGTCGGATCCTCGGTCGTGAACGCCCTGTCGACCCGGTTCGACGTCGAGGTCAGGCAGAAGGGCTTCGTCTGGCGGCACCGCTTCGCGGACGGCGGCGTTCCGCAGCAGCAGCTGGAGAAGGGCGAGCCGACCGACGAGACCGGCACGACCATCACGTTCTGGCCGGACGCGACCATCTTCCAGGACACGGTCGAGTTCGAGTACGACGTGCTGCGCACCCGGTTCCAGCAGATGGCGTTCCTGAACAAGGGGCTGCGCATCGAGCTGCACGACGAGCGCGAGGGATCCACGGTCGAGGAGGAGGTCGACGGCACGGTCGTGACCCGTCAGCGCTCCGACGTGTTCCACTACGAGCGCGGTCTGGTCGACTACGTCGAGTATCTGAACCGCGTGCGCAAGGCCGAGGCCGTCAACGACGAGGTCATCGCATTCGACTCCGAGGACACTGCGCGCAAGATCTCGCTCGAGGTCGCGATGCAGTGGACCACCGGCTACACGGAGAACGTGTTCACGTACGCGAACACGATCAACACGCACGAGGGCGGCACCCACGAGGAGGGCTTCCGCGCGGCGCTGACGACGCTCGTCAACCGTTACGCCCGCGCGAACAACATCCTCAAGGAGAAGGACGACAACCTCACCGGCGACGATGTGCGCGAGGGGCTCACCGCGGTCATCTCGATCAAGCTCGGCGAGCCGCAGTTCGAGGGGCAGACCAAGACCAAGCTCGGCAACACCGAGGCGAAGGCCTTCACGCAGAAGGTGGTCGGCGATCAGCTCGGCGACTGGTTCGACCGCAACCCGAAACAGGCCAAGAACGTCGTCACCAAGGCGGTCGAGGCCGCGACCGCGCGCATGGCGGCCCGTAAGGCTCGAGAGACCGCGCGTCGCAAGAGCGTCTTCGAGTCGGCGGCGATGCCCGACAAGCTCAAGGACTGCACGAGCAAGGATCCGTCGATCTCGGAGATCTTCCTCGTGGAGGGCGATTCGGCCGGCGGATCCGCCGTGCAGGGCCGTGACCCGCACACCCAGGCGATCCTGGCGCTGCGCGGAAAGATCCTGAACGTCGAGCGCGCCCGTCTGGACAAGGCCCTGGCGAACAGGGAGGTCCAGGCGATGATCCAGGCCTTCGGCACCGGGATCGGCGAGGACTTCGATCTCGAGAAGGCGCGCTACCACAAGATCGTGCTGATGGCGGATGCCGATGTGGACGGCCAGCACATCACGACGCTGCTGCTCACCCTGCTGTTCCGCTACATGCGGGGCCTCATCGAGGCCGGTTTCGTGTTCCTCGCGATGCCGCCGCTGTACCGGCTCAAGTGGACGAACGCGCCGCACGAGTACGTGTACTCCGACGCCGAGCGCGACGCGCTGCTCGAGCACGGGCTCGCCAACGGCAAGCGGATCCCCAAGGACGCGGGCATCCAGCGCTACAAGGGTCTGGGCGAGATGAACGCCAAGGAGCTGTGGGAGACCACGATGGATCACACCACGCGCACGCTGCGTCAGATCACGATCGACGATGCCGCCGCGGCGGATGAGATCTTCAGCGTGCTGATGGGCGAGGACGTCGAGTCGCGGCGCAGCTTCATCCAGCGCAACGCCAAGGACGTCCGCTTCCTGGACATCTGATCCCCACTACATAAGCGAAGACCCGGGACTGCGCCGCCATTGGAACAGAGGGCGCAGGGGTGGTGATTCCGAGGAATATCGGGAGGGGCCCGCGAAGCGGGAAGGAACCCGCCGATTCCTCGGAATCACCACCCCGGAGCCCGGCCCCAAGACACAGACTGGCTGAGACGAAGAGAAGATCATGACTGACGAAAGCCGTCCCGACGCCGAGCACAACCACGGCAAGATCGACCAGGTCGACCTGCAGTCGGAGATGCAGCGGTCGTACCTCGACTACGCGATGGCGGTCATCGTCGGACGCGCGCTGCCCGATGTGCGCGACGGCCTCAAGCCTGTGCACCGCCGCGTGATCTACGGCATGTACGACGGCGGGTTCCGCCCGGACAAGTCGTTCTCCAAGTGCGCCCGCGTCGTCGGCGAGGTCATGGGTCAGTACCACCCGCACGGCGACTCGGCGATCTACGACACCCTCGTGCGCCTCGTGCAGCCGTGGTCGCTGCGCTACCCGCTGGCGCTGGGACAGGGCAACTTCGGCTCCCCCGGCAACATGGGCGCCGCCGCTCCCCGGTACACCGAGACGAAGATGGCTCCGCTCGCCCTCGAGATGGTGCGCGACATCGAAGAGCAGACCGTCGACTTCTCGCCCAACTACGACGGGCAGACCGAGGAGCCCGACGTCCTGCCGGCGCGCTTCCCGAACCTGCTGGTCAACGGCTCGATCGGCATCGCAGTCGGCATGGCGACCAACATCCCGCCGCACAACCTGCGCGAGGTGTCCGAGGCCGCGCTGTGGGCGCTGGACAATCAGGGCCTGCCGCGCGAGGAGCTGCTCGAGGGCCTGATCCAGCGCATCCCCGGACCGGACTTCCCGACCGGCGCGCAGATCCTGGGCACCAAGGGGATCCAGGAGGCGTACCGCACCGGGCGCGGATCCATCACGATGCGCGCCGTGGTCGGCGTCGAGGAGATCCAGGGCCGCACGTGCCTTGTGATCACCGAGTTGCCGTACCAGGTGAACCCCGACAACCTCGCGGTGAAGATCGGTGACCTGGCTCGCGAGGGCAAGATCACCGGCATCGCCGACATCCGCGACGAGTCCAGCGACCGCACCGGGCAGCGACTCGTGATTGTGCTCAAGCGCGACGCGGTCGCGAAGGTCGTGCTGAACAACCTGTACAAGCACACCCAGCTGCAGGACAACTTCGGCGCGAACATGCTCGCGATCGTCGACGGCGTGCCGCGCACGCTGGCGCTCGACGGCTTCATCACGAACTGGCTGGATCATCAGCTCGACGTGATCGTGCGGCGCACGCAGTTCCGCCTGGCGCAGGCCGAGAAGCGCATGCACACCCTCGAGGGCTACCTCAAGGCGCTCGATGCGCTGGATGAGGTCATCGCCCTGATCCGCCGGTCGGCCACTGCCGACGACGCCAGGGAAGGCCTGATCACGCTGCTCGGCGTCGACGCGGACCAGGCCACCGAGATCCTCGCCCTGCAGTTGCGCCGCCTCGCGGCCCTGGAGCGGCAGAAGATCCTCGATGAGGCCGAGGAGCTGCGTGTCAAGATCGCCGATTTCAAGGAGATCATCGCGGATCAGGGTCGTCAGCGCACGATCATCCGCGAGGAGCTCGGCGCGATCGTCGACAAGTTCGGTGACGAGCGTCGTACGCACATCCTGCACGGCTTCGACGGTGACGTGTCGATGGAAGACCTCATCGCCGAGGAGGAGATGGTCGTCACGGTCACCCGTGAGGGCTACATCAAGCGCACGCGCAGCGACAACTACCGTTCGCAGCACCGTGGCGGCAAGGGCGTGAAGGGTGCGCAGCTGCGTGCCGACGACCTGGTCGAGCACTTCTTCGTCACGACGACGCACCACTGGCTGCTGTTCTTCACCGACAAGGGCCGGGTCTATCGCACCAAGACGTACGAGGTACCGGAGGCGGGGCGCGACGCCAAGGGCCAGCACGTCGCGAACCTGCTCGCGCTGCAGCCGGACGAGAAGATCGCGCAGATCCTCGACATCCGCGACTACGAGGCCGCGCAGTATCTCGTGCTCGCGACCCGCGGCGGACTGGTGAAGAAGAGCCGCCTCGGCGACTACGACACCAACCGTCAGGGCGGCGTCATCGCGATCCGGCTGCGCGAGGAGGATGAGCTGGTCAGCGCGTTCCTCGCCGACGCGACCGACGACGTGCTGCTCATCAGCCGGCACGGCATGTCGGTGCGCTTCCAGGCGACCGATGAGGCGCTGCGCCCGATGGGCCGCGCCACCGAGGGTGTCAAGGGCATGAAGTTCGCGAGCGGCGACAGCCTGCTCTCCGCGTCGCTGGTGACCGCCGAGGGCTTCGTGTTCGTCGTCACCGACGGCGGCTACGCCAAGCGCACCTCGGTGGACGAATACCGGGTGCAAGGCCGTGGCGGCCAGGGCATCAAGGTCGCGAAACTGAACGATGACCGGGGGATTCTCGCGGGTGGTCTGATCGTCCAGGAGGATGATGAGGTCCTTGTGGTTCTTGCCAGCGGCAAGGTGGTACGCTCCTCCGTGGCCGAGGTGCCGGCGAAGGGTCGCAACACCATGGGCGTCGTCTTCGCCCGCACGGATGAGGATGACAGGATCCTCGCGATCGCCCGGAACACCGAGCGCGGCCTGGCCGACAGCGACGAGTCCGAGGACTCGGCTGCGGCCCCCGAGTCCCCCACCCCCGATGCCGCTGAGGAGCGAGACGCATGAGCACGGTAGCCGACAAGCTCGCGAAGAAGTCGACCCGGAGGACCTCCAGCAAGCAGGTGCGCCTGCGCCTGGTCTACATCGACTTCTGGTCGGCGGTGAAGCTGTCCTTCCTGGGTGCCATCGCGATCGCGATCGTCACCCTGGTGTCCTTCATCCTGGTCTACCTCGTCCTCGACGCCACCGGTCTCATCGGCAAGGCCGACGAGTTCGTCTCCGGCATCGCCGACGGCGTCAAGCTCAGCACCTACGTCGGCCTGCCGCAGGTGATGGCTTTCGGATCCGTCTGCGCGATCCTCAACCTCATCGTGTTCACGGTGCTCGGCGCGATCGTCGCCGGCATCTACAATCTCGCGGTCAAGGTCACCGGCGGCCTGCTCGTCGGCTTCACCTCGAACTGACCCCGCTCTCGACGAAGGCCCGGATCCTCCGATCCGGGCCTTCCTCGTTCCCCGTCGGCCTCGTTCGACCGGTTGTGACCGCGAGACTGCATCTGAGTATCGAGACTGCGTGTCTGGACGGCAGTCTCGATACTCAGATGCAGTCTCGCGGTCAGATGACGCCTCGCGGTCGGGTGAAGTCTCGCGGTCAGGCGACGCCTTGCGGTCAGGCGACGCCGGCGGTGCCCAGCAGGGTTCCGATGAGCCAGGTGGCGAGCAGCGCCAGCGCACCGCCGATCACGAGGCGCACGGATGCGCGCACCGGAGTCGAACCTCCGATGCGGGCCGAGATCACCCCGGTCACGGCGAGGGCGATGAGCACGGCCGCGAAGGTCACCGGCACCCGCCAGGCGGGCGGCGGCAGCAGGATCGCCAGCAGCGGGAGCAGCGCCCCGCAGGTGAAGGAGATCGCCGAGGACAGCGCGGCGTGCCAGGGGTTGACGAGGTCGTCCTGGTCGATGCCGAGTTCGACCTCGAGATGCGCGGCCAGCGCGTCGTGGGCGGTGAGCTCGACCGCGACCTGATGGGCGGTCTCGGGACTCAGCCCGCGCGCGCGGTACAGCCCGGCCAGCTCGAGCAGTTCCTCGTCCGGCATGGTGCGCAGCTCCTCGCGCTCCTTGGCGATGAGGGCGGTCTCGCTGTCGCGCTGACTGCTCACCGACACGTACTCGCCGAGCGCCATCGAGATCGCACCGCCGATGAGGCCGGCGAGACCCGCGATGAGCAGAGCGGCATTGTCGGTCGTGGCGCCGGCGACGCCGACCACCAGAGAGGCGACCGAGACGATGCCGTCGTTCGCGCCGAGCACTCCAGCACGCAGCCAGTTCAGGCGCTGCCCGAGCCCCGCTCCATGCGGTTCGTGCGGATGGGAGGTGGTCACGTCGTGCTCCGTTCGCTCGGTGCAGGCATGTGATCACCCAAGCACGGGCGGGTGACGTCGTCCATCAAGGGTTGGCTTGCATAACCGCAGGTGAGCCGTGCGCACGAGCCGTGAGGCAGTGCAGAACGCGCGTTCCGACGTTACGGAAACCCCGAACGTGTTCCTCGGGATCCCTCCGTTCCCCCGCCGTGGCCCCGCCCGTAGCGTGGAGTCATGTCCACAGCACAGTCCTATGCCCCGCCTCCTGCCGGGGTTCCCGCGGCCACAGAGGAGTCGCGCACGCCGCTGCGTCTCCTGCTCACCATCCTCGAGCTGGCCGCGCTCGGCGTGGTGGGATCCGCCCTGCTCGCCGCGCTCAGCAGCGGCCTGGGCATCGGCCTCGGGCTCAGCGTCGTCGGCATCGGACTGGTGGTGCTGGTCGGGCTGGTCTACGCGGTGTTCGGCGTCGGATGGTTCGAGATCGCGAGACTGAACGGCCTGTACGGGTTCGACCTTCCGGCACTGCGCTGGCGTGCGCGCGAGCGCCCCGGATTCACCGGCTGGCTGCTGTCGCTGTGGCGGCAGGCGTACAACGGCCGGATGTGGCGGGCGCTGGCGAACTTCGTGATCGCCTGCATGCTGGGATCCCTGGTCCTGCGCCTGATGACGTGGCTGGGCTGGTCTGCCGTCACGGCCTTCGCGCTGCTGATCCCCGGGGGTGCAGAGTCCGCAGACACCGGCTGGGGGACGATGTATCCGGTCGCCTGGGCGCCGCTCATCGGCGGCGTCGGAGTGGCCGGCGCGATCATCGGCATCATCGGCGTCGCGCTGCTGCACCGGGTGATCTCCCGCGGCATCGTCGCGACCCCCGACCGCAACCTCGATCTCAGCGAGCAGGTGCGCACCAGCACCGCACAGCGGGTGGGTGCGGTGCGCGCCGCCGACGTGGAGCGCACGCGCATCGAACGCGATCTGCATGACGGGGTGCAGCCGCGTCTCGTCTCCGTGGGGATGACCCTCGGGATGGCGCAGCAGAAGATCGACACGGATCCGGAAGCCGCCAAGGCGCTCATCGCCGAGGCGCACACCTCGACGAAGGCCGCGATCACCGAGCTGCGTCAGCTGGCGCGCGGGATCCACGCCTCTGTGCTCGACGACCGCGGCCTGGACGCCGCACTTTCGGCCCTGGCCGGCCGCTCCCCGGTTCCGGTCGTGCTCGACGTGCGGTTGGACGGCCGCTGCTCCCGCGACGCGGAGGCCGCCGTGTACTTCTCCATCGCGGAGTCGCTGACCAACGCCGCCAAGCACTCCCGGGCCAGCGAATGCCGTGTCGTCGTGCGGCGCCGCGACGGGGGCACGCTCTGGGCCCGCGTGGAGGACAACGGGGTGGGCGGCGCCACCGTCATCCCCGGCGGAGGCCTCGACGGGATCGGCAACCGCGTGCTCGCCGCCGGCGGCACGATCCGCCTGGACAGCCCCGTCGGCGGCCCCACGAGCCTGGAGGTGAGCGTGCCATGCGTGTCCTGACCGCACTCCCCCTCACCCCGAACGCGCACCCGTCCCGGAAGGAGCGTCAGTCATGAGGATCCTGATCGTCGAAGACTCGGTGCTCCTGCGCGAAGGGCTCGTACGCCTCCTCGAGGATGCCGGCCACACCGTGGTCGCCGCCCTCCCCGACGCCATGGCGGTCGATGAGACCGTCGACGCCACCGCACCCGAACTCTGCATCCTCGACGTGCGCCTCCCGCCGACGTTCGTCGATGAGGGGATCCGTGCGGCGCTGTCGCTGCGCAAACGCCTGCCGCAGCTGCCGCTGCTCGTGCTCTCGCAGTACGTCGAGGAGCGCTACGCCTCCGATCTCATCGCCGCGCAGGGGTCCGCGGGTCCGCTCGGCTACCTGCTGAAGGACCGGGTCGCCGACGTCGCCGAGTTCATCGAGTCGGTGCAGCGCATCGCGTCCGGATCCACCGTGCTGGATCCGGAGGTCGTCGCGCAGCTGCTCACCCGGCGCAACCAGGACGACCGGATGCGCAGCCTCACCGATCGCGAGCGCTCGGTGCTGGCGATGATCGCCGAGGGCCGCTCGAACCAGGCGATCGCCGCGACCCTGTTCCTCTCGGAGGCGAGCATCGAGAAGCACATCACCGCCATCTTCCAGAAACTCGGGCTGGAACCCGACGAGTCCGGCAACCGCCGGGTGCTCGCCGCGATCGCCCACCTCTCCAGCACCGGCCTGAACGCCCCACAGGGCTGACCACAGACAGGAACGAACCATGACGAATACCACCCCTCCCGAGGGCACGACGGATCCGCAGGATGTCGATGCACCGCGCATCGACACGCGGCACGGTGAACCGCCCCGGCCGGGCCGCGGCGCGCTCACCGCCATCACGATCGCGGCCGCGATCATCGGCGGCGGCGCACTCGTCGTGGCCGGTGGCACATCCGCCGTCGCCGCGCTGAACCAGGTGACTTCGGGCACCGGAGCGGCCTCGAACGGCCAGTCCGTCGCCGTCACCGGCGTCACGACGCTCCGCGTCGACGTCGGCCGCGGCGAAGCCAGCATCCGCTTCGCCGACGTGTCGCGCGCCGAGATGAGCGTGAGCGGCCAGGGCGGCGGTGACTGGAACATGCGGCGCGACGGCGACGTGCTGAGGGTGCAGCGCCCGAGCGGGCCGTTCGGATGGTGGTTCGGCAGCTGGTTCGGCGCCGAGCCCCGGATGACCCTCACCCTTCCTCGCGACCTGGAGGGCGAGCTCACCGCCGACCTCACGCTGAACGCCGGATCGCTCAGCACCGAGGGACGTTTCGACACCCTGACGGCGACGGTGAATGCGGGCTCGCTCGAGATCGACGGAGGGGCGACGTCGGTCACGACGCGGATCAGCGCCGGCTCCGCCACCCTGAACCTGGAGGACACAACCACCGCCGACCTGTCGATGTCTGCGGGGGATCTGACCGCCACGATCACCGGAACCCAGCCCGACCTCGTGCGGCTCGACGCGAGCGCCGGATCCATGGACGTGACGGTTCCCGCAGGCCGCTACGACCTGTCGCGCGACACCTCCGCCGGGGCGCTGGATGCACAGATCCAGACCGACCCGTCGTCGACGCACCGCATCCGATCGACACTGTCCGCGGGCAGCATGACCATCCGCGAGGGCAGCTGACGCGCTCGATTTCGTATTAGCCCCCAGGGTCAGGTAAAGTCTTGGAGGTTGATACGGGGCTATAGCTCAGGCGGTTAGAGCGCTTCACTGATAATGAAGAGGTCCCAGGTTCAAGTCCTGGTAGCCCCACCGACATGTGAGCGGATCCGAGAGATCGGATCCGCTCATTCGGTCGAAACCCGCCGAATCCCGGCACGGGGCCTTAGCTCAGTTGGTAGAGCGCCTGCTTTGCAAGCAGGATGTCAGGAGTTCGAATCTCCTAGGCTCCACTCCTCATTCCTCCGCGCAGCTCACCGGCATTCACCCGTCACACGAACGCCTCGGCCAGTGCTGCGGTGGTCGCCCCGCGCGGGGATCCGGTCGTCACGCGCCCCCACGACGCGGCGAGGATCTTCACGGCCTGCTCGAGCACCCGCGGCTCGGCGGTGAACGGGATCCGCAGATGCCGCTCCTGGCCGCCTTCGACCGCGAACCGCGGCCCCGAGCTCAGATGCAGGCCGTGCGCGGCCGCGTCGATCACGAGCGCGGCGCTGAGAGGCTCCCCCAGCCCCACCCACAGCGCCACCCCGCCGTCGACCGACGGGACGGTCCACTCGGGCAGCTCGCGGGCGAGCGCGGCGGTGAGTGTGTCACGGCCGGCGCGCAGCAGGGCGGCACGCTGCGGGAGGATCTCGTCGAGCAGCCCCACCACGCGGGTCGCGATCGCCTGCTCCAGATCGGGCGTGCCCAGGTCCTGGGCCGGGCGGGCCGCGCGCAGGCGCCGGATCAGGTCATCGCCGGCACGGATCCACCCGATCCGCAGCCCGCCCCACACGCTCTTGCCGAGGGATCCGACCCGGATGGTCGCCTCGTCGTCGGCCCCGAGTGGGCGCAGCGGCGGCAGATCGTCGATCGCGAGGTCGGCTGTGGTCTCGTCGATGAGCAACGCCGATCCGGCATCGGCGGCCGCCGACTCGAACGCCGCCCGCTCCGCGGCGGTCATCCGTCGGCCTGTCGGGTTCTGGAACTCGGGCATGAGGTAGGCCAGCACGGGCCGGGTGCGGGCGAAGGCCTGCGCGGCACGGTCGAGGTCCCAGCCGTGCGCCGCGTCGACCGGTACACCCACGAGTCGCCCTCCGGCATGCCGGAACGTCTCCATCGCGTGCGGGTAGCTCGGCGTCTCGATGAGCACCCGGTCGGCTCGGCGCAGCAGGGTGCGGGCGATGAGCCCCAGCGCGTGCTGCGCGCCGGTGGTGACCATGATCTGGTCCGGATCCGTGCGGAGACCGTTGTGCGTGTACCGGTCGGCGATCGCGGCCCGCAGCTCGACGTGGCCCAGGATGTCGAAGCCGGAGCGCGAGACGAGGGCGGTCGCCCCGGCCGCGGCCTCGGCGATCACGCCCGGAAGCCCCGGCCAGGCCGGCGGGCTCGCCTGCTGCAGGTCGATGCCGCCGCGGTCGAACCAGCGGTTGGACGCCGTGCGCCCGAGCGGCCGGGTGACGCTGCCCGAGCCCTGCCGGCTCAGGATGTGCCCGGTGCCGCGCAGACTGCCGTAGGCGGCCGCGACCGTGGTGCGGCTCACTCCGAGCGCCGTCGCGAGCTCGCGCTCGGCGGGCAGCGCCGTCTCCGGTGCAATCCGGTTGTCCAGGCAGAGCAGGCGGATCCCGTCCGCCAGCGCCGCGAAGGCAGGGTCGCTGGTGCGCCAGAGGCCGAGCAGCTCGACGAGGGCACGGGCGGAGAGCCGGGAGTCCATGGGGCCAGCATAAAGCGATTGGACTGGTCTCAACAGGCCAGTTCTCCCGCATCATGGATCCATGACACGACGGATGCTGCAACTGCTCATCGGGCTCGCGCTGTACGGGTTCGGCTGCGGGCTCATGATCGACGCCGGCCTGGGCGTCGACCCGTGGACCGTGTTCGCCGAGGGACTCGCCGCCCGGACCGGCATCGGCGTGGGCTGGATCACCAACATCGTCGGCCTGCTGGTGCTGCTGCTGTGGATCCCGCTGCGTCAGCGTCCCGGCGTCGGCACCGTGCTGAACGTGCTGCTCGTGGGCACGGCCATCCAGGCCACGATCACGGTCGTGCCGCCGGCGGAGGGCCTGCTCGCACAGGTGCTGGTGCTCCTGGCGGCTGTGGTGGTCGTCGCGATCGCCAGCGGACTCTACATCGGGGCGCGGTTCGGGCCGGGGCCACGCGACGGCCTCATGACGGGCATGCACGAGCGCCTGGGCTGGCCGATCTGGGCCGCGCGGCTGAGCGTCGAGCTCACAGTGCTGGTGATCGGCTGGCTGCTCGGCGGTACCGTCGGCATCGGCACGGTGGTGTTCGCGCTCGGCATCGGCCCGCTCGTGCACATCGCGCTGCCGCTGCTGGACTCCGCCCGCCCGAAGCACAGCGCCAGGCCGGGCGCCGCACAGGTCGAGCCTGCATGATGGACGGGTGACGAGGAGACGAACAGCGACGCCGTTCGCGCTCGCGGCCCTCGGGCTCGCGATCGCGTTCATCGCGACGTACCTGTTCTTCGTCGGCACCTACGTCGGCCAGATCGTCGACGAGCGCGCGTTCGTCGGCGCCTCGTCGCAGCACGACGCGATCTACCGCCTCACCGGCATGATCCTCGGCACGGTCCCGCTCGTCGCGATCGGCGGCGGGATCCTGCTCACGGTGATCATCGGCGTCGTCACCCGGCGCTTCACGCATCTCGTGGTCGCGCTCGCCGTCGGCGTGGTCGCGGTCGCGGCCGCCGAGCTCGCCAAGCACGTGTTCCTGGTGCGTGCGGAGACCGGAGCCACCGACCTGCTGGGTAATTCATTCCCGTCCGGGCATGCGACGGTCGCGGCTGCCGCGGGCTTCGCGGTCTTCCTCGTGAGCACGCCCCGCTGGCGTCCGCTGGCGGCGCTGATCGGCGGCGCGGTCGCCGTGGCGACGGGGATCGGGCTCGTGATCCAGCAGTGGCACCGGCCCAGCGACGTCGTCGCCGCCTTCATGCTTGTTGCGGCATGTGGCTGCCTGGGCGGGATCGCGCTGCTGCTCCGGCGGGTGCCGGAACCCGCGCAGCCGGTGCGCTCGCTCGGTGCGCTGTGGTGGGTCGCCGGGGTGAGCGCGGCGGTCTCGGCGATCGCGTTCGTGGTGATCTTCATCACGGTCGAGAACCACGGCAGCCACCTGCAGATCGCCTACGCCGGCGGCGGATCCGCCATCCTCGCGGTCGGCGCGGCACTCGCCGCCGGAGGCAACAGGCTGTTCAGCAGAATCTCCTGATCCTCTCGAATTTTCCATAGGGTCGAGTAATCCACATGTGGATGAACCTGTTAATAGATTCCGCGCCGGGATCCGCCGGCCCCCGCGCCGACCCCAACTTCGGAGCTGCGGGCCGACACGCCGGGGGATCCGTGCTCCGTACGGCGTGTCGGCCACGAACTCCGAAGTTGGGCGGATCCGGCTCGCGGGTCCATACTCGTCGTCATGCCTTCCCCCCTCGCCCTCGACGGGCTGCGCTTCGCCATGGTGTCCTCGACCGCGAGCGAGGTCGACCCGATCGCGCCGACGACCTTCGACTACCACCAGGACGGGCGCCTGGTCTGGGGCGAGTACACCGGTGACACCGTGACCGAGGGTCGTTTCGTGGGCGAGGTGTTCGACGCCGAGGTGCGGATCTCGTTCGCCCATGCGCTGGTCGAGGATGGCGCGATCGTGCGCGGCGACGCCACCAGCCGGGCGGAGCGTGCGGACGACGGGCGGATCCGGCTCGTCGAGGACTTCGCCGTCGACGGCGTGGATCACGTCAGCGTCTGCCTGCAGGTCTGAGCGCGCTGCAGGTCTGAGCGCGAACCAGGCTGACTGCTCGCCGACGATCAGACCCGGGTGCTGCGGCTCTGATCGGTGCGGGTGAACCGCATCAGGCCGCTGTCAACGCCGATCGGATCCCGGTGCGGGATCTCGTCGGGGAGCACGAACGGGCGCCGGAACACCTCACCCATCACGATCGCCGTCTCGACCTTGGTGACCTCGGGCATGTTCGCGATCGCGCCGATCACCAGCGACTGCATCGACTCCATGTCGGTGCTGCGCACGATCAGCATGACGTCGTGCTCGCCCGTCATCACGCGTGCGGACTCGACATCGGGCATCTCCCCGATCGCATGCAGGAACGCCGTCCAGGACTGCGGCTGCACGGTGCAGAACACGAGGGCGCTGACTCCCAGCCCGAGCCCTGTCGTGTCGACCTCGGCGGTGTACCCGGTGATGATGCCGGCGCGGCTGAGTGACTCCACCCGCGAGTAGGCACTCGCCCGGGAGATCCCCACCTCCTGCGCGAGTGCGGCGATGGAGATCCGGCCGTTGCGGCGCAGCGCGCGAAGGATGTCGTACGCGATTTGGTCGAGCACGGGTGCGGATCGTCCAGAGACCGGCCGCGGTTCCTCAGTCATGCTGGACATATTGCCGTAGTGACGGAAGCGTGACAATCGATTTATCGAAATCGGACCCATCTCTCGGATAGAGTGCCAGCAAAACCCGATCAGGTCTTCTGACCCGTCCAGTTCTCTCAATGAGGAGGAAGTCGTGGCACGTTCCTACCGCCACGCGGCCGCTGCGCTCATCGCCGTCGCCGCCATCGCCCTCGCGGGCTGCTCCGGCGGCAACTCCGCGAACAACTCGAACAGCTCCGGATCCGGTTCCACCGGTGGCACGCTCGTGGTCGACACCGCGTTCTCGCTCGAGACCGGCGACCCGGGCCGCAACTACGTGCCGACCGGCAACATGGTGCTGCACGCCGTGTACGACACGCTGCTCACCTTCCAGGGCTCCGACTCGAGCACCCCGAAGCCCGATCTCGCGACCATGAAGCAGAACGCCGACGCGACCGAGTTCACCTTCACGATCCAGGACGGCCGCACGTTCTCCGACGGCACTCCCGTCACCGCGGATGACGTCGTGTTCTCGCTCGACCGCGTCGCCGGCATCACCGACTCCAAGGCGAACTTCCTGATGACCGGGATCACGGTCGCCAAGGTCGACGACAAGACCGTCACGCTGAGCACGAAGACCCCGTCGCTGCAGCTGCCGGCGATCGTCACCAACCCGTCGCTCGCGATCCTCAACTCGAAGCTCGTCGAGAAGAACGGCGGCACGACCGACGAGAAGGACGCCGCGAAGAGCTGGCTCGACGCGAACTCCGCGGGTTCCGGCCCGTACAAGCTGCAGTCGCTCGATCTCACCACCCAGGTGGTGCTGGTGAAGAACGACAAGTACGACGGCACCGACAAGCCCGCCTACGACAAGATCGTCGTGCGCAACATCTCGCAGTCGTCCACCCAGCTGACCAACCTCAAGGGCGGCGACTCCAACGTGGCGGTCGACCTCTCCGGCGACCAGGTGAAGAACCTCGGCGACGGCTTCACGGTGAACTCGGCCCCGTCGGCCGAGACCCTGTTCCTGCTGATCAACCAGGACAAGAACGTGGGCGGCGTCACCGCGAGCCCGAAGTTCGCCGAGGCCGTGCGCTACGCGCTCGACTACCCGAAGCTCCTCGAGCTCGCCGGTGCCGGATCCGAGCAGGCGACCGGCGTCATCCCGCCGATGTTCCCCGGTGCGAACAAGACCGGTGTGAAGCAGGATCTCGCCAAGGCCAAGGAGGCGCTGGCCGCGTCGGGCTACAACGGCGAGGCCATCAAGCTGCAGTTCCCGAACGACAACCCGGTCGGCGGCGTCGAGTTCACCCCCGTCGCCGAGCGCGTGCAGGAGCAGCTCAAGGCCGCGGGCATCAACGCGAGCCTGGCCCCCGCGCCGTTCGCGACCGAGGTGCAGCCGTACGTCAAGGCGCAGGAGGCGTTCTCGCTCTGGTACTGGGGCCCGGACTACGCCGACACCTCCTCGTTCCTGCCGTTCGGCCCGGGCCAGAAGGTGGGCCTGCGCGCCGGCTGGACGGCCGAGGCCGACCCCGCCATCGCCGATCTGGTGACCAAGGCGCAGAACGCCACGACGGTCGACGCCCGCAACACCGCGTTCAGCGACTACGCGAAGGCGATGCAGGAGTCCGGCCCGTTCGTGCCGCTGATCGTGCCGGGCATCAACCTCGCCAGCTCGGACAAGGTCGCCGGTCTTGAGTACAACGTGACCTGGACCCTCGACCTTCGCACACTGCACCCCGCGAAGTGAGCCCTGCGGGGCCGGATCCACGCGGATCCGGCCCCGCAGCACCATTCCCTCTCCCGACGAGCCGGAAGCGCCCTGTGTCCGAGACCCAAGCCATCGCCACCCGCAGGACGCGGCAGGCGCAGCACACGCTGCTGCGCTTCCTCGCCCGCAGGGCCGTGACGAGCGTGATCCTGCTGTTCGGGATCGTGCTGGTCACCTTCTCCCTCACCGTGATCGTGCCCGGCGACCCGGTGCGCGCAGCCCTCGGTGAGGGCGCCTCGTCGAACCCGGCCACGGTCGCCGCCTTCCGCGAGAAGTACGGACTCGACCAGCCGGTGTGGATCCGGTTCTTCCTCTACGTCGGCAACCTGCTGCGCGGCGACTTCGGCACCTCGATGACCACGGGGCGCCCGATCTCCGACGATCTCGCGAAGGCGGTCCCCGCGACGGGTGAGATCGCGTTCTACGCCATCATCGTCAGCCTCGCCGTCGCGATCGTGCTCGGCACGCTCGCCGCCTACCGCCGAGGCAAGGCCACCGACCAGGTGGTGCGCGTGGTCACCCTGATCGGGCTCAGCATTCCGACGTTCTGGATGGCGATCCTCTGCTACCAGTTGTTCTTCATGAACCTGCACTGGGTGAGCGGATCTGGGCGGATCTCCCCGACGATCACTCCCCCGCCCCGCATCACCGGGTTCTACACGATCGACTACCTGCTCAACGGCGACTCGGTCGGCTTCTTCGACGCGACCAGCCACCTGGCCCTGCCGGTGCTCGTGCTGAGCCTGTTCACGATCGCGACCCTCACCCGCTTCGTGCGCACCTCGGTGCTCGAGGTGCTCGACATGGACTACGCCCGGGCGGCGCGGGCCAAGGGTCTGAGCGGACGCCGGGTCGTCGTCGGCTACGTGCTGCGCGGGGCGGCGCTGCCCATCCTCACCCTCGTCGGCATCGCGTTCGGCAGTCTGCTCTCCGGCACCGTGCTGGTCGAGGCCGTGTTCGCGTGGCCGGGCCTGGGCACCTACGCCTACAACGCGTCGAAGAACCTCGATCTGCTGGCCGTGACCGGCGTCGGCCTGGTGGTCGGCGTGATCTACCTCGTCATCAACCTCGTCGTCGACGTGCTCTACGGCGTCCTGGACCCGCGAGTGAGGCTGTCGTGAATCTCATCGTCCCGGAGAAGCTGGCGCCCAAGCGCCGCCGGCCGCTGCTGCCCCGCGCCTGGCGCACCCCGCTGGCGATCGTGGGCACGCTCATCGCCCTGGTCTGGATCGTGGTCGCGATCCTCGCGCCCTGGATCGCACCGCACGACCCCCTCGCGCAGGACCTGCCGCGCCTGGCCGCGCCGAGCGGCGAGGCGATCATGGGCACCGACGTGAACGGTCGCGACGTGTTCTCCCGGCTGCTGCTGGGCGCGCAGACCACGATCCCGCTGGCGCTCATGCTCGTGGTGTGCGCCATGATCATCGGCACGATCATCGGCGCGGTCGCGGGCTACCTCGGCGGCTGGGTCGACGAGGTTCTCATGCGCATCACCGACATGGTGATGGCGTTCCCGACCGTGATCCTGGCCATGGTCATCGCCGCCTCGCTCGGCCCCTCGATCATGAACGCCGTGATCGCGGGAATCATCGTGGCCTGGCCCCCCTACGCCCGCATCACCCGGTCGCTGGTGCTGGGCCTGCGCACGCAGAACTACGTGATCGCCGGCCGGCTGCTCGGATCCTCCCCGGTGCGCTCGCTGCTGCGCGACGTGCTGCCGAACATCGCCGGGCCCGTGCTGGTGCTGGCCTCGCTCGACATCGGCACCGCGATCCTGCTGCTGTCCGGCCTGTCGTTCCTCGGCCTCGGCGCACAGCCGCCGACGCCGGAATGGGGCACGATGATCGCCGCCGCCATGCAGAACACCTCCGCCTGGTGGCTGGGCCTTTTCCCGGGCCTCGCGATCCTCAGCATCGTGATGGCGTTCAACTTCATCGGCGACTCGCTACGCGACGCCCTCGACCCGCTCGCCGCGCGCGAGCGCGAGGCGGAGGCGCCCACCGCGGTCTCCGCCGCCGCTGCGACCGGGGAGGTGGCCGAGTGAGCGCCGCACTGGCGATCCGCGACCTGCGCGTCGAGCTCGGGCAGGGCAAGCGCAACCGCACCGAGGTGGTCAAGGGCATCTCGCTCGATCTCGTGCCCGGCCGCATCCAGGGTCTCGCGGGAGAATCCGGATCCGGCAAGAGCATGACCGCGATGGCGATCCTCGGCCTGCTGCCGGCCGGCGGCACGGCGTCCGGATCCGTCATCCTCGGCGGTGACACCGAGCTGGTCGGCATGACCGGCAAGGCCTACCGGCACGTGCGCGGCAAGCGCATCGGGATGGTGTTCCAGGATCCGTCGGCCAGCCTGCACCCGCAGATCACCGTCGGATCGCAGCTCGCCGATGGGATCCGCACGCATCTGAAGCTGTCACGTGCCGACGCCCGGAAGCGGGCGGCAGAGCTGCTCGCGCTGGTGCGCGTGCCGAACCCGGAGGAGGCGCTGCAGAAGTACCCGCACCAGTTCTCCGGCGGGCAGCGGCAGCGCATCGCGATCGCGATCGCCCTGGCCTGCGAGCCCGAGGTGCTGCTCGCCGATGAGCCGACGACCGCGCTCGACGTGACCGTGCAGGCGGGGATCCTGCATCTGCTGCGCGACCTTGCCACCGAGCGCGACCTCGCCGTGCTGCTCGTCACGCACGACCTGGGCGTGATGAGCGCCATCGCCGACGAGGTCGCCGTGATGCGCGGAGGTCTCATCGTCGAGGCGGGGTCCCGGCAGCAGATCTTCCAGGATCCGCAGCACCCGTACACGCGGGAGCTGCTCGATGCGATGCCCGACGCGCAGGACTCGCTCGTCGACGAACCGGCGACGAGCGGCGGCGGCGAGGATCCGTCTGCCGACACGACCGAGGGGGAGCTGTCATGACCGCGTCGAGCGCGCCCGTCCTGCACGTGGACTCGCTGGCCGTCGAGTACGGCGGGCGCACGTCGTTCCGCGCCGTCGACGGCGTCAGCTTCGACATCGGCGCGGGCGAAGTGCTCGCCCTGGTCGGCGAGAGCGGCTGCGGCAAGTCGTCCACGGCACGCGCCGTGATCGGCATGGAGAAGCCCGCGGCCGGCACCGTGCTGTACCGCGACCGGCCGGTGCAGCCGCTCGGCCTGCGCACACGGCCGAAGGAGCTCACGGCGATCCAGATGGTCTTCCAGGATCCGAACTCCTCGCTGAACCCGCGGATCCGCGTGGCGCAGCAGATCGCGGAGGGGTCCCGCGCGGCTCGCGCCCGCGGCGTCGACAGCGAGGATCCTGCGCACTGGCTGAAGGCGGTCGGCCTCGCCCCGGCGCTGGAGAACCGCTACCCGTACCAGCTCTCCGGCGGGCAGCGTCAGCGCGTCGCGATCGCCAGGGCGCTCGCCGCGAAGCCCGACCTCATCGTCGCCGACGAGCCGATCTCGGCGCTGGATGCGTCGGCGCAGGCCTCGGTCGCCGCCATGATGCGTGAGCTGTGCGTGGCGTCGGGCGCGGCGATGCTGTTCATCTCGCACGACCTCTCCGTGGTGCGGCTGATGGCCGACCGCGTCGCCGTGATGTACCGCGGCAGGATCGTCGAGTCGGGCGCGACGCCGGTGGTGTGGGCGAACCCGGTGCATCCGTACACGGAGGCGCTGCTGGATGCGATCCCGCACCCCGACGGCGAGGGCGTGCTCCCCGCAGCCCCCGCGTCGGAGGCGCCGTCGTCGTGGCGCGTCGACATCCCCGAGGCCCTCGACCGCACGCACTGAGGCGGTCTCCCCCACCGGATCCGCCCCTGCGGACTTCCAGCGGGCCCGTGCGGGCGGATCCGCGCGCCCAACTTCGGAGCAGAGCGGCGACACGCCGTGCGGATGGACACACGGCACGGCGTGTCGGATCCGCGCTCCGAAGTTGGGTCGCGGTGAGCGTGGAGAGGGAGCTCCGACGGCGGCCGGCTCAGTCCGCGGCCGCCACCACCGTCAGCTCGTGCGGGGTGGTGTCGAGGTTCACGCAGCCGTCGGCGGTGACGACGACGATGTCCTCGATGCGGGCGCCCCAGGATCCGGGGAAGTAGATGCCCGGTTCGATGCTGAACGCCATGCCCTCGCGCAGCGGGAGGTCGTTGCCGGGCGCGATGTACGGCTCCTCGTGCGTGGTCACGCCGATGCCGTGGCCGGTGCGGTGCAGGAACGCCTCGGCCAGGCCCTCCGCGGCGAGCACGTCGCGGGCGGCGGCGTCGACCTGCTCCGCGGTCACGCCGGGGCGCACCGCGTCGACCGCGGCCTGCTGGGCGCGTACGAGCACCGCGATGCGGCGTGCGGCCTCGGGATCGGGCTCGCCCACCGCATAGGTGCGGGTGCTGTCGGAGTTGTAGCCGCTCGGCACCGCGCCGCCGATGTCGACCACCACGATGTCGCCGCGCTCGATCACGCGATCCGACACCTCATGATGCGGGTCCGCGCCGTTGGGCCCGGACGCCACGATCACGAACTCGACCGTGCGGTGCCCCTCCTCGATGATCGCGGTCGCGATGTCGGCGGCGACCTCGCGCTCAGTGCGGCCGGCGCGCAGCAGCCCGGGCACGCGGCGATGCACGGCGTCGATCGCGTCACCGGCGCGGCGCAGTTCGGCGATCTCCGCGGCATCCTTGATCATGCGGCTCTCGCGCAGCACGGGCGTCGCGAGCTCGGGCCGTGCGCCCAGGCGCTCGGTCAGCGGGACCACGTGCAGCGCCGGCAGCGCATCGGAGACCCCGAAGCGGGAGACGGATCCGGTCGCCGCGGTCACGAGGGCGTACGGATCCTCGCCGTCGACCCAGTCCGATACCGCCAGACCCAGCGAGCCGACCGCGGTGTCGCGCACCTTCGCGAGCTCCATGCGCGGCACCACCATGGTCGGCGCGCCTTCGGCCGGGATCACGAGCGCGGTCAGCCGCTCGATCGTGTCGCCCTCGACGCCCACGAGATAGGTGAGGTCGGGCCCGGCACCGACGATGATCGCATCGAGCCCGGCCTCGGCGGTCAGGGCGCGGGCGCGATCGAGACGGGCGGCGTACACGGAGGCGGGGAAGGGGGTGCTCACCCCTCCACGCTACGTCCGCCCGGCCGGGCCGCGCCAGGGCTCCGGGGAGGCATATTCCGAGATCGAGATGAACCGTCGCGTCCGCCACGGTCCCGTCATCAATCGTCCGCCGGATCCGCTGCGTCGCCCGTCCGGCCCAGACGATTGGATTGGCGGGGAAGAGCGCCGTTCGTGCACTCGACCGAGGAACAGCGCCGTTGGCGCACTCGGCCGGATCCGGACTCGGACACCACGGGCCACCCGGATCCCACCGGGCCCATAGCGGCCGGGCGTAACGTCGGCACGGCCCGGCGCCCGAACGCCGGATGTCCGCACCGCCCGACAGGAGCCGCTACGCCGCCCATCCCCGTGTTCCTCAGCACCTGGAGCCTGGATCCCGTGGCTCTGGGGGTGCTCATCGTGGCCGCCGCGCTGTACCTCGGCGGGGTGCTGGTGCTGCGTCGCCGAGGGCACCGCTGGCCGTTGCGACTCACCCTGATGTTCCTGCTGCTAGGGCTCGGATCCTATGCCTGGGTGTCGTTCGGGTTCCTCGGCACCTGGAGCACGCAGATCCGCTGGGCCTTCACGACCCGCATCGCGCTGCTGCTGTTCGTGGTGCCGGTGCTGCTCACGCTCGGTCGCCCGGTATCGCTCGCGCGCGCCGTGCTCTCCGCGCGGCCGCGGGCCCGGGTGAACGGGTTCCTGCGCTCATGGCTCGCGAAGTTCTTCGGCAACGCGATCATGGCGCCGGTGTTCACCTGCCTGGTGTTCGCGGTGTTCTTCACCCCGCTCGCCGCGACCCTGCGGATGAGCCCGGTCGCGCAGGGGCTGACCAGCGTGCTGGTGCCGGTGCTCGGCCTGCTTATGGTGCTTCCGATGGCCGCGCACACGGTGCTGCGCACGGGGCTCTTCATCGTCGCCGAGTTCCTGTTCGCGTTCGTGGAGCTGCTGCTGGACGCGATCCCCGGGATCCTGCTGCGCCTGAACGACAGCGTGCTCGATGGCGTCACGCGGGTCGTCCCCGGGATGCCGGGCTGGTTCCCGAACCCCCTGCACGACCAGCATCTCTCCGGCGACTTCCTGTGGTTCATCGCCGAGATCGTCGACGTGCCGATCCTGGTGATCCTGATGATGCGCTGGATCCGGATGGACAAGCGCGAGTCGCGCAGCCTGGACGAGCTCAGCGATGACGAGATGGCCGAGCTCACCGCCGCGCATCTGCGCGGCGAGTGACGGATCCGGTCACCCGGGGACGCCGGCGACCGGATCCGCTCGAACTCACGCGGCCGGAGCCGCCGTGCGGATGCGCTCGCCGAGGAACGCCAGCTCGGCCGCACCGAGCGAGGTCACCGCATACGACGTCGGCCACACCGCACCGTCGTCGAGCTGTGCGGGCCACTCGAACTCGAAGGTCGCGTAGCGCACCTTGAACTTCGCCTTCGGCTTGAAGAAGCACACCACCTTGCCGGCCTCGTTGGCCCAGGCCGGCATGCCGTAATAGGTGCGCGGGACGAGGTGCGGCGCGTTCTCGGCGACGAGACGGTGCAGCGCCGTGGCGAGGGCGCCGTCCTCGTCGTCCATCTCAGCGATCTTGGCCAGGACGTCGGCTTCGCCGGCGGCGCGTGCCTCCGCCGGGGAGATCTTCGTGCGCGCGGCGCGCGTGCGGCTCTCCTTCGTGGCCTCCTTCACGGCGGCGCGCTCCTCGGTGGTCAGGCTCGGGGCGGTGCTCTCAGACATGTCATCCTCCTGTCGTGGGTCCCGGTGACGGGGACGATCATCAGCCTAGGAACGCGCAGCACCCCGCGCTTCTTCAGAACTGATCGATCGGATCCGCCCTGCGCTCCGCGGGCCTGCCGGCGCTGGCTAGGGTGAAGTCATGGATCTGCGTGTCGCGGCCTACGCCGTCGTCGAGGACGACGAGGGGCGTGTGCTGCTGGCGCGCTGGACCGAGGGCCGCCGGGTGTCGTGGACGATGCCGGGCGGGGGTCTGGAGGACGGCGAGGATCCGGAGGTCGCCGCGCGCCGCGAGGTGGCGGAGGAGACCGGCTACCGGGTGGTGATCGAGGAGCTGCTCGGGATCCACTCCCGGGTGATCCCCGCGAAGCGCCGCGTGACCGAGGGCGCGACGGATCCGCTGCACACCCTGCGGATCGTCTACCGCGCCCGAATCGTCGGCGGGCGGCTGCGATTCGAGAAGAACGGGTCCACCGACATGGCGGCCTGGTACCGGCTCGAAGAGGTGCCGGGTCTGCAGCGGGTGCGGCTGGTCGACATCGCGCTGCGCATGGCGGGCCTCACCGGCTGAGTCAGCGCAGCACCTCGACCAGGGCGATCCACGAGATCACGATCACCACGACGAGGGCGAGCAGGGAACCGGCAGCCGCGAGCAGGAGCCCTGCGGGCAGACCGGCCAGTAGCAGCACGCCTGCCGCGGCGTACGCGGCCAGCGGAAGGAACCCGAGGGCGGCTCGCAGGGCGATGCTGCCGTGACCCGGGTCCTGCCGCAGCGTGCGCGCCGCGTGCACCTGGAACCCCGTGGCGCCGGCGGTGAAGATCAGCACAAGCACGCCGAACCAGAGCGATCCGATGTCCGGGATCAGGGCGATGCCCGAGGTGAGGATCGCGAGGACGAGGCAGGCGATCGCCGCGCCGAGGCGTGCGGTCAGCGCCCTGGCGGCCACGATCTTGTCGATGTTGACGCTCGCGGCGACGATGACGAGTCCCGCGAGTGCGGCCGTGGCGCCCAGCATCGCGACGTGGAACTCCGACCATTCATCCAGCGCATCCGACATGCCCGGATGCTACCGCGACGCCGGGTCGCGGTCACTCCGGGTCGGAGATGTCGGCGACCGTCGCGCCGTATGCGTCGATCAGGGCGTCGGCGTCGACGAAGAGGCTGTAGCCGTGCGCACCCGCGCCCATCGCGATGCGCTGCCCGCGGATCGACTCGTCGGCGAACACCGGCCAGTCGGTCGTACTGCCGATCGGAACGATCGTGCCGCGCTCGTACCCGGTCGCCGCCAGCGCCACGTCCGCCTCCGGCAGCTTCAGCCGGTTCACGCCGACGACGGCGCGCAGCTTCGGCCAGCTGATCTTGCGCCCGCCGGGGATCAGCGCGAACAGGAAGGTGTCGTCGCTGCGCTTGACCACGAGGGTCTTCACGATGCCACCGGGTTCGAGGCCGAGCAGCGCCGCGGCCTCGCGCAGGCTGTTCGCCGCCGGACGCTGGAGGATCTCGATGTCGAGGCCTCGTGCCGCGGCGGCGTCGCGCACGCGCTCATGTCCGACGGATCCGCCGGACATCGAGGGGGTCTCGGTGCTCACGCCTCGGGGGCGCTCAGCGGGTCGTCCGCGACCCAGAGCTCGTCATCCGCACGCAGGGCCTGCCAGGCGGCGACGAGCACACCCACGGCGGCGGCGGCGCCGAGCACGAGGGCGATGATCGCGCCGATGCCGAGGCCCTTGCGGGGCTCGGGCGCGACGGTGACCACCGCGCGGGGGGCGGTCGAGCCGCCGGCGCGCTTGGAGTTGGCGATGTCCCACGCGGTGAGCGCGGATCCGATCACGCCGCCGACGGCGGGGATGACCCGGTTGTCGACGACGTCGCGGGAGAACTTGACGCCCCGGTCGACGGCCGGCACCACGCGGTGCTCGTAGACGTCCTGCACGGCGGGGACGACCTGCTCTCGCCGGAAGTTGTCCAGTTGGCGGCCGGCTTCGCGGGCGACGCCCACGGCTTCCCCTGCCACGACCTGCTGGGCGGCCCACAGCTTTGCGGCTTCGCCCTGGAGCTGACGGAGTTCCTTCTGACGCTTGCGGCTCAGGCCCACGATGCCCTCCCAATCGAAACGGGGTTCGGATCTCCCATCTTGCCAGACGAGGTCCTGTGTGACGGGTGTGCGTCGGAGAACTTCCTGGGATCCGATGCGAGAATAGACGCATGCCTCACGCCACTCACGTCGCCACGCTGCACACCAACCACGGAGACATCGTCATCAACCTCTACGGTGACCACGCTCCCCGCACGGTGAAGAACTTCGTCGAACTCTCCGACGGCACCGGATCCTGGACGCACCCTGCGACCGGCAAGCCCGGCGAGGGCGCCCTGTACAAGGACGTCATCTTCCACCGCATCATCCCCAACTTCATGATCCAGGGCGGTGACCCGCTCGGCCAGGGCGTCGGCGGCCCCGGCTACACCTTCAACGACGAGATCCACGGCGAGCTGAACTTCAACGAGCCGTACGTGCTCGCGATGGCGAACGCCGGCCTGCGCCGCAACGCCATCACCGGTCAGGCCGAGGGCACCAACGGCTCGCAGTTCTTCATCACCACCGACCCGACCCCCTGGCTGCAGGGAAAGCACACGATCTTCGGCGAGGTCGCCGACGAGGCCTCCAAGGCCGTCGTCGACGAGATCGCGGCCGTGCGCACCGGTGCGGGAGACCGTCCCGTCGAGGACGTGGTGCTGCAGTCCGTCGACATCGTCGCCAACTGACCCCGGATCCGCGCGAGGACTCCGGAGCAGACGCATGACGACACCGGAGTTCCACGCGAATCCCGACAACTTCTGCTATCGCCACCCCGGGCGGCAGAGCTTCGTGCTGTGCCAGCGGTGCATGCGCACCATCTGCCCGGAGTGTCAGACGCAAGCGCCGGTCGGCGTGATCTGCCCGGAGTGCATGCAGCAGCAGCGCCGCGACCAGACGCCGGCCCAGCGCCGCGCGAACCGGCGCTGGGGCGCGCGCTCCCTGACCGCCGTCGGCGGTCGCCCCGTAGTCACGTATGTGATCATGGCGATCACGGCGGCGGTCAGCCTGCTGCAGCTGGTGCCGGGGATCGGCGGACCGCTCACGGGTGCGCTGCAGTTCGCCGGCGCGTATCTGTATCCGTCGCTGTCCGGACTGCCGTTCGAGCCGTGGCGCATGCTCACCGCGCTGCTCGTGCACGGCGGCCTCATCCACCTCGGCCTCAACATGCTCGCCCTGTGGATGGTCGGACAGCAGCTCGAGCCGCTGCTGGGCCGCGCGAAGTTCCTCACGCTGTATCTCGTGAGCGGCCTCGGCGGATCCGTCGCCATGGCGCTGATCGCGCCGGCGCAGCCCACGGTGGGGGCGTCGGGGGCGATCTTCGGCGTGTTCGTCGCGCTCATCGTGATCGCCCGTCACCTCGGTGGCAACATCGTCGGCGCCTTGGTCGTGCTCGCGATCAACTTCGCATACGGGTTCATCGTGCCGGGGATCGCCTGGGAGGCGCACGTCGGCGGCGCGGTCGTCGGCGGGCTGATCGGCCTCATCTATGCGCGCACGGGCGGCCGCACAAGCTCCCGGTTCTGGTGGATCGGCCTCGTGTCGGCCCTCACGGTCGTGCTGCTGGCGGTGGTGGCGATCGTGCCGCCGCTGCTCATCACCGCCGGGCACTGACCTCGCCCGCAGTCCTCATCCGCAGGCCCTCACTTCGGCGGGGGCCTGCGGCGTATCCGGGCCGGCGTGAATCACACCCGTGTAATTCTCCCCAGGTGGGGATAGATCTGTGGATAACTTCGGGGAGGCGGTGTGCAAAGTCCTCCCCAGAGTGTGGATAACTCGGCGGAACGGGGGATAAGCCTGCGAGATTCCGGATCCGGAATGGGTCCGGAATGGATCCGAAACGCGAGAACGCCCCCGCGCAGGCGGGGGCGTTCTCGGAGAGCGGTCGGGGCGGGTCAGCGCCAGCGGGTGGTCATCAGGAAGCCGATCAGGGCGATGCCCAGACCGATCAGCAGGTTCCACGACTGCAGACCCGGGATCGGGTACTGCATGCCGGTGATGTAGAACACCAGGATCCACGCCAGTCCCAGCAGCATGAAGCCGATCATGACCGGCTTGAACCACACGGCGTTGGGGGCGGCGTCGCCCTCCGCCTTCGGGGCTTCGACGTCTTCGGACTTGCGGGATCGTGCCATGCGCCCAGTCTACCCATGAGCCCCGGCGCTTCACGGGGCGCCGACGTCGCCGACGACGTGCGCAGACCCGGGCTCGGTAGGATCGCGGCATGATCGACGCCCGGGACGCCACGGGGCGCGGAATCCCGCGCCGATCCGGCGCTCGTCGCCCGGTGACCGTCACGAGTGTGCTCGGAGAGCTGCTGCTCACCGCCGGTGCGATCGTGCTGCTGTTCGTCGCGTGGCAGATGTGGATCGGAGACCTCATCATGAGTGCGGCCTCGAACGAGAAGGGCCAGCAGATCTCCCAGGCGTGGGCGAAGGAGCCGGCGCCCGCCCGGCCGCCGATCGAGGACGGATCCGGTGTCGACGGTCGCCCCGTACAGTACACGCCGCCCGTGATGGCCCCGCCCGAGAACGGCGTGCCGTGGGGCGCGCAGCTGCGGGTGCCGCGGTGGGGATCCGACTACAACGTGCAGATCGCCGGAGGCGTCACGCGCGCGGACACGCTGGATCACGGCTGGATCGGCGTCTATCCGTACGCGGGCATGCCCGGGCAGGCGGGCAACTTCTCGATGGCCGCGCACCGCACCACCTGGGGAAAGCCGTTCAACCAGCTCGACCGGCTGCATATCGGAGACGCCATCGTGATCGAGACCGCGCAAGGCTGGTACACCTACCGGTTCCGCACGCTGGAGTACGTGACGCCGGACAGCGTGGACGTGCTGGATCCGGTGCCGCAGATGCCGGAGGCACCGGCCGGGCGGCCATACATCACTCTCACGGCATGCTCGCCGCTGTACTCACTCGCCGAGCGGATCATCGCCTACGGCGTCTTCGAGGGCTTCCAGCCCCGTGCACTGGGCGAACCGGCGTCCCTGACGGCGGTGAGCTGAATGTATGCGGCGCTCTGGCGGATCCTGCCCGGCCCGTGGTGGCTGCGGGTGCTGATCCTGATGGCTCTGCTGGCGGCGGTGCTGTACGCGCTGCTGTTCTGGGTGTTCCCGTGGGTGAGCCCGCTCATCTCCCCCGGCGACGTCAGCATCGAGCCGTCGCCGACCGGGGGCTGAGCAGCACTACTTCCCGGTGCAGACCGTCAGGTCGATGGTCGACTGCACGGGAACATCACCGGGTGCCGCCGACATCGAGGCGACGGTCTTCGGATCCGTGGCCTTGCAGTTCGGATTCTGCACCGGGTTGGCGGTGAGACCGGCCTGCTGCAGCGCCTGAGTCGCCGCATCGACCGTCCAGCCGGTGAGGTCGTTGAGCGTCACGACGCCGCTGGCGACGACGAGATCGACCACCGTGCCTGGAGCGACCTTCGTCTCGGCCGCCACGCTGGAGGACAGCACGATGTCGTGCTGGGTCTGCGGATCGTTCCGCTGGGTCACCGTACCGAGCTGCAGGCCGGCCTTTCCGATCGCATCCTTCGCGGCGGTCGCGCTGAGCCCCACGAGCGCCGGTACGGTCACCTCCGACGCGCCGGAGGAGACGTAGACGGTCACCGACTGACCCTTGTCGAGCTGGCTGCCCGCCGCGGGATCCGTGCTGATGACCTTGCCCTTGTCGACGGTGGCGTCGGCCTGGTCGATCCGGATCGCCCGCAGGTCCTCGCGGCTCAGCAGAGAGACCGCCGTCTCGTAGGTCTGGCCGACCGCGTTCGGCACAGTGCGGCCTGCGTCGGGGACGCCGCTGGCCGGCTTCATGGTCACGACCCAGATGAGCACCGAGGCGAGCAGCACGATGAGCAGCGCGACGCCGGCCCAGATCCACGCCACCGGCGGCCCGGACTGCGTGCGGGTCATCGTGGTGTCGCTGGAGAGCTGACGCAGCGTGCGCGCGGTCTCCTGCGCATGCCGCGGGTTGGGGCCGTACAGCTCGCTGGTGAGAGAGTGCAGCTGCCTCTTGGTCGGCACGGATCCGGTCGCCGAGCCGGCCAGCGCGGTGCGGAACGAGCGCGCATCGGGGAAGCGCTGGAACGGATCCTTGGCCATCGCGCGCAACACGACCGGCTCGAGGGCGCGGATCCGGTCGAGCTCGGGCGCGGGGTGATCGTCGTCGTGCGCCTCGCTGGGCGGCAGCGGCGTCTCGCTCACATGCTGATAGGCGACGGCGACGGGCGACTCGCCGCGGAACGGCTGCCGGCCGGTGAGCATCTCGTACAGCACGACACCCGTGGAGTACAGGTCGGTGCGTGCGTCGACCTGCTCGCCCTTGGCCTGCTCGGGCGAGAAGTACGCCGCGGTGCCGATGATCTGGGTCGTCTCGGCGACCGTCGACGACGAGTCGGAGACGGCGCGGGCGATGCCGAAGTCCATCACCTTCACCGCGCCGGAGGGAGTGATCATGACGTTGCCCGGCTTGATGTCGCGGTGCACGACTCCGGCACGGTGCGAGTACTCGAGCGCCTCGAGGATCCCGTCCGCATACCGCACGGCGTCGGCGGTCGGCACCGGCCCGCGGGCGATGACGTCCTTGAGCAGCTCGCCGCGCACGAGCTCCATGACGATGAACGGCACAGGCTCGGCCGTCGTCCCGCCGGCCTCGGCCGACGGATCCTCGCCGGCGTCGTAGACCCGCACGATCGTGGGGTGCGACATCCGCGACGCGGCCTGCGCCTCCATCCGGAACCGGGTGCGGAAGGCGGCGTCGCGGGCCAGCTCGCGGTCGAGGATCTTGATCGCGACGTCGCGGCCGAGGGTCAGGTCGTACCCACGGTGCACCTGCGCCATGCCGCCACGGCCGATCAGGTCATCGACCCGGTAGCGGCCCGCCATGACGCGCGTGCTCGTCGACACGGATGGCCCCCCTCTGTCTCTGTCTGTCATGCTCCTGCGGTCCCCCCGGATCGCAATTCCCGTCAGGGCGTCGGCGTCGGTGTCGGTGCCGGCGTCGAGGACGGTTCGATCGTCTGCGCCATCTGCGGGGATGCCCCGGTCTCACGCTTCTCGTCGCCGCACAGCGCCGTGTAGGTCGCGGTGACCTGGGATCCGGGCTGGTTGGCGACCGAGATCTCGGCGCTCAGCGTGCTGGCGTTGAAGCCCTGCTGGGATCCCGCCCCCGGGAACGTCGCGTTGGTGAGTGTGACGTTGTAGCCGACGACGTTTCCGGTGCCACTCGGGCACACGTACCCGGCCCAGCTCAACTGCACGGTCTTGCCGGCCACGGCGGGCCCGCCGAGCGTCGGCGGAGAGTCGGGCGCGCCGACCGAGACCATGTCGCCGTACACGGTGAGCTTCACGACCGTGCCGGTCGGCACGTTGCCGCCGCTGGGGTCGGTGCGCTGCACCAGGCCGACGTGCTGGGCGTCGGGCGCGTGGTCGCCGGTCGAGCAGGTGCCGTCCAGGTGGTTCTGCTTGAGCACGGCGACGGCGTCGTCGCAGGTCTTGCCGATCAGGCCCAGCGACCCGATGGCCACCCCGGGGGTCTTCGTCGGGGTGGGGGTCTTGGTCTGCGGAGGCTGCGTGGTCTGCGGCGGGGTCGAGGTCTGCACCGGACCCGCGTTGCCCTGGTTCGCCAGCAGCGCCCACACCGTGGCGCCGAGCACCAGTACGAGCAGCGCGATGAGCGCGATCAGCGGCACCGTCCACGGGCTGCGTTTCTTCTTCTTCGGGCCCTCGTCACCCTGCGCGGCCTCCGTCGGCAGCTGCGCCGTGGTCGGCATGATCGTGGTGGCGCCCTGGGTGGCGCCGAGCAGCTGCGTCATCGCGTCGTCGCCGCCGGCCGTCGCGACCGAGCCGACGACTCCCGCGACGATCGCCGGCACGGCGATCGCGGCCGAGTTCAGGTCGCCGCGGCGCAGCGCCTGAGCGGCGCGGGCCACGGTCGCGGCCGACGAGGGGCGGTCGGCCGGCTTCTTCGCGATCATCGCCATCACGAGGTTCTGCACCGGCTGCGGCACGGTCGCGGGCAGCGGCGGCGGGGCGTCGTTGATCTGCGCCATCGCGATCGCGACCTGCGACTCGCCCGTGAACGGACGCTTCCCGGCCAGGCACTCGTACGCCACGATGCCCAGCGAGTAGATGTCGGTGGCGGGCGAGGCGGCGTGACCCGACGCCTGCTCCGGTGACAGGTACTGCACGGTGCCCATCACCTGTCCGGTGGCGGTGAGCGGCACCTGATCGGCGATGCGGGCGATGCCGAAGTCGGTGATCTTCACCCGGCCGTCCGGCGTGATCAGCAGGTTGCCGGGCTTGATGTCGCGGTGCACCAGGCCCGCGGCGTGCGCGGCCTGCAGCGCCGACGCGGTCTGCGCGACGATGTCGAGGGTCTTGTCGGCGCTGAGGGATCCCTCGCGCTCGATGATGGTGGACAGCGCCTCGCCGGGCACGAGCTCCATGACGAGGTAGGCGGATCCGTTCTCCTCGCCGTAGTCGAAGACGCTCGCGATCCCCTCATGGTTCACGAGCGCGGCGTGCCGGGCCTCGGCGCGGAAGCGCTCGAGGAAGCCCGGATCCCCCATGTACTCGTCCTTGAGGATCTTGATCGCCACGGTTCGCCCGATGACGTGGTCGGTCGCCTCCCACACCTCGCCCATGCCGCCGATAGCGATCCGCGACTGCAGCTCGTAGCGACCGCCGAAATGCACACCCTGCGTCGGCCTCATCTGTTCAGCACCGCCTCCATGACCTTCTTGGCGATCGGTGATGCGATCGCATCACCCGATCCGGACTGTCCTTGACCACCGCCGTCTTCGACGACGACCGCCACGGCGATCTCCGGGTTCGAAGCGGGCGCGAATCCGGTGAACCACAGCGTGTAGGGATCGCTGTCACCGTTCTCCGCGGTGCCCGTCTTACCGGCCACGTCGACACCGTCTATTCTTGCACCCTGCGCGGCTCCGCTTGAGACTGACGCCTGCATGGCGGCGGTCAATGCGCGTGCCTGATCCGCGGTCATCGCCTGGCGGAACTGGGTGCGGTCGAACTGCTTCAGCACGGAGAGATCATCGGCCTCGACCCGATCGACCATGTGCGGGTTCATCACCACGCCGTTGTTGGCGATCCCGGCGGCGACCAGCGCCATCTGCAGCGGGGTGGCGCGCACGTCGCCCTGGCCGAAGCCGGTGAGGCCGGTCTGGTCGGGCGACAGGCTCTTCGGGTAGGTGGAGACGCCGGACAGCTGCGGCAGTGCGAACTGCGTGCCGAAGCCGAACTTCTCCGCCGTGGCCCGGATCGGGTCGTCTCCGAGCTGCACGGCGAGCTCGGCCATCGGGATGTTGCAGCTGAGCCGGATCGCATCGGCGAGCGTCACGGTGGGGCCGTCGCCGCAGGTGCCGCCCCAGGCGTTGTGCACGGCCGCGGTGGTTCCGGGCAGCGTGTACGCGGCGGGATTGGGGAAGGTCGACTGCATCGTGAACTTGCCGGAATCCAGCGCCGCGGTGGCCACGACGAGCTTGAAGGTGGAGCCGGGCGGGTTCTGGTTGCCGGCGATGGCGCGATTCGAGAGCGGCTTGCTCGGATCCGCGACCAGCGCGTCGTAGGTCGAGTTCACCTCTTTGCCGTTGTGCACGGCGAGCGTGTTCGTGTCGAAGCCCGGAGTGGAGACGAGTGCCAGGATCCGGCCGCTCTTCGGTTCGATCGCGACGACGGCGCCGTTCAGGCCCTGCAGGGCGTCGTAGGCCGCCTTCTGCGCCGCCGGGTTCAGGCTGAGCTGGACGTTGGCGCCCTTCTGCGGCTGACCCGAGATGATGCGCTCGATCGACGACAGGAACTGCGAGCCGCCGGTGCCGCTGAGCTCGCTGTTCATGGCCTTCTCGATGCCGGTCGCGGTGCCCAGCACGGGGTTGTAGTAGCCGGTCACGGCCGCCCACATCTGCGGATCCGTGTATACCCGCTGAAACGAGTACATGTCGTTCGACGGCACGGAGGTCGCGATCGGGGATCCGCCGGCGATGATGGATCCGCGCTGGATCTCGTAGCTGTCCAGCTGGGTGCGGCGGTTCGCCTCGTTCTGCCCGAGCGCGTCGGCCTGCACGACCTGGATCCAGCTCACCGAGCCGAACAGCGCGAGGAACATGACCAGCACGAGGATGCTGATCCGTCTCAGCTCCTTGGTCATCTGCTCACCTCGTCCCTCATCCGATCACCACGCGAGGCTGTCGGCGCACGCCGTCGGAGATGCGCAGCAGCAGGCCCACGATGAGCCAGTTCGCGACCAGCGACGAGCCGCCGGCGGCGAGGAACGGCGTGGTGAGGCCGGTCAGCGGGATCACCCGGGTGACGCCGCCGACCATGATGAACACCTGCAGTCCGATCGTGAACGAGATACCCACGGCGAGCAGCTTGCCGAAGTCGTCCTGGCCGGCCACGCCGATGCGCAGACCCCGGCTAACGAACACCATGTACAGGCAGAGGATCGCGAACAGGCCGATCAGGCCCAGCTCCTCGCCGAGGCTGGTGATGATGAAGTCGCTCTCCGCGACCGGCGTGATCTGCGGGCGGCCCTGGCCGAGGCCGGTGCCGAGCAGGCCGCCGTGGGCGAGGCCGAAGATGCCCTGCGTGAGCTGGTAGCTCTGGTCCTCCATGAGGGCGGGGTCGAAGGCGTTGATCCACGTGTTGAAGCGGTTCTGCACGTAGGTGAGGAACTGCGACACGACCGCGATGCCGACGACCACGCCGACGACGCCGATGAGCACCCAGCTGGTCTTGCCGGTGGCGACGTAGAGCATCACGATGAACATGCCGAAGATCAGCACGCCCGTGCCGAGGTCGTGCTGGGCGACGATGATCGCGAGCGAGGTCAGCCACACCACGATGACCGGCCCGAGCTCGCGCATGCGGGGCCAGGTGATGCCGGCGAACCGCTTGCCGACGCTGGAAAGGCTCTCCCTGGTGCGCACGAGGTAGCCCGCGAAGAAGATCGCGAGGAAGATCTTCGCGAGCTCACCGGGCTGGAAGCCGAGCCCGCCGATCGAGATCCACACGTCGGCGTTCGCGTCGGCGCGCAGCCCCGGCACGAACGGCAGCACGAGCAGCACGATGCCGGCGAGGCCGGAGATGTAGGTGAAGCGGTACAGCACCCGGTAGTTGCGCAGCAGCACGATCAGCGCGATGGTGCCGAGCACCGAGATCGCCATCCACATCAGCTGCTTGTTCGACGACGCCTCCCAGCCGGTGTCGTGGTTCGCGATGTCGATCCGGTAGATCTCGGCGATGCCGATCCCGGTGAGCAGGGTCGCGATCGGCAGCACGAACGGATCCGCGTCGCTCGCGACGAAGCGCAGCACGACGTGCAGCGCCAGCACGAGCACGGCGAGGCCGCCGCCGATCAGCAGGATCATCGGGTCGACCGCATGCAGGGCGCCCAGCTGCACGAGCGTCAGCGCGCTGCCGGCGATGACCAGGGCGAACAGCAGCAGCCAGAGCTCGCGGTTGCGCTGAGTCTGGCCGCCGCGGATGCGGCGCAGGGCGCGCAGCACGCCGGTGTCGGCCTGTACCTCGGGGGCGGTGGCGGTCATGGTGTCGTCCCCGTCCCGGCCGATGCTCTGAGCCGCTCGACGATCGCCTGCGCATCGGCGAGCGAGCGCGCGGTGATCGTCTGCTGCACGAGCGTCTGATTGAAGCTGGGCAGGTCCTTCACGGGGATATCGGTGTCCTTGTACACGTGCGAGAGCGAGATCGGGCCCAGATCCTGCTGGATCCCCTGGAAGATCACGACGCTCTGGTGATCGGGGCCGATGCCGACGAAGTAGCGGGTCTGCGTCCACGAGTACGCGCCGAACAGCGCGGCGACCATGAGCGCCACGGCCACGGCGGCGCCGACGATCCAGCCGACGCGGCGGCGCACTGAGCGGCGGTGGTCCTCCTCGATCAGCTCCTCCAGGTAGTCGGCCGCCGGCTCGAAGTGCGTGGGCTCGTTCGCCGCCTGGCGCACCGGGTGCAGCCAGCTCGGCCGGGCGGGACGCAGCGCGGGCACGACCACACCCTGCGGGTTGGCGGCCGCGCCGACGACCGTCGCGGTGCCGCTGTGCACGGGGTGCTGGCCGCCCACGTCGACGATCACCATCGTCACGTTGTCGGGTGCGCCGCCGTCGAGCGCGTACTTCAGCAGGGCGTCCGCCGATCGTCCCGGCGCCATGCCGAGCCGCAGCACCTTCTGCATGTGCGCCTCGTCGACCACACCCGACAGACCGTCGGAGCACAGCAGCCAGCGGTCGCCGGGGAGCGTCGGCATGACGAACATGTCGAGCTCGGGATCCGCGTCCATGTCGCTGAGCACGCGCATGAGCACCGAGCGGCGCGGGTGGTAGCGGGCCTCCTCGGGTGTGATGCGGCCGGAGTCGACCAGGCGCTGCACGAACGTGTGGTCGGTGGTGATCTGGGTGAGCGTCTCGTCGCGGTACAGGTAGATGCGCGAGTCGCCGATGTGGCCGATGACCGCGTAGTCGTCGACCATGATGATCGCGTCGAGCGTGGTGCCCAGGCCCGCCAGCTCCGGGCGATCCTTCACGGCGCGGATCATGTCACCCGCGGCCGTGGTGGCGGCCGCCTGCAGCGAGGCCTCCGCGTCCATCGTGGCGGGGAACGCGTGGTCGAGATTCTGCAGGCGGTGGATCGCGAGGCTCGAGGCGACGTCGCCGCCCGCGTGACCGCCCATGCCGTCGGCGACCACGAACAGGTTCGCGCCGGCATAGCCGGAGTCCTGGTTGTTGGAGCGGACCTTCCCGGTGTGGGAGATCGCGGCGCTCGAGCCCTGGAAGACCATGTCCGCGGTTACGCCCGCAGCTCGAACGTCGTGGCGCCGACCTTGATCGATGCGCCGATGGCCACCGAGACGGGGGTGCCCACGCGCTCGCCGTCCAGGAAGGTGCCGTTCGTGGAGTCGAGATCCTGCACCATCCACTGGTCGCCCCACAGCAGCAGGCGGGCGTGGTGGCTGGAGGTGTAATCGTCGCGGATGACGAGGCCCGATTCGCTGGAGCGGCCGATCGACATCGGCTCGGTGCCCAGCGGCACCTCGAGGCCCGCCTTCGGGCCAGAGGTGATCACGAGCTTGCTGACCGTCGACGTGGTGGCGGGGCCGCCAGGCTTGCTCTTCGGCGCCGCCCTCGGCTTGGCGGGCGCGGCCGCAGGGGCGGGCTTCGCCGATGCCGCGGCCGCCTCGGCCTGCGGCATCTTGCGCACGCGCACGCCGAACAGGTCGGCGCGCAGCGAGTACACGACCGCGAACACGAAGAACCACATCAGCACGAGGAAGCCGATGCGCAGCAGGAGCAGGGTCAGTTCGCTCACGGGTTCACCCCGAACGCGCGAGTGGCGCCGTCGCCGCGGCCGCTGCGACCGGGCTGCGAGACCGGCACGACCTCGAACGCGAGATCGGTGCGGCCGATCGAGATGACCATACCGCTGGCGAGCTGGGCCTCGCGCACGCGCTGGCCGTTGAGCTTGGTGCCGTTCGTGGATCCCAGATCCCGCAGCATCGCGTGATCGCCGTCCCAGAGCACCTCAGCGTGCTTGCGGCTCGAGCCCGCGTCGCCGATCGTGATGTCGGCGTCGGATCCGCGGCCGATCACGGTGCGCGCCTTGGTGAGCGGGTGGCGGGTGCCGCCGACCGTGATCACGGCCTGCCAGGTGACTCGGCCGGTGGACTTCGTGGAGCTCGACTCCACGCGCACCGTGCCGGTGGCGAGGCGGTCGTCGGCCTCGAGCGCGATGTCCACGGGACCGGCGAAGCTGTAGCCCTGTGCGCGGGCGTGGTCCTTGACCAGTCCGTGCAGCTCGTCGACGAGGGCGGATCCGAGGCCGTGCATGGCAGTGGCGTCCTCGCCGCTCAGGTGCACGAGAAAGGTGCTGGGCACGATGATGCGGTCACGGCTGACGACCGCGGCCTTCGTATCCATCTCACGGCGAAGAGCCGAAGCGATCTCCACGGGCTGGATGCCGCTGCGGAAGGTCTTCGCGAACGCGCTGTTCACAGCGCGCTCGAGACCCTTCTCAAAGCTGTCTAGTAGTCCCACTGGGCTCCCATGGCTCACCGATCGGTACCGACATCGTAGCCACCTGCCCTGAATAATCCCCTCGGCCGCGCGCGTGGATCCCCTCGGCCTGGCCCAGCGAGTGTGACCGCGAGACTCCATCTGAGTCGCGAGACTGCAGGGGAATAGCGCAGTCTCGACGCTCCGGTGCAGTCTCGCGGAGGAGGGGGCGGGTCGGCGGGCGGTACGGGGAGCCGGTGCGGCCGTGATACGCTCGGGAGGTTGGTTCGACAGGGCCGACATGCGCGAGTGGCGGAATAGGTAGACGCGCTGGCTTCAGGTGCCAGTGCCTGCAAGGGCGTGGGGGTTCAAGTCCCCCCTCGCGCACAGAGTGAAGGTCCCGGATCCGACGGATCCGGGACCTTCGTCGTTCCAGCGGGCGGGCGGCAACCCCGGGCTTCAGGGCACGGTGATCGCGACGCGCTCGCCGAGGGTGTCGCGCCGGTCGGCCCACATGCGCTGCGCCTGGCGGGTTCGCGTCGATGGCACCCGGGATCGCCTCGGCTTGCACGGCGGCCACTCGCAGAGTCACGGCATCAGCTAGAAGACCGCTGCCGGATCCCGTTTCCGCCGCCTCGGCCACCGTCCCGTGCGGCGGTTAGGGTGTCGCTGTGGACAGGACCACTGAGATCGTCGCTTACTGGAACTCGGTACGCACTGCGCTGCCCGGTCTGCCCGCGGCGCTTCCCGAGGCCTGGGGTTTCGGCGCCAGCGAGGAGCAGGCCGACGGACTGCTTGCGCTCGTACTGGACGGTGTGAAGACCGGCACCGCATCGTCGCTCTGGGACTACGACGCGACAGGGGATCCGCTCCCGCAGAAGGGCGAGCTCAGCATCATCCTCGACGGCGCCGGTGCACCGCGGGCCGTCATCGAGACCCTGTCGATCCGCATCGTGCCGTTCGATCAGGTCGATGCGGAGCACGCATTCTCCGAGGGTGAGGGCGATCGCACTCTGCAGGCCTGGCGCGACATCCACGAGCGGTTCTGGCGCGAGCACTCTGAGAACCCGCGCGGGTTCGAACCCGACATGCCCGTCGTCTGCGAGCGTTTCCGCCTGATCCACACGCGCTGACACCGCCCGCCATCTTCTGACATCGCCCGTCGCTGCCGATCGGCGCTGATCTCTTCCGCATCGATGACCATGAAGGGCCGTGATCGGAACGCAAGGCGTTCGGGTCACGGCCCTTCGGCACGCACGGATGCGTGTCCTGCTACCGGGCGACGGGCTGGAACAGCACGTCCGCGATGGTGAGAGGTTCGCGGCCCAGCAGGGTGGCCAGCAGGGGGTCGACGGTGGCGAACATGCCCTGATTCGCGGCCTGGAAGATGCCCAGGGTGAAGCGAGCCAGGCGCTCGTCCTGTCCCGCGCCGATCTGGGCGTTCAGCCAGGCCTGCTCGCCGACGTCCTCGCACGTGACCGTCTGCCCGGCGATCTCGCCGGCCATCACGGCGATGTCCTGGAAGGTCGGTGCGGAGGAGGCGGTCAGGGTCGTCGGACCGTCGTAGGCGCCGCGGGACGCCAGGATGACGGCCGCTGCCTCCGCGGAGTCCTCCCGAGCGGTCCATGACACCGGACCGTCGGCGGGCACGGCGATCGTGCCGGTGTCGCGCCAGCGCCCGAGCAGCCAGCCCAGACTGTGCGCGTAGAACCCGTTGCGCAGCGCCGTCCACGCGAGCCCGGATTCGGCCAGCAGCCGTTCGGTCGCGGCGTGGTTGCGGGCGGGGATGAACGGACTGTCGGGGTTCGCGCCCTGGTGACTGGTGTACAGCACCCGGCCCACCCCCGCCTGCACGGCGGCGTCGACGGCCTGCCTGTGCAGCGGGATGGGGTCGACGCCGGGGTCACTGGCGGACACCAGGAGCAGCTGGTCGGCGCCGTCGAACGCGAGGGGCAGCGAAGCCGGATCGGCGTAGTCGGCGCGGCGCACCTCGACGCCCTGGTCTGCGAACCGCTGCGCCCTTGCGGGGTCGCGCACCGCGACGGCGATCTCGCGAGCGGGCACGCGCTCCAGAAGATGGTCGACGGTGGCACCATTCAGTGCGCCGGTCGCACCCGTGATGACGATCATGATCGTGGTCCTTTCATTGATTCGGATTTGATGTTATCAACGGAAACACATCGATAGCAATGATTCGTTATCATTGATTCATGGACGACGTGGCCGAGGCTTCCCCCCGGGCGGAGAACCGATCGAGGATCATCGCGCAGGCCGCCCTGCTGCTCCAGGAGCAAGGTGTTGCGGCGGTGACCACGCGCGGCGTGGCGGAAGCCGCCGGCGTGCAGCCGCCCACCATCTACCGCCTCTTCGGCGACAAGGATGGTCTGCTCGACGCGGTGGCCGAGCATGTCATGGCCGCCTACGTGACCACCAAGGTCACCGACGCCGAGAACGCGCTGGATGCCGTGATGGATCCGCTCGAAGACCTGCGCGCAGGGTGGCAGGCGCAGATCCGGTTCGGGCTGGCCAACCCCGACCTCTTCGTGCTGCTGAGTGACCCCGCACGGGCGACGACCTCACCCGCCGTCCGCGCGGGAATCGCCGTCCTCGTCGCCCGCGTGCGACGACTGGCCGCCGCTCAGCGCCTCCGCGTCGGCGAGGACGACGCGGTGCGGCTCATTCATGCCGGTGGCACCGGTGCGGTCCTGGCAACCCTCGCCCTCCCGCCCGATGAGCGCACGACGCAGATCGCCGACGCCATGTTCGACGCCGTCTGCCGCTCGATTCTGACCGAGACCGAACCACCCGCGGATGCCGGCATCCTTCCGGCGGCGAACGCGCTGCGTGCCGCCGCGGCCACCGAGCTGAACCCCCTGACGCCGAATGAGCGCAACCTTCTCACCGAGTGGCTGGATCGGATCAGCGACCACGCCCCTGCGCGAGCGCACGCGCGGCCGTCGCCGTCACCTGGCGGGGAGTGAACCGGATCACCTCTTCCCCGAGCGCGAGGACGATCACACCATGCGGGCCTGGCGCGGTGTCCCTGCCGCCCGGTAGCGGGCCGCGAGCGCATCGAACGCGGCGGCGAGCTCGGGGGGACCGACGACCTCCATGGCGACCTCGAAGCGCCCGAAGGATGCGGCGAGCGACTCCCAGGACCAGGATCCCGCTTCGAGCGCGCACCGCTCCTCGTCCACGACGGTGACGGTGCCGTCACCGGCGAAAGGCAGCACCCTTCGCGCCGGCAGGTCGAGGATCACCGTGCCGCGGCACGCCCATTCGTTCGCATCGGATCCCTTGAAGATCGCCGACACGTACGCGTCGACATCGCCGCCGGGCACCGTGCGCGGTGTGAAGCGTCGTCCGTTCGGCGTGCGCGGACGGATGCGATCGGCGCGGTACACACGCCAGTCGTCGCGGTCGACATCCCATCCCACGAGATACCACCGGCCTTGCGAGGTGACCAGATGCACCGGCTCGACGCGGCGCGGTGGCGTGGGGTCGCGGTCACCCTCGGCTGCGTCCTGGGCCGCGTAGTCGAAGCGCAGCGTCTCGCACGCTCGGATCGCGGTTGCCAGGGCCACGAGCACGTCGGGTGAGACGCTGCGCAGGGGCGCCTCGCCGGGACGACGCACCGCCGTCACCTCGAGGGTGTCGAGGCGATGACGGATCCGCGAGGGCATCACCTGGCGGATCGTCGCGAGCGCGCGGATCGCGGCATCGCCGATCTCCGCCCCGGCGGCAGCGGACGTCTGCAGTGCGATCGCGACCGCGACCGCCTGATCATCGTCGAACAGCAGCGGAGGCAGATCACTCCCCGCCGCGAGCCGGTAGCCTCCGTCCGGCCCCTTCCTGGCCTGGATCCGATATCCCATGTCGCGCAGGCGGTCGATGTCGCGGCGCACGGTGCGATCACTGATCTCCAGACGCGATGCCAGGAGCGAGCCCGGCCAGTCGCGCCGCGTCTGCAGCAGCGACAGGAGCATGAGCAGCCTGGCGGTCGTCGTCATGTCGTCGAGACTAGTTCGGCTATAGGACAGAAATTGACCTGTACCGCTGCGAGAGTGGCTCCGCCGGACCGTCCGGTCCGCACCTCATCAAGGAGCAGACATGAGCATCCAGACCACTCCCCATCTCAACTTCCGCGGCGACGCACGTCAGGCGCTGGAGTTCTACCACTCCGTCTTCGGCGGCCAGATCGTCCTCAGCACCTATGCCGACTTCGGGATGCCGGCCGAGCTCCCCGGATCCGACAAGGTCGTGTTCGGTCTCGTCGCCGCCGGGAACGGCTTCCGCATCATGGGCTACGACGTCCCCGGTGAGACGGCCGGCTCGGTCATCGGCGGTGGCGAGACCCGACGCGAGAACAACACGACGGTGACGACCCAGGCGATGTTCATCTCCGTCGGGGCCGGGAGCCTGGACGAGCTCCAGGGGTTCTGGGATGCACTCGCCGCCGGCGCGAGGATCGTGGAGCCGCTCGCAGCCTCGGCCTGGAGCGCGGGCTTCGGCATGCTGACGGACCGCTTCGGCGTGACGTGGAGCATCAGCGTCACCGCCTGAGACCCCGACGGCCGGCGCGGCGACGACCTCCGCGCCGCCGTCGGCCGGCGTTCCGGTGCGGGGATCCCGCGGGGGCGCTCGCCTACTCGTCAGCTCGGAAGGTGCGCCGGTATGCGGTCGGTGTCGTACCGGTGACGCGCCGGAAGTGATCCCGCAGATTGGTCGGTGTGCCGAGGCCGCAGAGCGGTGCCAACTGGTCGATGGGGAGGTCGCTGGTTTCGAGGATTTCGCGGGCTCTGTCGACTCGAGCGGTGTTCAGCCATTTCAGTGGTGTGGTACCGGTCGTGGCGACGAAGACGCGCGCGAACGTGCGGGAGGACATCCTGGCGTGCCGCGCGAAGTCGGCGACGGTGAGGGGAAGCTCGAGTCGGGCGAGTGCCCATTCGAGGGTCGGCGCGAGGTTCGACGTCTGATTCGTGGAGACGGTCGGTCGCTGTATGAACTGAGCTTGTCCACCTTCGCGTCGTGGTGCGGCGACGATGTCGCGGGCGATCGCGTTGGCCACGGCCGCTCCATGGTCCTGGCGCAGCAGATGCAGGCAGAGGTCGATCCCGCTGGAGACTCCCGCCGAGGTGATGACGTCCCCATCGTCGACGTAGAGGGCATCAGGATCGACGACGATCTCGGGATGCTGCCGCGCGAGCTTCCCGGCGTGAGCCCAATGGGTCGTGGCTCGCCGTCCATTCAGAAGCCCGGCGTTCGCGAGGGCGAACGCTCCCGCACAGATGGATACCATGCGGGCCCCGCGGGCGTGGGCTTGACGCAGCGCGTGTGCGACGTCCTCGGGGATCGAGTCGATCTCCCTGAAGGCGGGAACGATCACGGTGTCGGCGGTTTCGAGGGCGTCAAGCCCCCGCGGTGCGATCAGCTGCCATCCGCTCATGGTGTCGACCGGCCCCGCCTGGCGGGCGCAGAGCACCACGTCGTAGGGCAGTTCCGCGCGGTCGAAGATCTGGAACGGGATGCCCACTTCCATCGGCAGCACTCGCTCCATGGCGAGCACCGCGATCCGATGGCGGGCGTGCTCGCGTGGTGTGGAGGGTGCGGACATGGCAGTAATCTTAGCTAGAAGGTCATTCATGCCACTGGTTGAGCGTCAGTCGAGTCCGGATCATCGATGACATGGCCGATTCCACGACGATCCCGACCCGACATGCGAACCTTCGGGTCGCGCGTCGATTAGCTCCTGCACAGGCCCTCGCCGTCTTCGGGAGTGCCGTTGATCTCACACTCACCGGGATCGTGGGGCATCACCTCGCCCCGACGGATGCGCTCGCGACGCTTCCGTTCAGTCTGATCGCCGTCGGCGCCTTGTCGTCAACCTTCGTCGTATCGCGGACGATCGGACGACTCGGCTACCGCAAAACGTTCGTGCTGTTCTCCGGTGCCGCGGTGGCTTCTGGGCTGATCTCGGCGCTGGCGGTGCAATGGGGCTCCTTCTGGCTGCTGTGCGCGGGCACGTTCCTCATTGGTCTGTACAGCGCGGCGACGGGGTACTACCGCTATGCCGCCGCCGATTCCGCTCAGGGAGCGCGCGCGGCGGCCGTCACGACGGTGTTGGCGGGCGGGCTCGTCGCCGCGCTGATCGGGCCGTTCCTCGCCACCTGGACCGCGAATCTCCTGCCGGTGGCCTATGTGGCCAGCTATCTTCTGGTCGCGGTATTCGGGGCGATCGCCGCGCTCTGGAACGCGACGCTCCCCGCCGAACTCGAGCGCACCGAGGTTGTTCCGGCAGCGGCCTCGGCGGGGCGATCCCGGAGAGTGCTGTGGCGACAGCCCCTCTTACTCGCGGGGGTCCTGACGACGGCGTTCGCTGCGGTCACGATGAACGCGATGATGACCGCGGGACCGATTGCGGGGATGGCGATGGGCCACAGTGAGGCCGCAGCGGCGTTCGCCGTCCAGCTGCACATGGTCGGCATGTTCGCGCCTGGATTCGTCGTCGCACGGATCATCGACAGGATCGGTGATCGTGCCATCACCCTCATCGGGATCGCCCTGATCCTCGTTGCCGGCGCTGTCGCGGCCCTCAGCACCACCGAGTGGGCGTTCCTCACGGCGATGCTGACGATCGGCGTGGGCTGGAACCTCACCTACAGCGGAGGCAGCGCCCTGATCGCCCATGCCTACCGTCCGGAGGAACGCGGGCGAGTGCAGCCCATCGCGGAAGCGATCACCGGTTCCTTCCAGGTCATCGGGTCGCTCAGCGCCGGCGCGATGACAAGCGTCGTCGGCTGGCAGCTGCTCGGCCTCGGACTCGTCGGCGCGTGCGTCGTCGTCACCCTCACGACCGCGAAGCTCCGGCGACGGGCGGATCCTTCCTCGACCGGAGTACAGCCATGAGCGTGCGGCGAGCGACGCCGCGGCCGGCTCGCGCGAGTCGCTCCAGCGGTGCCGGGCTCTACGACGTCTTATCCACCGGCGGTGGGAGGTAGAGGCCGAGAGCGCCCATCATCTCGGTCAGCAGGAGCCGAAGCTGCTCCTGCTGTGCGGCGGAGAGCCCCGCATCGTATCGATCACTCGCCGCGGTCGTCTGCTGCACGTTCTGCAGCACCCGGATGCCCGCCGGAGTGATGCGGCATTCCAGGATCCTCCCGTGCGAAGGGTGCGGAGTGCGCACGACGAGCCCCCGGTCCACGAGGCCGACGATGGCCGCGGACATGGACTGCGGCGTCACCCCGGACCGGGTGCTGAGGATCGCCCCGGAGAGGCCGTCGGGCTGCGCGACGTCGAGGATCGCGAGAGCCGAGAGCTGCGACTGGGTCAGATCGAATGGCCGCAGGTCCTCGTCCAGGCGCTGTGACAGCGCGGCGTTGACCCGTCGGAGCAGGTACGGCAGTCGTCGCCCGAAGTCCTCGGTCATCGTCGTCCTCCCGTCGACACGATGATAATATCAGGCACCTTACATCTTCCGAAAGGACGTTCATGAAACTCGCCTCCATCCGCCTCATCACCGGCCGCCTCGACGAACTGGTGCAGTTCTACGAGCTCGTCACGGGCGGGACGTTCCAGCGACCCAATCCGGTCTTCGCCGAGCTCGTGACGTCGTCCGGAACGCTCGCCCTCGGCGGTGACGCCACGCTCCCGCTGTTTCCCGGCACCGGACTGACCGTCGCCTCGAATGCCAGCGCCATCATCGAGTTCCAGGTCGACGACGTCGACGCGGAACGTGCGCGGATCGGTGACAGGGTGCCCGTGCTGCAGGAGCCGACGACGATGCCGTGGGGCAACCGGGCCATGATGCTCGCCGACCCCGACGGCAACCGCGTCAACGTCTACACCCCGCACACCGAGGAGGCCAGGGCGCGCTTCGCCGGGCGGTGACGCTGCGGCGCGCGGAACCGTGCGTGCATGAAAGCTTGCAAAGGTGTAATCTTGCACCGTTGCAAGTTTGCGCCGGTGTCGGCGCTCGCGTCGATCGATGGAGTCCGCGGGCGGATCCCCATGCCGTTCCGCCCGTCATCCCCCTCCGGAAGGCCCCCTATGTCCGCAGCCACCGACACCCTCGATACCGTGACGCCGGTCGCCGAGAGCTCGTCGAAGCCGATCATGACGCACAAGCAGATCATGCTCGTGATCTACGGCCTGATGAGCGGCATGTTCCTGTCGTCGCTCGCGCAGACCGTGTTCGGCACCGCGATCCGCACGATCGGCGACGACCTGCACGGCCTCGAGCAGCAGGCGTGGGTGACGACCGCGTTCCTCATCACGTCGACCATCAGCGTGCCGCTGTACGGCAAGCTCAGCGACATCTTCGGCCGTCGCCCGCTGTTCATCCTCGGCATCGTCATCTTCATCCTCGGATCCGTCGCCTCGGCGTTCTCGACGTCGATGCTGATGCTCGCCGGGTTCCGCGCGTTCCAGGGCATCGGCGCCGGTGCGCTGATGGCGCTGCCGCTGGCGATCATGGGCGACATCCTCGCTCCTCGCGAGCGCGCCAAATTCCAGGGCTACTTCTTCGCCGTGTTCGGCATCGCGACCGTCGTCGGACCGCTCGTGGGCGGCCTGTTCGCCGGTGCCGACGAGATCCTCTGGATCGACGGCTGGCGCTGGACGTTCCTCATCAACATCCCGCTGGGCCTGTTCGCCCTGTTCATGGTGATCACGTTCCTGCATCTGCCGAAGGTCGGCAAGCACAAGGGCCCGCGGATCGACTGGTGGGGTGCGGCCGCGGTCGTCGTCGCGCTCGTCCCGCTGCTGCTCGTCGCCGAGCAGGGTCGCGAGTGGGGCTGGACCAGCGCAGCCGCGATCGCCTGTTACGCGACCGGCCTCGTCGGCCTCGTGGCGTTCATCGTGATCGAGGCGCTCATGAAGGAAGACGCCATCATCCCGCTGAAGCTCTTCCGCTCCGGCGCCTTCTCGATGGCGACCATCATCGGCGTGCTCGTCGGCTTCGCGATGTTCGGTGCGATGATGACCATCCCGCTCTACATGCAGATCGTGCTCGGCCTGAACCCCACCGAGTCCGGCCTGTCGATGCTGCCGATGATCGTCGGCCTCATCATCGCGTCGCTCGCCTCCGGTCAGATCACGGCGAAGACCGGGAGGTACCGCATCTTCCCGGTCACCGGATCACTGTTCACCGCGATCGGCTTCTTCACGCTCACGATGATCCGGTACGAGACCCCGCTGTGGGAGATCTACCTCGGCATGTTCGTGCTGGGCCTGGGCCTCGGCCAGCTCATGCAGCCGCTCACGCTCGCCAGCCAGAACGCGGTCGAGCCGCACGAGATGGGCGTCGCCTCGAGCGCCGCCACCTTCTTCCGTCAGATCGGCGGAACCCTGGGTACGGCCATCATGATCTCGGTGCTGTTCGGAATGCTGCCGGCCAACATCCTGCACGCGACCGAGGACAAGGCGACGCTCACCTCGGCACTCGGCACGGCACTCGACCCGGCCGAGGCGTCGAAGGCCGAGAACGCCCGGATCATGAAGCAGCTCTGGACGCCGATCACCGGGCCGATCCAGACCACCATCCAGTCCCAGCTCGACAAGGGCCTGGCCGAGGGCGACGCGAAGGCCAAGGCCGCCGCCGCCGAGGCCGTGACCGCCAAGGTCACCGAGGGTGTGAACCAGGCGGTGGCCGCGGGCCGGCTGCCCCAGGCCGCGGCCCCGACGGTGATCGCGCAAAAGGTCGCCGAGGCGACGCCCGCCGCGGAGGCTGCCGCGCACGAGCAGGTGCTGAAGGCGGTCGCCGAGAAGGCGCACGCCAGCGTGCAGGGCGACACGGTCGCCGTGGACTGGGCGGACAAGGCACAGCGCAGCTACTGGGTCGACCAGCTGGTGCCGACGCTGCAGGAGCAGATGAAGAAGAAGGACTCGGCGGCAGCCGGATCCTCGAGCAGCTCGATCAGCGACACGTCGTTCCTCACCGGCGCGAACCCGAAGCTGTCGAAGCCGTTCATGGTGGGCTTCATCGACTCGATCGTGGTGCTGTACTGGGTCGCCCTCGGCGTGATCCTGCTCGCGTTCGTACTGACCTGGTTCTTCAAGGTGCCGCCGCTGCGCGCCCGCTCGGCGCTGCAGGAGCAGGCGGACAAGGCCGGTGTCACCGAGACCGGCAGCATCAGGACGCACAAGGCCTGAGAGGCGCCGGGGCGGGATCCGTCCTGCCCCGGGCCTCCGACGAGGAGAATGAGATGTCGAACGTCGAGGATCCGCGCACCGCTGTCTGCGGGCTCCGCGAGCGCAAGAAGCAGCAGACCAGGCAGGCGCTGCATGAGGCCGCGTTGCGCCTGGTCGACGAGAAGGGTCTCGACGGCACCACCGTCGAGCAGATCTGCGAGGACGTGGACGTCTCGCCGCGCACCTTCTTCAACTACTTCCCGTCGAAGGCGGCCGCCGCCCTCGACCTCCCCGACACCGGGATCTCGCCCGAGGGGGCCGCGGGCTTCCGCGCCGCCGAAGGAGAGCTGGTGCCGGTGCTGTGCGAGCTCATCGGCGCCTCGATGGACGACGCTCAGCAACGCCGCCGGATGAAGGCGCTGGTGCAGCGTCGCCCCGAACTGATGCCGGCGTTCTCGCAGTGGATGGGCAGCGTGCGCGAGCAGTACTACGACCTCGCGCGCGAGCGCGCGGGTGACGCCGAGGCGATGGCTGCCGTCGCCCTCACCCTGGCTGCGCTCGGCATGATCGCACACGACGGCACAACGGGCGGGGACCGGTCCGGGGCGGCACGGCTGCTGGAGGCGGTCGATCAGCTCGTCTCGGCCAGGGCTGTACGGCTCTCCCCCGCGGCCTGAGCCGAGGAACGTGCGGAGGCGGCGGGATCCGCACGGATCAGACTGCGACGTTCGCGGATCCGCCCGGATCCGACCGCGGCGTTCGCAGATCCCAGCAACCTCATAGCAAAAGTGCACTGACGCAAGCTTGCGATGCGCGTAAAGTTGCAGGGCTGCAACATCCTTGCGCCAACGTCGGCGCTCCCCGAGCCGACGTGAGCGCCGCCGAGGAGCCCGGCGTCCCGCCTCGCCGAAGGAACGCCATGTCCACCGCCACCACCACCGCACCAGCGGCGACGCGCAACGAGCGCAAGCACAACGCCCCGATCATGACGCACAGGCAGATCCTGCTCGTCATCTACGGCCTGATGGCCGGCATGTTCCTCTCCTCGCTCGACCAGACGATCGTCGGCACGGCGATCCGCACGATCGGCGACGACCTGCACGGCCTCGATCAGCAGGCGTGGGTCACCACCGCCTACATGATCACCTCGACGATCTCGGTGCCGATCTACGGCAAGCTCAGCGACATCTTCGGCCGCCGGCCGCTGTTCATCTTCGGCATCTCGGTGTTCATCCTCGGATCCGTGCTGTCGACGTTCTCGACGTCGATGCTGATGCTCGCGGGCTTCCGCGCCTTCCAGGGCATCGGCGCCGGTGCACTCATGTCGTTGCCGCTCGCGATCATGGCCGACGTGCTCGCCCCGCGCGAGCGCGCGAAGTACCAGGGCTACTTCTTCGCCGTGTTCGGCATCTCCTCGCTGATCGGCCCGCTGGTCGGCGGCATCTTCGCCGGCGCGCACGAGATCCTGTGGATCGCCGGCTGGCGCTGGGTGTTCCTCATCAACCTGCCGATCGGCATCATCGCGCTCGGCATGGTGATCGCGTTCCTGCACCTGCCCAAGGTCGGCAAGCACAAGAGCCCGCGGATCGACTGGTGGGGTGCGACCGCGGTGATCGTGGCACTGGTGCCGTTGCTGCTCGTGGCCGAGCAGGGGCAGTCCTGGGGCTGGACCTCGGTCGGCGCGATCGCCTGCTACGTGATCGGCGGCATCGGCGCGATCGGCTTCATCCTGATCGAGATCGCGATGAAGGACGATGCCATCATCCCGATCCGGCTCTTCCACTCCAACACGTTCTCCTGGGCGACCATCATCGGCGTGCTGGTCGGCTTCGGCATGTTCGGCGCGATGATGACCATCCCGCTCTACATGCAGATCGTGGCGGGCCTGACGCCCACCGAGTCCGGCTTCGCGATGCTGCCCATGGTCGTGGGCCTGATGACCTCGTCGATGGCGGCGGGCCAGATCACCGCGCGCACCGGCCGGTACGGCATCTTCCCGCGGCTGGGAACGCTGACCACCGCGCTCGGCTTCCTGCTGCTGACCTTCGTGTCGGCCGCCACCCCGATCTGGTTCATGATGATCGGCATGTTCGTGGTCGGCCTCGGACTCGGTCAGCTCATGCAGTCGCTCACCATGGCCAGCCAGAACGCGGTCGCCGCCCCCGACATGGGAGTGGCCACGAGCGCGGCGCAGTTCTTCCGCCAGATCGGCGGAACGCTCGGTACGGCGATCATGATCTCGGTGCTGTTCACCCTGCTGCCCAACAACATCGTGCACAGCATGGCCGACAAGCCCACCCTCACCGCCGCCCTGAACGCGGCGCTCGATCCCGCCATCGCGGACAAGCCCCAGAACAAGGCCGTGATGAAGCAGCTGTGGACCCCGATCGTGGGGCCGCTGACGCAGAACATCCAGGCGCAGCTCGACAAGGGCGTCACCCAGGCCAAGGCCGGGGCCGCACAGGCCGTGACGCAGAAGGTCACCGAGGGCGTGAACGCGGCGGTCGCCGCCGGGCAGCTTCCCGCGGCCGCCGCGCAGGGCGTCATCGACCAGAAGGTGGCCGAGGCGACACCCGCCGCCGAGAGCGCCGCGCTGCAGGCGGTGGCCGACAAGGCGAACGCGTCGGTGAAGGGCGACACGGTCTCGGTGGACTGGTCGAACAAGGACCAGCGCACGCACTGGGTCGACCAGCTCGTGCCGAACATCGTGAAGGAGATCGACAAGGGCACCTCGAAGGCGTCCAGCGGATCCAGCAGCTCGGTCAGCGACACCTCGTTCCTGAACGGCGCGGATGCCGCGCTGACGAAGCCGTTCATGGTCGGCTTCACGCAGGCGATCGACGTCATCTACTGGGTCGGCTTCGGCGTGCTGATGCTCGCCTTCGTGCTGAGCTGGTTCTTCAAGGCGCCGCCGCTGCGCACGCGCTCCGCGCTGCAGGAGCAGGCCGACGACGCCGGTGTCACCGAGACCGGTACGATCAGGACGCAGAGCGCGTGAGCGACGAAGCCGGGGCAGGGTCCACCTGCCCCGGCTTCCGCGCATGAGGAGATGAGGCTCATGAGGAGCACACGATGAGCATCGCCGGACCGGCGGTCGAGGGACGCCGCGAGCGCAAGAAGCAGCAGACCCGCCAGGCGCTGCACGAGGCGGCGCTCGCCCTCGTCGAGGAGCAGGGCCTGGACGGCACGACGATCGAGCAGATCTGCCAGACCGTCGACGTCTCCCCCCGCACCTTCTTCAACTACTTCCCCTCCAAGGCGGCCGCCGCCCTCAATCTCCCCGAATCCGGGGCGGATGCCGACGTCGAGGCGCGCTTCACGGCGGCGCGGGGCGAACTCGTCCCCGCACTGTGCGACGTCGTCGGATCCTCGATCGACGCGGGCATGGACCGTCAGCGGATCAAGCGCCTGCTCATCCGCCGGCCCGAGCTGCTGCCCGCCTTCTCGCAATGGATGGGATCCGTGCGCGAGAAGCTCATCCGGCTCGCCGAGAAGCGCGCCGCCGACAGGGACGAGGCCGTGCGCGCGGTGTCGCTCGTGCTCGCGGCGATGAACGTGCTCGTGCACACGGGGCACACGCCGGATCGCCCGGGATCGGAGCGACTGCTGCAGGCGCTGGACGGGCTCGTCGAGGTGCGCCGCGCGCGGATGGCGGATCCGGATCCCGACGCCGGATCCTGATCCGGGAGCGCCGCGGCGGTCTCGTGCACTCTCAGACTCGCGGTGCCGCTTGCGGTCGCCGCGCCGCGCCGACCTGGACAGCGCTGCGACGCGGTGCCTAGTGTGGATCACGCGCACGTGATCCGGACCGCTCCGCCACACGTCCCCAGCGAGGCGACAGGTCTTCCCCGAGACCGGCGGCCTTGTGCGTGATGGCCCCCTCGAAGGATCCGCCTCCCCAAAAGCAGGATCCTCGAGGGGGCCGCTTCGTCCCCAATATTCCGAAGTACTGTGATGGTACGCCTCCCGGGGCGATTTTGTCCCCCAAATGGGGGACAAAATTCTCTCCGATGGGTTATGCTTGATCCAGACGCACCCTCCGGTCGTCCTTGGGTCCCCATCGCTCCCCCCGCGGTGGGGACCCGTTCCATTTTCCGTGCAACGTTTGTGTCACTGTGTCGCACGGGGTGTTGCCAACACGCCGCTCTCGGATAGCGTTAGGGTCGTCGGCGCGTCTGCGCCGACGTAAGCCCAAGCAAGAAGGCAGTACATGACTCAGGGCACGGTTAAGTGGTTCAACTCGGAGAAGGGCTTCGGCTTCATCTCCCCCGACGACGGTGGAGCTGACGTGTTCGCGCACTACTCCGCCATTGCATCCTCCGGCTACCGCTCCCTCGACGAGAACCAGCGCGTCGAGTTCGATGTGGCGCAGGGCCCCAAGGGCCTGCAGGCCGAGAACATCCGTCCGCTCTGAGCGACACGGACTTCTGACTCCCCGGGGCTTCGGCCCCGGGGAGTTCTTCGTTCCCGGGGCACTCGCTGCCCATTCCCGGCGCGCTCGCTCCCCCCGGTGGCAGCCCTCTTTGACCGCGAGACTCCATCTGGGGCGCGAAACTGCAGCTCAGGGGTGCAGTCTCGTTACTCAGATGGAGTCTCGCGGACAGCATCCGGCAGAGCGGGGAGCGGGATCCCGCCCGGCACCGCGGGTCAGGGACGGGGCAGCAGCAGCGGGAGCAGCTGGTCGGCGGTGTCGACGGCGGCGACGGATCCCTCCGACTCGCCGGGCTCGCTGAAGCCCCAGTTCGCGAAGATCACCGGGATGCCGTGCTCGGCGGCACCGTCGAGGTCGTGGTGCCGGTCGCCGATCAGCACCGGACGGCTCACGTCGACGCCGGCCTCGGCCAGGCGATCGAGCGCACGCCCGATCACCGCGGCCTTGGTATCGCGCTGCCCCGGGACGTCGGGCAGGGCGCCGGCCACGACGGCGAAATCGTCGATCAGTCCGTAGTGCTCGAGGATCGCGAGCACCTGGTTCTCCGGCTTCGAGCTCGCCGTCGCCTGCGGGATCCCTGCCGCGCGCAGGGCATGCAGCACCTCGGCGACGCCGGGGTAGATGCGCACGGCCGCCGCGTAGCCGTCGCGTGCGGCGAGTTCGCGGTAGTGCTGCACGGCACGTTCGGCCTCGTCCTCGGTCATCCCACCGCGCACCTGGAACGTCTCGACCATCGGCGGACCGATCCAGTGCGAGAGCTCGTCCGCCGCCGGCGCCGGCCTGCCGTGCGCAGTGAAGACCTCGACGAGGCGGGGCAGGATCCCGCCCGATGCATCGGCGATCGTGCCGTCGACGTCCCAGAGGACGCAGGAGTAAGGCGCTGCGGGCATCTCTCCAGCGTACGGTCTCGTTCCCGTCGCGAAATCCGTCGCTCTTCGGCCCCGCGGGCGACGGTTTCTGCGACGGGAGCGAAGGGTCCGGACCGAGGGTGACGGGGCGCGGATCCGGACCCTTGGCGCGCTGGGCAGGCACCCCCAACCGTTCCCGTCGCGAAATCCGTCGTTCTTGAGCCTCGCGGACAGCGGTTTCTGCGACGGGAGCGACGGGTCCGGACCGAGGGTGGCGCGAGCAACGGATCCGGACCGAGGGTGACGGGGCGGGGATCCGGTCCGCGGACGCGCTGGGCGCGGATCCGGCGGTCAGAACAGGCGCGGGGCTCCGGACTCGATGCCCTTCATGTCCTCGTAGTCGAGCACGAGGCAGCGGATCCCGCGATCCTCGGCGAGCACGCGGGCCTGCGGCTTGATCTCCTGCGCGGCGAACACGCCCTGCACGGGGGCGAGATGCGGATCCCGGCCGAGGAGTTCGAGATAGCGCGTGAGCTGCTCGACGCCGTCGATGTCGCCGCGGCGCTTCACCTCGACGGCGATGGCGACGCCGTCCGCGTCGCGCACCATGAGATCGACCGGTCCGATCGCGGTGGGGTACTCGCGGCGCATGAGCGTCGCGCCCTCGGCGATCCGGTCGACCTGCTCGGCGAGCAGCCGCTGCAGATCCGCTTCTACGCCGTCTTTCTGCAGCCCCGGATCCACGCCGAGGTCGTGATTGGAGTCGTGCAGGATCTCGTAGATCTGCACGCGCAGCGCGTCGCCCGTCTTCTGGTGCGTCACCCGCCAGACCTCGGCGACGCCGGCCGACGCCTCCTCCTCCCCCGGTTCCTCCGGCTCGAGGCGGCACGGCGGGCTCATCCAGTTCAACGGCTTGTAGCTGCCGCCGTCGGAGTGCACGAGCAGACTCCCGTCGCCCTTGTGCACGAGCAGACGCGTGGCGAGGGGCAGATGGGCGTTGAGGCGGCCGGTGTAGTCCACGGCGCAGCGGGCGATGACGAGACGCACCCGAAGAGCCTAGCCCGCGGACACCTTCTCCTCCTCGCGCAGCGGGCGGGCCGCGCTCGAGAACAGGCCGGACAGGGCGGCGAGCACGACGAGCACGTACAGCGTGTTCAGCAGGCCGATGTGGTCGCTCACGAAGCCGAGCACCGGCGGGCCCCCGAGGAACGCGACGTACCCGATCGTGGCCGCGGCGCTCACGCGTGCCGCGGCCTTCGCGGGATCGTCGGCCGCCGCGGACATGCCCAGCGGGAAGCCGAGCGACGCGCCGATGCCCCACAGTGCCGCCCCGACGAAGACCAGCGGAGTGTTCGGGGCGAGGATGAACAGCAGGATCCCCGCCGCGGCGGTGAGCGCGAGCACGCGCAGCACGACGACGCGGCCGAACCTGTCGACGAGCGGGCCGCCGAACAGTCGCACCACGGTCATCGCGACGGAGAACGTGGCCAGGGCGGCCGCCCCCGCGGTCGCACCGGCGTGATGGTCCTCCGCGACGCCGAGCGCGAGCCAGTCGTTGGCCCCGCCCTCGGCGAACGACATGCCCAGCATCACGATCCCGAGGAAGTAGGTGCGCGGCTCGCGCCAGGCCTCGAGTGAGGCGTGCACGCGCTCGCGCCAGTGCGGCTTCTCCCCCGGCTCCGGATCGAGCGTCGCCTCACGCTCCGGCACGTTGAGCCGCGACACGACGGCCATCACGGCGATCAGCGCGGCGATCACGAACATGTGCGTCGAGACGTCCCAGCCGAGGTGCACGAAGAACGCGCCGACGCCGGCGCCGATCACGGTGCCGAAGCTGAAGAACGCGTGGAACACCGGCAGGATCGTGCGGCCCATCTGCTGCTCGATCGCGGTCGCCTCGACGTTCATCATGACGTCGAGGGATCCGTTGCCGAACCCGAACAGCGCGAGGCCCGTGACGACGACCGGGAGCGCGCCGAGCACATTCGTGCCGAACCCGATCAGCACGATGCCGAGCACGAAGCAGAGCATCGTCAGCAGCATGCCCAGGCGGGCGCCGGTGCGGGCCATGACCGCCGGGCTCGTGGAGATGCCGATGATCGAGGCGATGCCCATGCCCAGCAGCATCAGGCCCATCTGCGCGTTGTCGAGGTGCAGGGTGAGCTTGATGTCGGGGACGCGTGATGCCCAGGTTGCGATGGACAGTCCGCTGGCGAGGAAGATCGCGAAGATCGCGATACGCCAGCGCACGAACTGGGATCGGGTGAGCGCTGTGTCCATCTCAACAGCATATCGAATCGATTCGATCCCTGTGTTCCCGATGATGTTACTGTCGGAGCATGAGCACGGATCCGCTGCCGGGCGCTCGCCGCCGGGCCACGATCGCCGACGTCGCACGCGCCGCCGGCGTGAGCCCGTCGACGGCATCCGTGGTGTTCAGCGGCAAGGCTCCGGTCGCCGCGGCGACGAAGGAGCGGGTGCAGGCCGCGGCCGCCGAGCTGGGCTACACGGGGCCCGATCCTCGGGCCGCATCGCTGCGCCGGGGCCGTAGCGGCATCGTCGCGGTCGCCCTCGAGGAGCACCTGCGCACCGCGTTCCTGGATCCCGTGAAGACCGCGACCATGGACGGCCTCACCGACGGCCTCGCCGAGCTCGGCACCGGGGTGCTGCTGCTGCGCGACGATCCGTCGACCGACGCGGCAGGCGGATCCGGGCCGTCGCTCGCGACCGCACCCATCGACGCCGCCGTGCTGATCGGCTGCAGCGCCCGCATGCTGGACGCGCTGCAGGCGGTGCGGGCCCGCGGCCTGCCGGTCGTCGTCATCGAGGGCGACGCCGGCGAGGGCATTCCCCGCATCGACCTGGACAACGCCGAAGCCGCCACCCAGATCGCGCAGCACCTGCGCGGGCTCGGGCACGAGCGCGTGGCCGTGGTCACCCTGCCGTTCGACCTGCGACGGGTGCGCGGCGTCGCCTCACCGGAGCGCATCGCGGCGATCACGACACCGGTCACGCGGGCGCGGCTGGACAGCGTGCTGGCCGTGTTCCCGCAGGCCAGGGTGGTGTCCTCGGGCGGGAGCCTGATCGACGAGGGGCTGATCGCCGGACGTCTGCTGTTCGAGGATCCGGCGACCAGGCCCACGGCGGTGATCGCCCAGAGCGACCTGCTCGCGGCCGGCGTCATCCGCGCCGCCGAGGAGGCGGGGCTGCGCGTGCCCGACGACGTCAGCGTGGCCGGATTCGACGGCATCGCGGTGGACGGGCTCGGCGAGCACGTGCTGACCACGGCCGTGCAGCCCGCGGTCGAGAAGGGCCGTGCGGCGGGTGACGCGGTGGCGCGGCTGCTCGCGGGCGAGCAGGCCGCCTCGATCCGCTTCTCGTGCACGTTCCGCGAGGGCACGACCACGGGACCCGCCCCCGCGCTCTGAGACGCCGCGCTCTGAGCCCCGCGCACCGCGGATCCGGGAGATCTGAGCTGCGCCGGCCTCGATCGGCGTCTCGCCCGGCACCTAAACTGGATCCGAACCCGCCCGCCTGAGTCGCCCTGCTTCAGCCGCAGAGACCGACGAGCCAGAGGAGACCGCCCCTGCTGACGCTCCTCGCCCTGTTCGCCCTCACCGCCCTGCTGCTCCCGCTGCTGGTGGCGTGGATCGGGGCGCGCGCGTTCGCGGTCGCCGCGCTCGTGCCCGCCGCCGCCTTCGTCTACACCGCGATGCTCACACCGCAAGTGCTGGCCGGATCCGATGACCCGGCCCTCGAGCCGCGCGAATCGATGCCGTGGATCCCTCAGCTGGGGCTGTCGCTGAGCTTCCGGCTCGACGAGCTCAGCTGGCTGCTGGCGCTGATCGTGACCGGCGTGGGCGCACTCGTGCTGCTGTACTGCCGGTGGTACTTCCGCGGATCCAAAGAGGGGATCGGCCAGTTCGCCGCCGTGCTGCTCGCCTTCGCAGGGGCCATGTACGGGCTGGTGACCACCGACGACCTCGTGCTGCTGGTGATGTTCTGGGAGGTCACCAGCATCCTGTCCTACCTGCTGATCGGCCATTATCACCGCCGCGGCGCGAGCCGACGCGCGGCCCTGCAGGCGCTGCTGGTGACCACGCTCGGTGGCCTCGCGATGTTCGTCGGCGTGGTCTTCCTCGCCGTCGCGGCGGGCACATCGAGCATGTCCCGGATCCTCGAGATCGCACCCACCGGGCCGGTGATCGACGCCGCGATCGTGCTGATCCTGGTCGGGGCGCTGAGCAAGTCGGCGATCTTCCCCTTCCACTTCTGGCTGCCCGGCGCGATGGCGGCGCCCACGCCGGTGAGCGCGTACCTGCACGCCGCGGCCATGGTGAAGGCCGGCATCTACCTGATCGCCCGGTTCGCCCCGGTGTTCGCGCTGAGCGGGCCCTGGCGGCCGATCACGATCTCGCTGGGCGTGCTCACGATGATCCTCGGCGGCGTGCAGGCGCTGCGCGAGACCGACCTCAAGCGCATCCTCGCCTTCGGCACCGTGAGCCAGCTCGGATTCTTCACGATCGTGCTCGGCTACGGCACGCCGGACGCGATCCTCGCCGGCCTCGCGCTCGTGCTCAGCCACGCGCTGTTCAAGTCGTCCCTGTTCCTCATCGTCGGCGTCATCGACCGTCAGCTCTCCACCCGAGACGTGGCGGAGATCTCGGGCCTCGGGCGCCAGGCGCCGCTGCTCGCGACCGCCGGCTTCCTCGCGGTCGGATCCATGATGGGTGTGCCCCCGACGATCGGCTTCGCCGCCAAGGAGTCCACCCTCGCCGCGCTCTTCGACGAGTCACTGCGCGGGTCGTTCTGGGGGGCCGTCGCGCTCGGGGGCGTGATCCTCGGATCCATTCTCACTGCGGCATATGGGGCGCGGTTCCTCTGGGGCGCGTTCTGGCGGAAGAAGGATCCGCGGCACGCGACGCTGAGCGGATACATGCCGGATACGGAATGGCCGCGCCCGCCCTTCGGCTTCCTCGTCTCACCCGTGCTGCTCGCCGCGGGCACTGTCGCCCTGGGCCTCGCCGCGCCGGTCGTGAGCGTCGCGCTGGCGGGCTTCGCCGACGACGCCCAGGCGCCGGGCTACGGCGGCGTCGACCTGGAGACCGGCTACCTGGCGCTGTGGCACGGGTTCGCCCCCGCGCTGTTCCTGTCGGTCGGCGCGATCGCACTCGGGCTGCTGCTGTTCCCGCTCACCCGGCGCCTCGGCTGGGACAGCCGTGCACGGCGTGCGAGGTTCACCGCGCAGGACGCCTACTACCTGGTCATGCGCAGCATCGATCGCCTCTCCGTGGTGACCACCGCGTTCACCCAGCGCGGATCCCTGCCGGTGTACGTCGGCACGATCTTCATCGTCGTGATCGCGAGCGAGGGTACCGCGCTCATCCTGGGCGGACCCGCCCACGCGCAGCTGAGCGCCTGGCACACCCCGACCCAGCTCGTCGTCGCGCCGATCATGATCCTCGCCGGGCTCATCGCCGTGCGGGCGCGCAAGCGCTACACCGGCGTCGTGCTGGTCTCGGTCACCGGCCTCGGCATGGTGGTGCTGTTCGGCACCAGCGGGGCGCCCGACCTCGCGCTCACGCAGATCCTCGTCGAGACCGTCACGCTCGTCACCTTCGCACTCGTACTGCGCCGGCTGCCGTCGCGGATGGGGGAGCACAACGCCTCGGTCGGTCGCGTGCCGCGCGCGATCCTCGGGGTCGCCGCCGGGGCGATGATGGCGGCGGTCGCGATCGTCGCCACCGGATCCCGGGTCGAGGATCCCATCTCCGAGGCGTTCCCGAAGCTCGCCTACGAGCTCGGGCACGGCAGGAACGTCGTCAACGTGGCCCTCGTCGACCTGCGCGGCTGGGACACCATGGGCGAGCTGTCGGTGCTGGTGCTGGCCGCAACCGGCGTGGCCTCGCTCGTGTTCGTCACGCACCGGGCCGACCGGCTCAGCGCCACGAAGGCCCTTCCGGAGGCGCCGCGGCGTGCCCGCCGGATCCCGCTCGTGGAGACCACCGAGGGTGTGCGCGTGCAGACGGCGGGCGACACCGCGCCGCGCGCCTGGCTCGTCGGCGGCGGCAACGTGAAGCCGGAGAACCGCTCGATCCTGCTCGAGGTGATCGTGCGGATCCTGTTCCACACGATCATGGTCGTCTCGATCTACCTGCTCTTCGCCGGGCACAACGCCCCCGGCGGCGGCTTCGCCGGCGGACTGGTCGCCGGGATGGCGCTGGTGATGCGCTACATCGCGGGCGGCCGCTGGGAGCTCGGTGCCGCATCGCCCACCGACGCCGGGCGTCTGCTCGGAGCGGGTCTCATCCTCGCCGTCGGAGCGGCCGTGGCTCCGCTGTTCTTCGGGCTCCCCCCGCTCAGCAGCGCCGTGTGGGAGGCGGATGTCCCGGTGCTCGGGCATCTCGAGTTCGTGACCTCGACCTTCTTCGACATCGGCGTGTACCTCGTCGTGATCGGACTCGTGCTCGACGTGCTGCGCAGCCTCGGCGCCGAGGTCGACCGGCAGACCATCGAGATGCGCGCCAGGGGGGTGGACATCTGATGGACGTCTCCCTCGTGCTCATCATCGTGATGGCGGTGCTGTTCGGCTGCGGCGTGTACGCGATGCTCGAGCGCAGCCTCACCCGGGTGCTGATCGGGTTCCTGCTGCTCGGCAACGCAGTCAACCTGCTGCTGCTGATCGTGATGGGCCGCCCCGGCCGCGCGCCGTTCTACGGCACCGAGGGCGAGGTGAGCGATCCGCTTCCGCAGGCGCTCACGCTCACCGCGATCGTGATCACCTTCGCGGTGAGCGCCTTTCTGCTCGCCCTCATCTACCGCTCGTGGCAGCTCGGCCAGGCCGACACCGTCGAGGACGACGAGGCCGACATCGCGCTGCGCGAGCGCACGGAGATCGAGGAAGACCTCATGGATGACGAGGTCGACCTCGAGGACGACGACGCGACGACAGACTTCGTGGGCGTCGCGACCGCGCCGATCCGAGTGCTGCATGCGAAGGATCTCGCCGGCCTCGTCGACGACGCGCCCGTGGACCGGCCGGTGCCGGCTGCACCCGACCAGACCGACACGGACGGCGGCCGCAGCACGGGGGAGAGCACGGGGGAGGAGCCGCGATGAACGCCCTCGTCCCGCTGCTGGTCGCCCTGCCGCTGCTCGGTGCCGCCGTCACCCTCGCCTTCGGTCGTAACAACCGGGTGCAGGTGATCGTCTCGGTGGCGACCCTCGCATCGGTCTCGGTGATCGCCGCGACGCTGCTCGTGGTGGTCGACCGCACGAAGCCGATCGCCGTGATGGTCGGCGGCTGGCCGGCCCCCTTCGGCATCGTGCTCTACGTCGACCGGCTGGCCGCGCTGCTGGTGCTGGTCTCCAGCATCGTGCTCGTCGCGGTGCTCTTGTTCTCGGTCGGTCAGGGCGCCGCGGATGGGGCGGAGGAGACCCCGATCTCGATCTTCAACCCGTCGTACCTGATCCTCGCGGCGGGCATCTTCAACGCGTTCATCGCCGGCGACCTGTTCAACCTCTACGTCGGCTTCGAGATCCTGCTGGTCGCGTCGTACGTGCTGATCACGCTGGGCAGCACCGAATCGCGGATCCGCACGGGTGCCGTCTACATCGTCGTCTCGCTGGTGTCTTCGGTGCTGTTCCTCGTCGCGATCGCGCTCATCTACGCGGCGCTCGGCACCGTGAACATGGCCCAGATCGCCGAGCGGATCACCGAGATCCCGCCCAGCACGCAGCTCGTGCTGCACCTCATGCTCGTGGTCGCGTTCGGGATCAAGGCGGCTGTGTTCCCGATGTCGTTCTGGCTGCCCGACTCGTATCCGACCGCGCCGGCCCCGGTGACGGCGGTGTTCGCGGGCCTGCTCACCAAGGTGGGCGTGTACGCGCTGATCCGCACCGAGACGCAGCTCTTCAACGACTCCAGCGTCAACACGCTGCTGATGATCGTGGCGCTCGCCACGATGGTCATCGGCATCCTGGGCGCGGTCGCGCAGGCGGAGCTGAAGCGGATCCTGTCGTTCACGCTGGTCAGTCACGTCGGCTACATGGTGTTCGGGCTGGCGATCGTGACCCCGGCGGCCGTCGGCGCCACGGTGTACTACATCGTGCACCACATCATCGTGCAGACCACCCTGTTCCTCGCGGTCGGGCTCGTGGAGCGCCGCGCCGGCAGCACGTCGATCCTGAAGGTGCGCGGGCTCATGAAGGCGGCGCCGGTGATCGCCGTGCTCTACTTCGTGCCGGCGATCAACCTCGGCGGACTCCCGCCGTTCTCCGGATTCATCGGCAAGTTCGCCCTGTTCCAGGCCGCGGCGCAGGTGGCGACGCCGCTCATCTGGGTGCTCATCGCGGGCGGCGTGCTCACGTCGCTGCTCACGCTGTACGCGCTCATGCGCGCCTGGAACCTCGCGTTCTGGCGCGAGAAGGAGGGCGACGCGCCGGAGGACGCCGAGCGCATCGCGCACCTCGGCAGCGCGCCCGCCGCCGACGAGCAGCAGGAGCGCCGTCGAATCCCGACCATCATGACGTTCGCGACCGGCGGCATGGTCGCCGTGACCCTGTCGCTGACGGTGTTCGCCGGACCCATCTACGAGCTGTGCGACCGGATCGGCGCGCACCTGCTCGAGCCGGTGCATCTGGACATGCTGACCCAGGACGAGGGGTCGTCATGAGCCCCGGCACCAAGCGCAGCATCTGGCGCGAGATCGGCGTGCAGCTGCCGTTCCTGCTCTGGCTGATCGTGCTGTGGATGATGCTGTGGGGCCAGTTCACGGCGCTCTCGTTCGTGACCGGCGTCGCCGCGGCGCTGTTCGTGACGCGGGTGTTCCGGCTTCCGACGATCGAGCTGTCCGGGCGGATCAACGTGTGGTGGGCGGCGGTGCTGGTCGTGCAGTTCCTCGCCGCGGTCGTGCACGGCTCGCTCAGCGTGGCCTGGCAGGTGCTGGATCCGCGCCGCGCACCGGGCGCCGCGATCATCGCGGTGCCGCTGCGCTACGCCGACGACCTCGTCATGACGCACGTCGCGGTCACGGCCTCGCTGATCCCCGGATCCTTCGTCGTCGAGGCCGATCGCGATCGCCGCACGCTCTATCTGCACGTGATCGGCGTGCGCTCGCTCGGCGACGTGGAGCGGCAACGCGCCGACGTGCTGCGCTGGGAGCGGCGGATCGTGCGGGCGCTCGGGTCGCCGGCGCAGGCTGCCGCCCTGCGCGCGGATCAGCGTGCGGGCGCCTCCGCCGGAGCCGCGTTCGCGGGATCGGGGCGCTCGGATGGATCCGGCCGATCGCATCGGTCGCCGGGGGAGGGGGAGCGATGAATCCGCTGCTGCTGGTCGTGCTCATCGTGTTCGCGGTCGCCGCGGTGCTCGCGGTGATCCGCATCGTGCTCGGCCCGTCGATCCTCGACCGCGCCGTCGCGGCCGACGTGCTGCTCACCGAGGTCATGTGCGTGCTCGGCGCCGACATGGCCATCAACCATCACACCCGCACGCTGCCCGTGCTGATCGTCGTCGCGGCGGTGGGCGTGTTCGGATCCATCTCGGTCGCGCGCTACGTCGCGCGCCGCGACAACACGCCGTCGTCATGAGCGCCGACGAGACCGTGCCGGGCCCAGAGGGGAGAGGGAAGCGATGAACGTGTTCGAGTGGCGGATCCCCGATGCCGTCGTCGACGTCACCGTCTGGGTGCTCGTGCTGATCGGCGCGCTGCTGTGCCTCATCGCCGCGATCGGGCTGCTGCGGCTGCGTGACGTGCCCAACCGGCTGCATGCCGCGACCAAGCCGCAGGTGCTCGGGCTGCTGCTGATCTGCCTGGCGATCGCGCTGTCGCAGCGCTCGGTGATCGGGATCCTGCTGGGTCTGCTGCTGGTCGCGCCGGTGGTGCTGATGCAGTTCGCCACCGCTCCGCTGTCGGCGCACATGGTCGGACGCCAGGCCTACCGCAACCGCACGATCGACGAGCGCTCGCTCGTCGTCGACGAACTCGCCGACTCGAAGCGCACCCCGCCGGCCGGCTGAGCTCGGGGCAGTGCGCTCAAGCGGCGCCACCCGCCGAGAGAAGCCCGCCGTCGAGCGTCACGGTCTGCCCGGTGACCCAGGAGGCGTCGTCCGAGGCGAGGTAGGCGACGCCGCCGGCGACGTCCTCCGGGGTGCCGAGCCGCTTGAGCGGGTAGGCGGCGGTCACGTCGTCCTCCTTGCCCTCGTACAGGGCGCGGGCGAACTGCGTCTTCACGACGGCCGGCGCGACGGCGTTGACGCGGATGCGGGGCCCGAGCTCCACGGCCAGGGTGCGGGTGAGGTGGATGAGTGCGGCCTTGGTGACGCCGTACATCCCGATCCCCTCGGACGGGGTGTAGCCGGTGACCGAGGCGACGTTGATGATGCGTCCTCCGCGAGCGGCGAACTGCAGGGCCTCGTGGCGCACCGCGCCCTGGATCCAGCCCAGCGTGCCGAGCAGGTTGATCTCGTTGATCTTGCGGGCTATGTCGAGGTCGAGATCGACGAGCGGGGAGGCGACCGGATTCATCCCGGCGTTGTTCACCAGCACGTCGAGGCCGCCGAACTCGCGCGCGATCGTGTCGAGCGTCTCGGCGCGATGCGCGGGGTCGCCGCTGCCGCCGGCGACGCCGATCGCGCGGCCGGCGGGAAGCGCGGCGACCGCCTCGGCCAGCGGATTCGGCTTGCGCGCGGTGAGGCAGACGCGGGCGCCCTCGGCGACCAGGCGCTGCGCGATCGCGAACCCGATGCCGCGGCTCGCGCCGGTGACCAGCGCGACCTGTCCCTCGAAGCGGTGCGGGAGGGCGTCGGCGTCGGTCATGTCGGATCCGTTCTCGAGATAAGCGAGCGCTTGCTTATCAGGCCAGTCTGAGTGGAGACATCGAGGGTGTCAAGCGATCCGCCACGATGCACGGTCGCAGGCGGCAGGCGCGGTGCGCGGTCGCTTCACCCGCTGTTTCCCGGCCCGCGGTACCCTGAGCGCGCACGCGCCCTGTGTGCAGCCGTTCGAACGGAACCCGATGCAAGACATCCTCGACCGCGCCGCGCTCGCGGCCCCGCCGCGCACGCTGATCGACATCCTCGTCGACACCGCGCGCCGCTCCCCGGACGCCTCTGCGATCGAGGACGCGCGGGGCGCCCTGAGCTACGGCGAGCTGCTCGCCCAGGTGTGGCGCACCGCCACGCGCCTGCATGAGCAGGGCGTCGTGCGGGGCGACCGGATCGGGATCCGCATGCCGTCCGGCGATCGCGAGCTCTACATCGCGATCCTCGGCACCCTCGCGGCGGGTGCGGCGTACGTGCCGGTGGATGCGGACGACCCGCAGGAGCGGGCGGATCTGGTGTTCGGCGAGGCGAGGGTGCGCGGCGTGATCGGCGCGGGCGGGGTGTTCGTGCCGAGCCCCGACGCGGGTCCGTCGAATGTCGTGGGGGGAGTGCGCGGATCCGGGCTGTTCGCGGGAGCGGATCCGCACCCGAACTCCGTCGCGATCACCGCCGTGCCTCGCCCCGCCCCCGAGGACGATGCGTGGATCATCTTCACCTCGGGCTCGACCGGCGTGCCCAAGGGCGTCGCCGTGACCCACCGCGCCGCCGCCGCGTTCGTCGACGCCGAGGCGAACCTGTTCCTGCAGAAGGCGCCGCTCGGCCCCGGCGACCGTGTGCTCGCCGGCCTCTCCGTCGCGTTCGACGCCTCCTGCGAGGAGATGTGGCTGGCGTGGCGCTACGGCGCCTGCCTCGTGCCGGCACCGCGCGCGCTGATGCGCTCCGGCGAAGACCTCGGGCCGTGGCTGCTTGGGCACGGCATCACCGCGGTGTCGACGGTGCCGACGCTCGCGGCGCTCTGGCCGCAGGACGCGATCGAGAACCTGCGCCTGCTGATCTTCGGCGGCGAGGCGCTGCCGCCCGAGCTCGCCGCCCGGCTCGTCGGGGAGGACCGAGAGGTCTGGAACACCTATGGACCCACCGAGGCGACGGTCGTCGCGTGCGCTGCGCAGATGGACGGCGAGGCGCTGCGCGCCGGCGAGCCGGTGCGGATCGGGCTGCCGTTGGACGGCTGGGAGCTCGCGGTCGTCGACGCCGAGGGCAACCGCGTCGCAGAGGGCGAGGCCGGGGAGCTGGTGATAGGCGGCGTCGGCCTCGCACGGTATCTGGATCCGGTGAAGGACGCGGAGAAGTACGCGCCGATGCCGTCGCTGGGCTGGGACCGCGCCTACCGCTCCGGGGACCTCGTGCGGTATGAGCAGGCCGGGCTGGTGTTCCAGGGCCGCGCCGATGACCAGGTCAAGATCGGCGGCCGGCGGATCGAGCTCGGTGAGGTCGAGGCCGCGCTGCAGAACCTCACCGCCGTCACGGCGGCGACCGTCGTCGTGCAGCGCAGCGAGGGCGGGATCCCCCTGCTCGTCGGCTACGTGGTGCCGACCGAGGGGTTCGAGCGGCAGACCGCGCGTGCCGAGCTCGCCGAGACGCTCCCGGCCCCGCTCATCCCGCTGCTCGCGGTCATGGACGAGCTGCCGGTGCGCACCTCGGGCAAGGTAGACAAGGCGGCGCTGCCCTGGCCGCTCACGGATCCGGATGCCGACGACTCCACCCTCACCGGCACCGCGGCCTGGCTCGCGGAGCAGTGGTTCGCGGTGCTCGGCACCCGTCCGCTCGACGAGGACGCCGACTTCTTCCAGCTCGGCGGCGGATCCCTCGCGGCCGCGCAGCTGGTGAGCCGGATCCGGTCCCGCGCGCCCGATTTCACGATGGCCGACGTGTACGACCTGCCGCGCCTGCGACGCATGGCCGACGCCGTCGAGGCCGATGCCGGCGACGAGGACGACGAGCCGGCTGAGTTCCACTCCTCGCGTCCGACGCCGCGGCGGATGCAGTGGATCCAGACTCTGCTCGGGGTGCCGCTGTTCGTGCTCGGCGGGATCCGCTGGCTGCTCTGGCTGCTCACCGGCAGCGCGTTCCTGCACCTGGTGCCGGGGTTCGAGTGGCTGCCGAGCGCGCCGCTGTGGCTGCTGATCGCCGGGCTCGTGGTGTTCGCGACCCCGTTCGGGCGGATGGCGATCGCCGCCGGCGCCGCGCGGCTGCTGCTCGTCGGCGTGCGGGCCGGAGACCACCCGCGCGGCGGCGGTGTGCATCTGCGCCTGTGGCTCGCCGAGCAGGTGAGTCACCAGATCGACCCGGTCGGCTTCGCCGGCGCGCCCTGGGTGAGCTACTACGCGAGGGCGCTCGGGGCGAAGATCGGCCCCGACGTCGACCTGCACACGCTGCCGCCCGTGACCGGCATGCTCGACATCGGCCGGGGCGCGGCGATCGAGCCTGAGGTCGACCTCTCCGGCTATTGGATCGACGGCGACACGGTGCGCATCGGCGGGATCCGCATCGGGGCGGGAGCGGTGGTGGGCGCGCGCAGCACGCTCGCCCCCGGCACCCGCATCGGCCGCGGCGCCGAGGTCGCGCCCGGATCCGCCGTGTTCGGCCGGGTGCGCGCCGGACAGCGCTGGGCCGGCTCTCCCGCGGTGCGCGTGGGCGGCAAGTCCGCCCCGCTCGCGCCCGAGCGTCCGCCCACCCCGCGGCGCTGGCTGTGGGCATATGCCGCATCGAGCATGGGCCTCGGGCTGCTGCCGGTGCTCGCGTTCGCCGCGGGTGCGCTGCTGCTCGTGCAGGGCGCGCGTGGTGCCGCTTCGCTCGCGGCCGCGCTGCCGGCGCTCGCCGCGTGGCTGGTGCCGGCCGTGCTGCTCACCGGGTTCGTGTTCGCCGGGCTCGTCGTGGCCGCGACCCGCCTGCTCTCGATCGGGCTGCGGGAGGGCATCCATCCGGTCCGCGGCCGGATCGCCTGGCAGGCCTGGACCACCGAGCGCCTGCTCGACTCCGCCCGCACCCTGCTCTTCCCGCTCTATGCGAGCCTGCTCACCCCCACCTGGCTGCGTCTGCTCGGGGCGAAGGTCGGCAAGGAGGTGGAGATCTCCACCGTGCTGCTGATCCCGTCGATGACGACGATCGATGACGGCGCCTTCCTCGCCGACGACACGATGGTCGCGTCCTACGAGCTCGGCGGGGGCTGGATGCGGATCGCCGCGGCGCGCATCGGCAAACGCGCCTTCCTCGGCAACTCCGGCATGGCGGGCGCCGGGCACAAGGTGCCCAAGGACGGCCTCGTCGCGGTGCTCTCGGTCGCGCCCGACAAGGCGAAGGCGGGTTCCTCCTGGCTGGGTTCGCCGCCGGTACGTCTGCGTCGGGTCGTGAACGAGTCGGATCTCGAGCGCACCTACCGCCCGCGCACCGCGCTGCGGGTCGCCCGGGGCCTGTGGGAGCTGTGCCGGATCGTGCCCGTGATCCTCACCTGCGCGCTCGGACTGGCGGTGCTGCTCACGCTCGCCGCGCTGGCCGCGAGCCTCGGCCTGGGGTGGACGGTGGTGCTCTCCGGGCTCGTGCTGCTGGTCGCCGGCGCCGTCGCCGCGGGATTCGCGACCGCGGCGAAATGGATCTTCGTCGGCCCGATCCGTCCGGGCGAGCACCCGCTGTGGTCGAGCTTCGTGTGGCGCACCGAGGTGGCAGACACGTTCACCGAGATGATGGCCGCCCCGTGGTTCGCGAACGCGGCGGCGGGCACACCCGCGCTCGCCGTGTGGCTGCGCTCACTCGGCGCCACGATCGGCAAGGGCGTCTGGACCGACAGCTACTGGCTGCCCGAGCCCGATCTCGTCACCCTCGGCGACGGCGCCACGGTCAACCGCGGCTGCGTGGTGCAGACCCACCTCTTCCACGACCGCGTGATGAGCATCGACACGGTCACCCTCGAGGCGGGCGCCACCCTCGGCCCGCACAGCGTGATCCTGCCCGCCGCGACGATCGGATCCGATGCGACAGTCGGCCCCGCGTCGCTCGTCATGCGCGGGGAGACCGTGCCCGTCGGCAGCCGCTGGAGCGGCAACCCGATCGGTCCGTGGCGTGCGGTGAAGGTGCGCAGCTACCAGGACGCGGAGTGAGTCCGCCCCGCGCGCACGCCCGCGATCTGTGAGCATGGAACAGTGAGCCCCGACGACTACACCCCGCACAGTGGCGACCGCCGCTACCGCGTCGAGCACTACGACCTGAGCATCGACTACCGCCTCGGCACGAATCGGCTGGACGGCGTCGCGGTCGTGCGCGGGCGCATGCTCGAGGCGGCGAAGTCGATCTCGCTGGACCTCGTCGGCCTCCGCGCGACCAAGGTGCAGTCGCCGCGCGGAGGCGCGGGCAAGGGCGGCCGCATCGGCTTCACCCAGACCGACCGCAAGCTCAAGGTCGCCTTCGGCCGCGGGCTGGCGGCGGGGGATCCGTTCGAGCTCACCGTCTCGTACGGTGGGGCTCCGCGCCCGCGCCGCACGCGCTGGGGCACGCTCGGCTGGGAGGAGCTGGAGGACGGCGCGATCGTCGCCTCCCAGCCCGTCGGCGCACCCTCGTGGTTCCCCTGCAACGACCACCCCTCCGACAAGGCGACCTATCGGCTCGCCGTCACGACGGACCCCGGCTACACGGTCGCTGCTGCGGAACCGGTGTCCACGACGACGAAGGGTGGTCGCACCACCTGGGTGTTCGAGCGCTCGACGCCCACGCCCACCTACCTTGCGACGGTGCAGATCGGAAAATATGTCGCTCGGGGCATGGACCTCGCCGGTGTCGAGGGGCAGGTGCTGCACCCGGCCTCGCTGGCAGCCCGGGCACAGGCGGATCTCGCTCCGCTGCCGCGCATGATGGCCGTGTTCGCGGAGGCCTTCGGCCCCTATCCGCTGCCGTCGTATCGCCTCGTGGTGACGGCCGACGACCTGGAGATCCCGCTCGAGGCGCAAGGCATGGGTGTGTTCGGCGCGAACCACATCGACGGCAAGGGGAGCCTGGAGCGCCTCATCGCACACGAGCTCGCCCACCAGTGGTTCGGCAACAGCGTCGGCGTCGCCCGCTGGCGGGAGATCTGGCTGAACGAGGGCTTCGCCTGCTACGCCGAGTGGATCTGGTCGGAGGCGAAGGGCTCGCATTCCGCGCACGCCAAGGCGCTCGGGCACTGGGCGGCGCTCGCGGCCGAGCCGCAGGACCTGCGGCTGTCGGATCCCGGCCCGGAGCTCATGTTCGACGACCGGGTCTACAAGCGCGGCGCCCTGCTGCTGCACGCCCTGCGGCTCACCGTCGGCGACGACACGTTCTTCGGGATCCTCCGCGCCTGGACGGGGCGCTTCGGGGGCGGCACGGCGACCACGGCCGACTTCCGTGAGCTTGCGGCCTCGATCGCCGGTCGGCGTCTGGAGGCGTTCTTCGACGCCTGGCTCGACGGTCTCGCCCTGCCGCCCCTCCCGGCCCTGTCGTCGGACGCCCCCGACGTCGAGCCGGCCCCGATCACCCAGGCCCTGAACGTGAATCCGCGCGCGACACCGTGACTTCGCCGGGACGGGAGGATCCCGACCGCTCCGCTTCCGGCAGCCTCACTCCGGGACGTGGGCGAGCCCGAGTCCCGGTTGCCCGTAGGTGGAGAGGACCTCACCGATCACCACCCGGTACGGGCCGATCCAGCGCTCATGAAGGCGCTTGGCCTCGCGGTGCACGGGCATCCCGATGAGCTGCTGCATGGCCTCGCGCGTCTCCCAGTAGTAGACCTCGGAGTGCAGCCCGATTTCGGCGTTGTACCAGTCCTCCTCGCCGAGGAACCCCGGGATCGCCCGCGCACGCTCGGCGATCTCGTCGTTGAACCGGTGGAACTCCGCATCGTAGGGCTTCGCCTCGAAGATGAACGTCGACGTGTACATGGGATGCCTCCGGCTCAGGTCTACCGGAGCACGTGCGCCCATCGCCACTTCGTCACAGCGTGCGACACAGGTCAGCCCGCCGTGTGCGTCCCCCTCCCGATCCGCGCGAGCGACCGGTCGAACACGGTGATGAGCAGGAACAGTACGGCGATCCCGACGACGACCCAGCCCAGGGTGTGCAGGCCGGCGGTCGTCGCCCTCGCGCCGTAGACGTTGCCGTAGATCACGGCCGAGATGATCGCCCCGAGGTAGAAGAACGTGCGCAGCAGGCCCGCCGAGGAGGCGATGCGCGCGGGCTCGGCCTGGTAGTAGAGCGCGTTCTGGATCGCGAGGTTGTTCAGCCCCTGCGGGATCCCGAGCACCAGCATCGCCAGCACCAGGAACCAGATCGGCGAGGATCCGGTCATGAACAGCACAAGGAGTCCGGCGATCAGCTGCGCGGTGGATCCGACCAGCAGCTTCCAGACCACCTCGGGCCGGCGTCCGAACGCGAGCGCGACCGCGACACCCGCCGCGAACACTGGCAGCAGCACGAGCCCGGCGACCGTCGGGGTGAGGCCGCGGCCGTCCTCCAGCCACTGCGTGAAGCCGTACACGAACGTGTACGAGATCGTCGCGGTCAGCAGCGAGCGCACGTAGCTGAGCAGCAGCGGCACATTGCCGGAGAGCACGCGCACGTCGATGAACGGATCCGGGATCCGTCGCTCCCACCACACGAACGCGACGCCCGCGAACAGGGCGACCGCAAGCAGCCAGAGCAGCGCCGGCGAGATGTTCTGCAGGAACACCAGCAGCGCCAGCATCCCGATGGCGAAGAGCAGGATCCCGATGCCGTCGATGCGCGGACGGTGCTCCGGCGCGGGCTCCAGTCCCGTGCGCCGCGGGAAGAAGAGTGCGCCCAGCAGCAGCGACGCGACCCCGAGCGGGATGTTCACGGCGAACGTCGCCCGCCAGCCCCAGGCGCCGATGAGCAGGCCGCCGAGCGCCGGGGCGATCACCGCGATGGTCTGCGTCGTCACCGACAGCAGGGTGAGGATGCCGGCGGGGGAGGCGAGACCGGTGCGGTCGCCCTCCGCACGGATCATGTGCATCGCCGCGGGATAACCGGCGCACGTGCCGAGTCCCAGGATCACCCGTGCCGCGACCAGCCACCAGATGCTGTCACGGTTCTCCGGAGCGAACAAGCCGATCGCCCCGGCGGCTGCGACGAGCACGGCGCCCAGCAGGAAGAGCGAGCGCACGCCGAAGACGTCGACGAGGCGGCCCACGAGCGGCTGCCCGATCGCGGTGGCGAGGTACAGGCTCGACACCAGCCATACCGTCTCGCTGGCGGGTGCCCCGAGCGCGACGCCGATCGGTGTGAGCGCGACGGCGATGATCGCCGTGTTGATCGGGTTGAGGATCGCGCCGATCATCATCGGCGCGAGCAATCGCCGGTCGAAGCGGCCCGCGGGGGCGGGGCCGCCGATCGGCGGGGCGAACGCGGGCATCAGGGCAGCGTCCGGGTCACGGCAGCATCCGCTCCAGCAGCGCGGTGGCCGAGGAGATCGTGTGCAGCTCGTCTGGGTCGAGGGTCGTGAGCGCGTGCTCGAGCCAGGTCGCGGCCGCATCCCGCTGGCCGGCGACTCTTGCCCGCCCCGAGTCGGTGAGCTCGATGATCTGGCGGCGTCCGTCACCCGGATCCGGCGTGCGGGTGACGAACCCCCGTGCCTCGAGCGCCTCGACCGTCGCGGCCATCGACTGCGGGCGCACCCGCTCAGCGCTCGCGAGGGCGCTCACGGTCGAGACGCCGCCCTTGCCGAGCCGGGCCAGCGCCGAGGCCTGCGACGGGGTGATCGTCTCATCGGCGCCGACCTCGCGGAACTGGCGGAGCAGCCGCGCGACGACAGCCCACAGGTCGAGCGCGGTCTGCGGCGCGCTCACAGCGGATGCATCAGCGGCGGGATCGTTCTCGCGCATATCAACAGTCTAAACTGCACAGTTGCACCTGCCTAATAACCCTGCTGTGAACTCGGAAGGGCCCGCGATGACCACCGCACTTCTGCTCATGGACTTCCAGAACGGCATCGCCGGGCGCTATGCCGAGGGCGGCTCCGACGTGATCGTGCACGCGCAGCGCGCCCTCGCCGCCGCTCGAGCCGCCGGCATTCCCGTCGTCTTCGTCCGTGTCGCCTTCCGCGAGGGCTTCCCCGAGGCGGCCGCGCGCAACAAGGCCTTCGGCGCGATCAGGCAGTCGCCCACGGCCCCGCATATGACCGAGACCGCGGCCGCGACGCAGATCGTCGCCGCTCTCGCGCCGCTGCCCGGAGAGCCCGTCGTCGTCAAGCGGCGGTACGGCGCGTTCGCCTCCGACCTCGACGTGCTGCTGCGCGGGCTCGACGCGACCGATCTCGTGCTCGCCGGCGTCTCGACGAGCGGAGTCGTGCTCAGCACGGTTCGCCACGCGGCCGATCACGACTTCGGACTCACCGTGCTCTCGGACGCCTGCGCGGATCAGGATCCGGAGGTGCACCGCGTGCTGCTCGAGAAGGTCTTCCCCCGTCAGGCCGATGTGCTCACGGTGGATGAGTGGGCGGCGGGTCTCACGCCCGCACGCTGACCGCCAGCGTCACGATCATGCCGGGAAGGTCATGTACCGGATGCAACGTGAACCATGGCCCGTCCCGCAGGCGTCCCCGTGAACTGTCGACCTCGACGTTCTGCGGCGGCGCCAGGATCCCTCGCCCGTCGGCCTTGAGCACCGCCTCGATCGCCGTCCATCCCTGCAGGTCGGGCGGATCCGCGGGCCCGAACAGAGCGGTGAGATCTGGGACAGCTCCGTCGCGCTCCGCGTCGATGCCGATCGCGGCATGCAGCGTTTCTGGCGTGACCGCGACGACGACCCACGGATCCGCGTAGGCGACGCTCGCGATCAGCGCGGCGCCTGTCACCAGCGGGCGCCCGTGTGGTCCGCCGCAGACCGCGCAGCGTTGCACGATGCGCACCGATGAACCTGGGTTGAGCTCGGCCGCCAGGGTGGTGATCAGCGCCCGCCCGAGGGTTCGGCGATTGCCGGCCGGTGCGCTGCGGTCGGGCACGCCGTCCGCTCCGAGCGGTGCAGGATCTGTGCGTGCCCAGGCGATCCGCACCCCGTCGACCGTCGTCTGCTGCACGTGACCAGCGTAGGACGGCGCGACTGGCTGTCGGCAGGCGGGCGCCTCGCCGCGGATCCGCTCTCGACGCGGCAGCGCCGGGTCGAGTAGCTTCTCGCCATGGGAGACCACGTCGACGAACGCGTCTTCACGCGGCAGGACCGCACCAGGTTCCGCGAGAAGACGGCACGCTGTCTGGATGCGCTCGCCGTGATGCTCGCGGACGGGCAGTTCGAGGTGTCGGAGCCGCGGCTCGGCCTCGAGATCGAGCTCAACCTGGTCGACGAGGCCTGCGACCCGGCGATGGCGAACGCGGCGGCGCTCGACGCGATCGCCGACCCGGCGTTCCAGACCGAGCTCGCCCAGTTCAACATCGAGATCAACGTCGAGCCCCGGCCGCTCGCCGGGAGCAGCGTCACCGAGCTGGAGCAGGCACTGCGAACCTCGCTGAACGCGGCTGACGAGAGGGCGCGCGGCACCGGCTGCGGGCTCGCCATGATCGGCATGCTGCCGACTCTCGACGAGCATCACTTCACCGGGGAATGGCTGTCGGCGGATCCGCGGTACGACCTGCTCAGTCAGCAGATCCTCGCCGCCCGCGGCGAGGACATCGAACTGCGCCTGGACGGACCGGCGCTCATCGACGGCGGCGCCAGGGAGACGCTCGACATCGTCTGCGACACGATCCTGCCCGAAGCCGCGTGCACATCGGTTCAGCTGCACCTGCAGGTGGATCCGACCGAGTTCGCCGCGTACTGGAACTCCGCGCAGGCGATCGCGGGCGTGCAGGTCGCGCTCGCCGCCAACTCGCCCTTCTTCGCCGGGAAGGCGCTCTGGCACGAGACGCGCATCCCGCTGTTCGAGCAGGCGACCGACACCCGCTCGGTCGAGCTGAAGAACCAGCGCGTGCGCCCGCGGGTGTGGTTCGGGGAGCGCTGGGTGACGTCGATCTTCGACCTGTTCGAGGAGAACTCGCGGTACTTCCCCGCGTTGCTGCCGGTGACCAGCGACGAGGATCCGTTCGAGGTGCTCGCTCGCGGCGGTGCGCCAGCGCTGTCGGAGCTGCGCATGCACAACGGCACGGTGTACCGGTGGAACCGTCCGATCTATGACGGATCCGGCGGCGGTTACCACCTGCGCCTGGAGAATCGGGTGCTGCCGGCCGGTCCCAGCATCGTCGACGTGCTCGCCGACGCCGCGTTCTACTACGGCCTGGTGCGGGCGCTCGCCGCCGCCGACCGTCCGCTGTGGACGCAGATGACCTTCGATGCCGCCGAGGAGAATCTGCACTCCGCCGCGCGGGACGGCATCGAGTCGCGCCTGTACTGGCCGGAAGTGGGCTGGATCGGCCCGCGCGAGCTGGTGCTGCGTCGGCTGCTGCCCGCGGCGGCGGAGGGCCTCGACGCGTACGGAGTGGATCCGACCGAGCGAGACCGGTATCTGGGCGTCATCGAGCAGCGTTGCCTGACCGGGCGCAACGGCGCGGTCTGGCAGCGGGAGAACGTCGCCGCCCGCGAGCGCGCCGGTGCGACGCGCTCAGAGGCGCTGCACGGTATGCTCGCCGACTATCTGGAGCGCATGCACGCCGGCGATCCCGTGCACACCTGGGAGCCTTGATCGCGGGCACCGCCGCACGGACACCTCGGCGTCGGCGTCGGCGGCAGGCGTGCCGCGGGCTCAGCCCTTCGGCGCGAGCACGAGGGTGTCCACGGCGGCCCTGTCGACGGCCTTCGCCGAGAACGGCCACGGCGACTGCAGCCCCTTCGACCAGTTCTCCGTCTGATCGGTGTAGTGCGGGCCGAAGGCGTGACCGCTCGCGCCGGTGAGGTGGTTCCACGTCGAGGCGTCGAAGTCGGAGAGATCCACCACCATCCGCATCGACGGCACGGTGGTCGCCGCATACGAACCGCCCAGCGGCCAGCCGGTGGCGTCGACGAGCGAGGATCCACCGCCGATCGGGAACGGGCCGCGGTTGAACAGCCACTCGATCGGCGCGATGCCGCTCTTGCCGAGTGTCTGGTGCGTGAGCGTGATCGCGTGCAGCTCGCCCCAGTGCCACCGCGTCGGATCCGCGCCCTGCGCCTTCGCGAGCTCGTCGTACGCCTGCCCCGCCGACAGCGCGAGCATCTCCTCGCGGCTGGCGACGCCGATCTTCGGGTTGGTCCACAGCGGATCGTCCGGGTTCTCCAGCATCGCGCCGACGACGGTGAACAGACGGCCCTGATCGTCCAACGGCAGTGGGTGCTCGCGGTTCGCGAAGATGTTCAGTGCCAGGTTCTGCCAGAGCACGTTCGCATACGCCGCCGCGGGGGAGTCGGCGGTGGCCTGCGCGTCCCACGTCCGCAGCAACGAGACGGCGGAGACGATCCCGGCGCCGCGCGCGCCGGTGCCCTGCTTCAGCGCGGGCAGGTCGACCACGGCCGCGGCGAGCTGCTTGCCGATCCAGCTCTGCTGGTCGAACTGGATATCGCGCATGTCCTGCGCCGTGAGCGGATGCTTCTTCGCGGTGCTCTCGATGAGTTCGACGATCCGGGCGGCGCGATAGCCGTAGTCCCAGTCCCGGGAGAGGAAGTAGGGGTAGCTGTCGGGCACGATCGCATTGTTGGCGGTGACGATGTAGCCCTGGTCCGGGTTGTACGAGACGGGGAGCTCGTCGAACGGGATGTATCCGGTCCAGTCGTATTCGCTCGACCAGCCGGGCTGGGGCAGGTAGCCGTTGCCGGCGCCGCGGATCGGCAGGCGGCCCGGTGTCTGGTAGCCGATGTTCCCCTTCTGGTCCGCGTAGATGAGGTTCTGCGCGGGGACGTCGAACAGGGATGCCGCGTAGCGGAAGTCGGTGAAATCCTTCGCGGTGTTCATCGCGAAGATCGCGCTCGCGGTGGTGCCCGGGTCGAGGGCGGTCCAGCGCAGGCTCACGGCGTACTGGCCGGGCAGCGCGTCGGCGGCCGGATCGGGGGCGACACCCCGTTCGCCCCCCGGTGACGCAGCGTCGGCGCGGCCCACGATGGGCGCCTTCGCCAGTGCGGTGAAGTCGTCGACGAGACCGGAGACGATCGGTCCGTGCGCTGTCGAGCGCACGGTCAGGGTGATGTCGTCGGCGCCGGCGACCTTGATGGTCTCGGTGCGCGTCTGCAGCGGCACGCGCACGCCGTCCCGCCAATAGGCGTCGCCGTCGACCTTCTCGATGTTCAGGTCGGTGACGTCGGTGGTGAGGTTCGTGAACCCCCAGGCGATGTCGGCGTTGTGCCCGATCACGATGCTCGGCAGGCCGGAGAACGAGAAGCCCGCCACGTCGAACGGGCAGTCGGCGCTCACCGTGCGGCAGCGCAGGTGCATCTGGTACCAGACCGACGGCAGCGCCGCCCCGAGGTGCGGGTCGTTCGCGAGCAGCGGCTTGCCGGTTGCGGTGAGGGATCCGGAGACCACCCAGGAATTGGATCCGATCCCCTCACCCTGCGTGCCGATCATCTCCCGCACGGCGTCGAGCACGGTGGGCGCGGTCGTCCAGCGCACGGCCGCCGTCTCGGCTCCTGGCTTCGGAGCCGCCGCCGGACTCGCGGGCGCGGAGGGGCCGGTCTCCGGCGTGTCGGTCGCGGGCTCCGAAGTCGGGCGCGAGGACGGCAACGGGACGTCGGCCGCGACGGAGTCTCCGGATCCGCCCGGCGCCATCGGGGTGATCGTCGGCACGATGACGGGGTGCGTGGAGAACGGGTACGCGGGGTAGATCTCGTTCATGGTCGCCGCGTCGACGGTCGGCGCCAGCAGCGCCCGCGCCGTCTCGTCCTCGACGTTGCCGCGCAGATCCCAGGCCATCGCCTTGAGCCACGCGACCGAGTCGGCGGGCGTCCACCTCTCGATCTCGTAACCGGAGTTGTTCATTCCGACAACGGCATATTCGAACGAGGCATCGGCGCCCCGGTGGTCGGCGAGGTAGGCGTTCACGCCGTCGGCATAGGCCTCGTAGTAGCCGCGGGTGGTCGCGTCCATCGCGGCGACCTCCTTCTCGGCGATCGCGTGCCAGCCCAGCGTGCGCAGGAACTTGTCGGTGCCGACCTGCGAGGCGCCGAACAGCTCGGCCACGCGCCCGCTGGTGACGTGCCGCCGGAAATCCATCTCCCAGAACCGGTCCTGCGCGTGCACGAAGCCCTGCGCGAAGAACAGATCGTGCGCGGTGCCGGCGGTGACTGTGGGGATCCCGCGCTCGTCGCGCTGCACCGTGACCCGCTGCTGCAGCCCCGTGACGGCGAGTTCGCCGGAGGTCTGCGGGAACGAGCGCTGCACCGTCCACACCAGGAACAGCGCGGCCGCCGTGGCGAGGAGCAGGACGGCGGCGAGCACACCGAACGCGACGCGTCCGATGATCCGCCCCGCCCGACGGCGCGGTTCCGGGGTGGCTTCGGCTGACGACATCGACTGCTCCTTCGGATGGCACGGAGTCCCACCGTCAGAGGGAACGGGTCTCTCCGGTGAGCCGTGCTGGCATCCTAGCGGGGCCGCCGCGATGCGCGGGATCCGGCCCGCGCCTGCCCGCCTCAGCCGATGAGGCTCGGCTGCAGGTCGCGCAGCGTGCGCTTGTGCGTCATCCGCGCCACGCCGAGCGTGGTGAGGACGAGTGCGCCGACCAGCCAGATCCCCAGCACCGCGAGATCCGTCATCGCCCGGCCGGCCTGTCCGCCGTACATGAGCTGACGCATCGCGTCGACGACGTAGCCCATCGGCAGCACCTGATGCAGGGCGGCCAGCGGCGCCGGCAGGGTCTGCCAGGGGAACGTGCCGCCGGCGGTCACGAGCTGCAGCACCATCAGCACCAGGCCCATGAACTGCCCGACCGAGCCCAGCCAGACATTGAGCGCGAGGATGATCGCCGCGTACGTCGCACTCGCGAACACCATGATCCCGAGTGCGCCCCAGCCGTCCTGGAACGTGAACCCGAGCGCGAACGACAGCACGGCGAGCAAGCCCACCATCTGCAGTGCGCCGAATGCGGCGGGCGTCAGCCAGCCGGCCAGCGTGATCCGGATCGGGGAGTGCAGCGCCGTCACCGCGCGGCGCGAGATCGGCTTGATGATGAGGAACAGCGCGTAGATGCCGATCCATCCGGCCAGCGCCGCGAAGAACGGCGCCAGGCCCTGGCCGTAGTCCTTCGCCGCGGCGACCTTGTCGCTGGACACGTCGACCGGGTTCGCGATGGTCTTCGCCTGCTTCTCGCGCAGGTCGGGGGTGGACGCCGGGATCGCCTGCACGCCCGCCTCGAGGCCGTCGTGCAGCGTCTGGATGCCGCCCGCCAGCGTGCCGAGGCCATCGTGCAGCGCCTTCGCGCCGTCACGGGCGCTCGCCGCACCCGTGCTCAGGGTTCCCGCGCCGGCATCCAGGGTCGCCGCTCCCGCGGCGGCCGTGGCGGCACCGTCGGCGAGCTGCTGAGACTTGTCGGCGAGGGTCGCGCTGCCATCGGCGACCTGGGCGGCGCCCGCAGCCAGCTGGTCGATCTTGCCGACCGCGCCCTGCACGGTGTCGTTGCCGGAGCGCAGCCGGTCGGCGAGCGGATCCAGCTTCGCCAGCACGGCGTCGATCTCGCCCTGGCTGAGACCCTGGTTCTGCAGCGCGGTCGCGATGTCGGCGCGCGCCTGGGGCAGGGCGTCGGTCGCCTGCTGCACGGCGGATCCGGCCTCGTCCGCATAGCCGGCGATCTGCTGGTTGCCGTCGCTCACCTGCCGCGCACCGTCCGCGAGCGTGGCCGCGCCGTCGGCGAGCTGCTGCGATCCGTCCGCGATCTGCGCGGTGCCGGAGGCGAGCTGGCTTGCACCGCCCGCGAGCTGGGCGGCACCGTCGGCGAGCTGCGTCGTGCCGTCGGCGAGCTGCCCGCTGCCGGAGACGGCGGTGGTCGCACCGTCGTGCAGCTGTGCCGCGCCATCGGCAGCCTCGCCGAGCTTGCCGCGCACATCGCTGAGGCCGGTGAGCAGCCGGTCTGCCGCCTCGGAGCCGACCATCTCGGCCACCGAGCGCCGGATCCGCTCGACCGCGGAGGATCCGATCGACGACGCGAGATAGTTGTTGGCGTCGTTCGTCTCGAGGTCGATCCGGGCCTGGTGCGGGTTCTCACCCGCGGCCGAGGTCAGTGCCTCGGAGAACGTCTTCGGGATCGTCACGGTGAAGTCGACGTCGCCCGCGGTGAGTGCGGCACGCGCCTCGTCGGCGCTCATCCGGCGCCAGTCGAACGCCTTGCCCTCCAGCAGGTTGTCGGCGACCTTCTCGCCGTAGTTCGTGGTGGTGCCGTCGACGGTCGCGCCGGTGTCCTCGACGACGAGCCCGACCGGGACGTCGGGGAACTTGCCGTACGGATCCTGGTTCGCCCACAGGTACAGCCCGCCGTAGAGCACCGGTACGGCCATGAGCGCGATGAGCGCGACCACGGCCATCGGCGACGCGGTGAGCCGGCGCAGTTCGGCGCCGATCATGGAGAGGATCTTCATCACTCGGCTCCGTTCTCGGGATCGGTGGGGTGTTCGAGGGTGTCGGGGAGGGAGGGCTCGTCGCCGCCTGGCGTCGCGGGCCTATCAGGTGCGGTCGAGGGGGCGCGGACCGGCTCGGCATCGCCGTCATCGGCGTCACCCGCTTCGGGGTCGTTGAGCGAGGACGGCGCAGCCGACCGAGACGAAACGCGGTCAGCAGAGGGATCCGGATCAGACGCTTCCTCATCGACCACCGGATCCGGATCGTGGTCGGTCTGCGCGGGGTCGGCGACCACAGTGGATCCGGTGACGTCGGCCAACGGCCGCACCGGAACCGTCGCGTTCGAGGGATAGTCCGTTTCGAGCGCCTCGGGCAGCCGCTCGATGACCGCGGCGGCGGATCCGCCCACGATCACGAGCACCGCGAAACCGCGATCCGCGAACTCGCTTGCGATGCGCCACCAGCCCTCGGGGCGTCCGCCGTGGCGGTCGGGGGAGACCAGCACGAAGCCCTCCACGTCGTCGCGCAGCACGGCGAGCTCGGCCATCACGCGCACCCGCACCGACGGCTTGACCGTGCCGATCGGCAGCCCGGCCAGCTCGGCGAAGCCGATCTCGTCGAGCCAGCGCCGAGCGTGGATCGGGGTCGCCGGGAGCCCGGCGAACATGAGCTCCTCGCCGACCACCGCGGCAAGGGTGACGCCGGGGTGAGGGTCGCTGACCTCGGGGGCGTCGACGAGCGCCATCCGGCGGCGCAGTTCGCGGGCGTTCTTCGCGCCGTCGATCGTCACCTCGCCGGTGTCGGGCTTCATCCGGCCGGTGGCGATGAGACCCAGCACGGTGGGGCGCAGTTCGGTCTCGGCAAGCACGAAGCGCGCATGGCCGCTCTCGATCTCGAGCGATGTCGCAGGCAGGGCGTGCCCCTTCTTGCCCTTGCTCACCTCGTGCACGCGGATCCTCATGCGTGAACCTCTCCGGCAGAGGTCGTGGCCTCGGCCGAGGACAGCGTATCGGCGGCGACCAGGTCGGGATGGGCGGCGAGCAGCGCGTCGATCTCGCGCCACGCAAGGCCGGCGATGCTCAGCACGGTGCGCACGGCGAGGTCGGTCGCCGCCGGGGAGGATCCGTCGGTGCGCGCGACGACCATGCGCGCGGTCTCCTCGATCATGCGGGCGAGCGTCGGCGGGGCGATGTCCTGCCGCAGCTCATCGGCGTCCTGCCCTCGGCGCACGATGTCGGCGAGGGTGCGCCGCAGCGGGGCGAGCGCGGTGGCGGTCGCTTCGACGTGTGCCTCGTCGAGGGCGATCGCGGCGGCGACCTGCACATGTGCGGCCTCGCGCCAGAGCGCCGCGGTGAGGCGGGCGAGGGCGAGGCGGCTGTCGGTGTCGCGCACGGCGGCGGCGATGGCGTTGAAGCGCTGCGCCCCGGAGGCGATCAGCGCGTTGACGAGGGCGCTGCGGTCGTCGAAGTGGCCGTACAGGGCGCGGCGGCTGAGGCCGGCGGCGCGGGCGATCTGGTCGACCGAGGCGTGCGGATCCGCGGCCAGGGTGTGCGAAGCGGCGGCGAGGATGCCCGCGCGGTTCTCGGCGGCGTCACGGCGCTGCCGGCGCGGCGGATGGGAGGCGGTGGTCTCGGTCACTCGCCCCAGTGTACCTCTATCGTGCACAAGAGTGTGCAAGTTAGCTGGACGTGCCCGGCTCGTCGCCGCAGTCGCGGTCGGATTCGCGGCGGGTGTCGCTCACGCTCGCGCGGTCGAAACCTGAAGAAGCTGCGATGTTATCCGCAGCGCTTTCAGGATTCGACAGCGCGAGCGTGCCCGGCTTCAGGATTCGACAGCGCGAGCGTGGCCTGGGCGGTGAGCGGGGCGGATCCGGTCCGGAATCAGTCGGTGCCGGAGTCGAAGGCGGCGCCCTCGCTGGCGGCGTCGACCGCGTCGGCCAGGGCCTCCTCGGTCTCGGCGAGAGTCGTGCCCTCCACCGCACCGGCGATCTCGGACGACTCGCCCGCGGTCACCCGTCCGACGAGCTCGCCCGTCGCTCCGCCGACCAGGCCCAGACCCGCGTACTGCTCGAGGCGGGCGCGCGAATCGGCGATGTCGAGGTTGCGCATGGTGAGCTGGCCGATCCGGTCGACCGGGCCGAAGGCGGCGTCGCCGACGCGCTCCATGGACAGCTTCTCGGGGCCGTACGACAGGTTGGGGGAGACGGTGTCGAGGATCGTCCAGTCATCGCCGCGGCGCAGGCGGATCGTGACGGTGCCCGAGATCGTGGATCCGACCCAGCGCTGGATCGACTCGCGCAGCATGAGCGACTGCGGCTCGAGCCAGCGGCCCTCGTACATGAGGCGGCCGAGGCGACGGCCCTGCTCGTGGTAGGTCGCGAGGGTGTCCTCGTTCAGGATGCCGTTGACGAGGCGCTCATAGGCGATGAACAGCAGCGCCATGCCGGGGGCCTCGTAGATGCCGCGCGACTTGGCCTCGATGATGCGGTTCTCGATCTGGTCGCTCATGCCCAGGCCGTGGCGTCCGCCGATGCGGTTCGCCTCGAACACGAGCTCCACCGGATCCGTGAACTCGACGCCGTTGAGCGCGACGGGGCGTCCGCCGGCGAAGGTGACCGTGACGTCCTCGGTGTCGATCGCGACGGACGGATCCCAGTACTTCACGCCCATGATCGGGTCGACGGTCTCGAGGGAGACGTCCAGGTGCTCGAGAGTCTTCGCCTCGTGCGTGGCGCCCCAGATGTTGGCGTCGGTGGAGTAGGCCTTCTCGGCGGAGTCGCGGTAGGGGAAGCCGTGCGCGACGAGCCACTCGCTCATCTCCTGTCGCCCGCCGAGCTCGGTGACGAAGTCGGCGTCGAGCCAGGGCTTGTAGATGCGCAGGCGCGGGTTGGCGAGCAGGCCATAGCGGTAGAACCGCTCGATGTCGTTGCCCTTGTAGGTGGATCCGTCGCCCCAGATGTCGACGCCGTCCTCCTTCATGGCGCGCACGAGCAGCGTGCCCGTGACGGCGCGGCCGATCGGCGTGGTGTTGAAGTAGGTCTTGCCGCCGGAGCGGATGTGGAACGCGCCGCAGGACAGGGCGACGAAGCCCTCCTCGACGAGCGCGGTCTTGCAGTCGATGAGGCGCGAGTCCTCGGCGCCGTACTCGAGTGCGCGCCCGGGGATCGACGCGATGTCGTCCTCGTCGGGCTGGCCCAGGTCGCCGGTGTACGTGTAGGGCACCGCGCCCTTGTCGCGCATCCACGCGACGGCCACGGAGGTGTCGAGCCCTCCCGAGAAGGCGATGCCGACGCGCTCGCCGACGGGCAGGGACTGGAGGACCTTGGACATGGGATCCAGTCTATCGGCGGCGTTTCGCGGGTTTTGACGGGTTCGCCGCGACCGGATCCAGTCAGATCAGCCGCACGTCGAGGGCGGCGCAGGTTCCGGTGGCGCGGCGATCAGGACGCGCTGCTGGTCGCCAGCGTCGTGGCGCGATCGGCGCCGAGCAGGTCGGCGTCGGGCAGCGGCAGGTACAGGGCGCTGCGATAGGCGCGCTCGTCGCCGGTGAGCACCCAGACCGAGCCGCGCCGCACCCGCAGGGGCGAGGTGACGCGAAGGCCGTCGCGCTGCTGCAGCGCGGAGATCACGTCCCGCACGCTGGACTCGTGCATGCAGACCGCTGCGCCCAGCCCGCGGACCGCGTCGACGACGGCGAGGTTCTGCTCCGGCAGCCCTTCATCGAGCATCGGCGTCGCATCGACCTCGAGCCGCCGTGACCGAGCGAGCGGCTCGAGGGTCGACCAGCTGCGCTCGGTGGTCGCCGAGAGGGCGCTGTTCACCTCGTACACGCTGGTGAGGGCGGTGAGCGTCGATGCGGTCAGGCGCCCTGCCTCGGTCAGCGGCCTTGTCGAGTCGGGACCGGTCCACTCGGACGCGCCGATCGCCGCGCCACCGCGCAGCAGAAGCGTGGCCCGCTCCCGAGGCGCGTCGCGACGCGCGTCGCGA
>JAFDWM010000039.1 GCA_018268455.1 Actinomycetota bacterium | reverse complement strand
GCGGCCTTGGCCGCCGCCTTCGCAGCGCGCCTGGCCTCCTTCTCGGTGATCACCGTGATCGCGTCGGTGAACTCCACCGGCGAGACCACAGGTGCGCGACCCGCCCGCACCAGCAGACGCAGCCCGAGCGCGTAGCAGCCGACCACGATGACCGTGCCGCAGAGCGCGGCGCCGAGGACCTTGACGAACGCGGTCCAGTCGATCACGACCTCCATCAGCGGTTCCCCTTCGCCTTCGCTCGTTCGCGGGCACGCTGCGCGCGTGCTTGCCGAGGGGTGAGCGGCGGCTCCTCCGACACGTCGACGGCGAGTCCGGAATCGGCGACCTCACTGAACGCGTTGTTGGCGGTGACGGCGTTGCGCCGCGAGCGCAGGAACATGCCGATGATGAGCGCGATCGCGATCACCGCGTCGACGAGCACACCCCAGCCCCCGCCGATGCGCACGATGAACGCTGCGATCGCCCCGACGATGGCCGCCGCGGGCAGGGTGAGCAGCCAGCCCAGCGCGATGCGGCCCGCGGTGCGCCACCGCACGACCGATCCGCGGCGACCGAGGCCGGATCCGATGACCGAGCCGCTGGCGACCTGGGTGGTGGACAGCGCGAAGCCGAACGCGCTCGAGGCGAGGATCGTCGCGGCCGTGGACGTCTCCGCGGCGAAGCCCTGAGCGGGCTTGACGTCGGTGAGTCCCCGACCCAGGGTGCGGATGATCCGCCATCCGCCGAGGTAGGTGCCCAGCGCGATGGTGCAGGCACAGGCCACGATCACCCAGATGTGCGGCTCGTGGTCTCCGCGCGCCTGCCAGCCGACCGAGATGAGCGCGAGCGTGATCACGCCCATTGTCTTCTGCGCGTCATTCGTGCCGTGCGCGAGCGCCACCAGCGAGGAGGTGAAGATCTGGCCCCACCGGAAGCCGCTGCGCCCGTCGGGCTTGCCGTCGTAGCGACGGGTGATGAGGTACGCGGCCTTGGTGGCCAGATATGCGATCAGCCCGGCGGTGAGCGGCGCGATGAGAGCCGGCAGCACGACTTTGGACAGCACGATCCCGAAGTTGATGCCGCTCATGCCCACGCCGACCAGGGTGGCGCCGATGAGACCGCCGAACAGCGCGTGCGACGAACTCGACGGCAGGCCGAGCAGCCAGGTGAGCATGTTCCAGGTGATCGCGCCGATGAGGCCGGCGAAGATGAGCGACGGGAAGATGTGCGCCGTCGACGGATCCTCCTGCACGATCCCGCCGGAGACCGTCGCCGCGACCTCGGTCGACAGGAACGCGCCGACCAGATTGAGGCTCGCCGCCAGCAGCACCGCGGTCTTCGGCTTGAGCGCGCCGGTCGCGATCGGCGTCGCCATCGCATTCGCGGTGTCGTGGAAGCCGTTGGTGAAATCGAAGAAGAGTGCAAGTGCGATGACGAGCACGACGATGAGGACTGCGGTTTCCACCGTTCGCTTTCGGGAAGGGGCGGGCGTGACGAACGAAGAGTTCACCGGGTGTGTGCGATCCGTTAACGGCGCGCTTGCATCCTCCCACCCGCCCCGACCCGGGTCAACTCGACCTCGGCTAGCGTGGACGGGTGAGCTCCGTCCCCTCCTCCCCCGCGTCCGAGGTCTCTGCCGTCCCGCCGCGTGCCGCCCGACGCTCGCTCGTGCGCAGCCATCACGGCGACGTCTTCGACGATCCCTATGACTGGCTGCGCGCCAAGGAGGATCCCGAGGTCATCGCGCACCTGGACGCGGAGAACGCGTACACCGATGCGCGCGTCGCGCACCTCGAGCCGCTGCGGGAGGCCCTTTTCCAGGAGATCAAGGGGCGCGTGCAGGAGTCGGATCTGTCCGTGCCGACCCGCCGCGGCGACTGGTGGTACTACGGCCGCACCGTCGAGGGGCAGCAGTACGGACTGCAGTGCCGTGCCGCCGTCGCATCCGCTGACGACTGGACCCCGCCGGTGCTGGATCCTGACGTCCCCGTTGCCGGCGAGCAGATCCTGCTCGACGGCAATGTCGAGGCCGAGGGGCACGAGTTCTTCGCGATGGGCGCTTTCGACGTCTCCGACGATGCGACGCGGCTGCTCTGGTCGACCGACTTCGACGGCGACGAGCGCTACACGGTGCGGGTGCGCGACCTCGTCACGGGCGAGACGCTCGACGACGAGATCCCCGGCACGTCCGGAGCCTTCTTCACGCCCGACGGCATGGCCGTGATCTACACGACCGTCGATGACTCGTGGCGGCCGGACACCCTGTGGCTGCACCGGATCGGCACGCCGGTCGGCGACGACGTGCAGCTGCTCCACGAGCCCGACGAGCGGTTCTGGCTCGGCGCGGGGATCACCCGCAGCCGCCGCTATCTGGTGATCGGTGTCGGCTCCAGCATCACCAGCGAGGAGCATCTGCTCGATCTGGCCGATCTCACGGCGAGCCCGCGCGTGGTCTGGCCCCGCCGTGAGGGCATCGAGTACTCGGTCGAGCACGCGGTGGTCGACGGCGAGGACCGGCTGCTGATCCTGCACAACGAGGACGCGCTCGACTTCGCGCTGGTGTCGGTCGCCGCCGACGATCCGTCCGGGCCGCGCACGGAGGTGCTGCCGCACCTGCCGGGGCGGCGCCTGCTGGACGTGGACGCGTTCCGCGACGTCACGGTGGTCGCCTATCGGTTCGAGGGGCTCGAGCGGATCGCACTGATGGATCCGGCGACCGGCGCGCTGGACGAGCTCGGCTTCGACGAGCCGCTGTTCTCGGCCGGCTTCGGAGGCAACCCGGAGTGGGCGGCACCGTTCCTGCGCCTCGGGTACGGCTCCTTCGTGACCCCCTCGACCGTGTTCGACCTGGAGCTCGCCACGCGCACGCTGCACCTGCGCAAGCGCCAGCCGGTGCTCGGAGGCTACGACCCGGCCGACTACGACCAGCGCCGGGAGTGGGCGACGGCGGACGACGGCACCCGGATCCCCGTCTCGCTGGTGTGGAAGCGCTCGTTCGGCGAGCCGGGCGCCACGCCCCGCCCGGTGCATCTGTACGGCTACGGCTCCTACGAGCACTCGATCGACCCCGGCTTCTCGGTCATGCGCCTGAGCGCACTCGACCGCGGCGTCGTGTTCGCCGTCGCACATGTGCGCGGCGGCGGCGAGATGGGCCGGCAGTGGTACGAGGACGGCAAGCTCGGGCACAAGGTCAACACCTTCACCGACTTCGTCGCGTGCGCGCGTCATCTCATCTCCTCCGGCGTGACCGAGCCCGCACGGCTGGTGGCCGAGGGCGGCAGCGCCGGCGGTCTGCTGATGGGGGCCGTGGCGAACCTCGCCCCGGAGCTCTTCCGCGGGATCCTCGCCTCGGTTCCCTTCGTCGACGCGCTCACGACGATCCTGGATCCGTCTCTGCCGCTCACCGTGATCGAATGGGACGAGTGGGGCGACCCGCTGCACGACGCCGACGTCTACGCGTACATGAAGTCGTACACGCCGTACGAGAACGTGCGCGACGGCGTGCCCTATCCGTCGATCCTCGCGGTGACCTCACTCAACGACACGCGCGTGCTGTACGTGGAGCCCGCCAAGTGGGTGGCGCGGCTGCGCGACGCCGGATCGGACGACGTCCTGCTCAAGTGCGAGATGGTCGCAGGTCACGGCGGCGTCAGCGGTCGCTACAACTCCTGGCGCGAGCGCGCGTTCGAGCTGGCCTGGATCCTGGACCGACTCGGCGTCGCCGAGGTCTGAGAACGCGGATCCGCGATCACCCGAAAAGCGCCGCGGCCTCCTCGTAGCGGTGCAGCGGGACCGTGTTGAGCTCGCCGAGGGCCTCCGCGAACGGGACGCGCACGATCTCGGTGCCGCGCATCGCCACCATCTGCCCCCAGGCGCCCTCGACGAGCGCATCGGAGGCGTGCAGCCCGAGCCGCGTGGCGAGCACGCGGTCGAAGGCGGACGGGGATCCACCGCGCTGGATGTGCCCCAGCACGGTCGAGCGGGTCTCGATGCCGGTGCGCTTCTCGATCTCCGGAGCCAGGATCTCGCTGATGCCGCCCAGGCGCGGGCGGTTGAACGCGTCCAGTCCCTTGTCGCTGAACGCCTGATCCATGCCCTTCAGCTTGAAGCCCTCCGACACGACGACGAGCGGCGCACGCCCACGGTCGTTCGCACGCGTCACCAGGTCGCAGACCTCCTCGATCGACATCGGCACCTCCGGGATGCAGATCGCATGCGCACCGGCGGCCATGCCCGCATGCAGGGCGATCCAGCCGACGTGGCGGCCCATGACCTCCGCGACCATGCAGCGCTGGTGGGAGTCGCCGGTGGTGCGCAGCCGGTCCATCGCCTCGGTGGCGATGTTCACCGCCGTGTCGAAGCCGAACGAGTAGTCGGTCGCGCGCAGGTCGTTGTCGATGGTCTTCGGCACGCCCAGCACGTTGATGCCGTCCTTCGCCAGCCGGTCGGCCGCGGCCAGCGTGCCTTCGCCGCCGATCGCGACGATGCCTTCGATGCCGTGCTTGGCGAGGGTCTTCGCGATGTTCTCGGCCCCGCCGCGCGGGCCCTCGTACGGGTTGGTGCGGCTCGTGCCGAGGATCGTGCCGCCCACCTTCGACAGGCCCTTGACCTCGTGCCGGGTGAGCGGGAAGAAGTCGCCGTCGACGACGCCGCGCCAGCCGTCGCGGATGCCGACGAACTCCAGGTCGTACGTCGTGGTGCCCTTGAGCACGATTCCGCGGATGACCGCGTTCAGGCCGGGGCAGTCGCCGCCGCTGGTCAGGATGCCGATCTTCATGGTCACCTCGGGAAGGGTGTGGGGATGTGAGCTCGGCGCCGTTGCCAGGAACGACCCTAGCGCCAGCCCGGGTCGATTCGCCATTCCACGTGCCGAAAACGCGGTTTCTTACACGTCATCGGCCGCAGATCCGGGCTTCTTCTTCCCCTACGAACGGAAATCGCGAGAATCACCCCGAAGAAGGGTGAATCTTGCGATCCGTCGTCACTCCCCGCCGAGCGCCTCGCGCAGCAGGTGCATGAGGGCGGCCAGCTGCACCGACTCGACCGCACCCTCCTCGACCGCTTCCCCGTCCAGCGCGCGGGCGGCAAGGCCCTGCTTCTGGTCGATGAGCTCGGCGATCTTGGTGTCGAGCGTGTGCGCGGCGATGATCCGCCATGCGGTGACGGGCTCGTCCTGGCCGATGCGGTGCACGCGATCGATCGCCTGGGTCTGCTCGGCGGCGGTCCAGCTGAGCTCTGCGAGCACGACGTTCGAGGCGGCCTGCAGGTTCACCCCGACGCCGGCCGCGGTCAGCGAGCAGACGGCGATGCCGACCTCGGCATCGCCGTTGAAGTCGTCGATCGCCTGCTGCCGTGCCGGCGTGGACTGGTCACCGCGGATGGATACGGAGCGGATACCGGCCGCCGCAAAATGCGCCTCGGCTTGGTCCATCACATCGACGTGCTTGGCGAAGAACACGACCTTGCCGACCGAGCGCTGCAGCTGTGCGGCGTAGTCCGCGGCGAGCAGCGCCTTGGCCTGACCGATCTTGCGCACCATCGTGAAGACGTTGTCTCCTCCGGCGCCCGCCGCCTTGGACTCCTCGAGTTCGCCGTGCGCGACCAGGCGCACGATGTCGTCATCGATCTCGCCCTTGGCGAGGCCGCGGTCGCCGCGGGCCTCGATGATGCGGCGGTACTTGGCGGCCATGCGCGCGCCCAGCTCGGCCTCCGCCGCCCGGATCCCCCGCCCGAACTCGTCGTCGAGCTGCACCGGCAGGTCGGCGATGAGCTTGTCGGGGAGGTCGGCCGCGACATCCTTCTTCTTGCGTCGCACGATGCCCATCGAGATGACGGCGTCACGCGCTTCGCCGTAGAACGACTTGTCGGCGGGCGTGAGCCCCGTCGCGTCGAGCTTGTCCGCCAGCTGCGGCGAGGGGCGCTCGCCGTTGGTCCAGCCGAGGAAGCGCCAGATCGCGTCGAAGTCCTCGACGTCGTTGATCAGCGGCGTTCCGGTCAGCGCCATCAGCAGCGGTGCGCCGCCCGGCGTCTGCTCACGGACCCGAGACGCGAGCGCCAGCACGTTCTGCGAGCGCTGCGAGGACAGGTTCTTGATGAAATGCGCCTCATCCACCACCATGCCGCGCAGGCCGATCTCGCCCAGCCAGGACAGGTGCCGGTCGAGGATCTCGTAGTTCACGATGAAGATGTCGGCGAAGGCGTCGACATCCTGCCCGTCGCCCTGGATGACGGCAGCGCGGCGCTGCGGCGTCCACCGCTCGACCTCGCGGGCCCAGTTCATCTTCACGACGTTCGGCACGACCACGAGCAGCGGATACGCGCGCGCGACGGAGGCGGCGAGCACGGACTGCGCGGTCTTGCCCAGACCCGGCTCGTCGGCCAGCAGGAAGGAGCGGTGCCCCGCACGCACGGACTCGAGGAACCGCGACTGGTGCACCATCACCTCCAGCCCCTTCGGCGAGAGATGGTCGTACTCCGGCAGCGGCGGCAGCTCCATGGAGGCGACGGATCCGCCGGCTCCCGACTCGAACGCCTTGTACAGCGGGCCCATCAGCTCCCAGCCGTCCAGGCGACGGCGCGGTGTCGACGCCGCACGCGGGGTCAGGTCGGGCGCGAGGAACGGATTCGCGAGCATCCGCGACTCCACCGACGGAGGGGTCACCTGACGTTCGGCGAGCGCGGCCGGGACGACCTGCGCCTGCGGCACACGGGCGACGTCGGCGATCACCAGCTCCTCGGGGGCGAGCTCGGCGCCCGACTCCAGCAGCCAGTCCCGCCGCATCCGCTTGGCGACGGGGCTCGTGGCCTGATCGGCCTCGAGCAGCTGGATGAGCGACGTGTCGCGCGCGGCGGTCTTGGCGAGGATCGTGGCCACGCCGTCCAGGCGCTTGAGCAGCTCGGCGCGGGCCCCGTCGGCGATGTCGGAGTCGGATCTCACACGCGCGCGCTCCTCGCGCACCAGGAAGGCGATCACCTGGAACTTGACGCGATTGGTCGGCCCCAGCTTGCCGTGCTGCGCCTTCGCCTCGATCTCGCGCACCTTGCGCGCGAGGATCGGGATCAGCGGTGCGTCTTCATCACGACGCGACGTCTTCTTCCGCCGGGTGGCGGTTGCCGTGGTCGGCATGCTCCTCCTGAGCGTGGATGCCGTCGTGCGACGACGGCGACGAAAGGTCCTTCATCGTCCGGATGACGGATCCGGGCGATGCGGTGTCCGCGGACGGCCGGCTGCCGATCGGCATCTCGACCCGGACGGACGAGAAACCCGCAGGCGTGCATCGCGCACGCCGAGTACGACGGGTTCGCCGGACAGTTTACGCCACAACGGCGCTGATCCGCTCACCCGCCCGGCGCGTCAACGCGGATCCGGTGCCGGCACGCCGAGCAGGATCCTGGCCTGGGCGACATCGGAGGCGATGCCCGCGATGAGCGCTTCCAGGCTGTCGAACGCGGTCATCCCGCGCAGCCGATGTGCGAACTCGACCGTGACGTCGTGGCCGTACAGGTCGATGTCGCCCCGGTCGATCACGTGCGCCTCGACCTGCCGCTCCGGCACGTCGTCGAAGGTCGGATTGGTGCCGACGGAGATCGCGGCGGGATGAGCGGATCCGGTCGTGTGATCCACCAGGCGCCCCGCGTAGATGCCGTCGGCCGGCACCAGGTCGTCGAGCCGGGTGGGCAGGTTCGCGGTCGGGAAGCCGAGCTCCCTGCCCCGCTTGAGACCGTGCACGACTTCGCCGCGCACCGAGACAGGACGACCCAGCACGGCTCCGGCGAGCGTGACGTCGCCCGCTGCCAGCAGCTCCCGCACCCAGGAGGAGGAGACCCGTCGATCGGTGCCGTCGAGGAAGACGTCCTCGATCACGTCGACCGTGAAGTCGCGCGTGGCGCCGATCTCGCGCAGCAGCGCGGGAGTTCCGCTGCCGCCGCGGCCGAACCGGAAGTCCCGTCCGACGAGCACCACCGCGACATGCAGCGCGTCGACGAGGATGCTCAGGGCGAAGTCGTCGGCGGTGCGTGCGGCCAGCTGCTCGTCGAAGGTGAGCACCAGCACCGCGTCCAGGCCGCTTTCGGCGAGCAGCGCGATCTTGCGCTCCACCGAGACGAGATCGTCCGGGCAGAGATCCGGGCGCAGCACGCTGAGCGGATTGCGGTCGAAGGTGACGGCGACGGTCTTCGCCCCGATCCGCTGCGCGTCCTGCCTGGCACGCTCGAACACCGCACGATGCCCCGCGTGCACACCGTCGAACTTGCCGACGGCGGCGACCGTGCGGCCGAAGTCCGCGGGGATCTCGGCAGGGTCGCGGAAGACGATCATGCGACGGATCCGTTCGGCGTCACGGCCGGGCGGTGCGTGACGAGCCACCAGAGCCCGAACATCGGCAGCACCAGCGGGATGAACACGTAGCCGATGCCGAACATCGACCACACGGTCGGATGCTGGAAGAGCGCGGGATGGGTGAGGCTGAGGGTGCCGATGACCAGCACCCCGACGAGTTCGAACACGATCGCGACCCAGGCCACGCGGTACCAGCCGGGGCGCCCTGCCAGGATGAGCGCGAGAGTGGCGACGATGTAGACGACGGCCGCCGCAGCGGACAGGGAGTACGCGAGCGGCGCCCGGTCGAACTCGCGTGCGATCTGCACGAACGAACGGCCGCTCGCGCCGAGCGCCATCACCGCGTACACGATCACGAGCACGCGGCCGATCCCGCGCATGCGAGGGCGCGGCGGTTCGTCGGACGCTGCCTGCGGCGACGAGGCGGACGGGAGCGGAGGACGGGCGGTGCTCATGGCGGTGTCCATTCTACGAAACATGCAGGACGCGGCGGCGCGTCACAGCCCGACCGGCGTCATCCAGATCACCTGCATCCGCCAGATCATGACGGCGAGCGACAGCGCCACCACGCCCATGATCACCGTGCTCCAGCGGGATCTCTCGAGCAGCGCCCAGAGTGCGCCGCCGATCGGCAGCAGCACCGCGGCGACGAGGTACACGCCGTACTCGAGCGGATCCCCGAGCGCCGGGTTGCCGACGAACGGCGAGACGATCGCCATCACCACCTGCACGATCAGCAGCAGCTCGACGAGGGCGAGGGCTCCCACCGACCAGTCGCTGGGCCGCCTGCCGGCGAAGCCGAGGATGAGGCAGAAGAGGCCCGCCGAGACCGCCACCGCCAGCTGGACGATCGTGAACCACAGGATCATGACAGTGCCTCCGGCATGTTCATCGCGCTCTTCAGGTCATCGCCGCGGGGCTCCACGATGCCCACCAGCACGCCGTCCGGATCGATCGCGGCGGCCCTCGGGCCGTCCAGCCGCCCACGCTGGCCGGACAGGCGCTTGCCGTGACGCAGATCGATGGCCTCCTGGCCACTGACCTCCAGCACCGGCAGGATCCGGGAGGCGGCGACGGCGGAGCCGAGCGGATCCGCTTCGGCGAGACTCTCCAGAGACACCGCCTCGGCCACATCGAACGGACCGACGCGAGTGCGCCGCAGCGCGGTGAGGTGCCCGCCGACGCCGAGAGCCGCCCCCAGGTCGCGGGCGAGCGCGCGGATATAGGTGCCGGAGGAGCAGTCCACGACCACGTCCAGGTCGCGCACTCCGTCGCCGGTGCGGTCGTCGAGGATCTCGAAGCGCGACACGATGACATCGCGGGCCGCGAGCACCACCTCCTCCCCTGCGCGCACCCGGTCGTAGGCCCGTCTGCCGTCGACCTTGATCGCCGAGACGGTGCTCGGAATCTGGGAGATCGGCCCGGTGAGCGCGGCGACACCGGCCGCGATCGCGTCGGACGTCACCGCCGCAAGGGCCTGGCCGGACGCCGCCGACACGATCTCACCCTCGGCATCGTCGGTGGTGGTGGCCTGACCGAGCCGGATCGTCGCGGCGTAGGTCTTGTCCGCGCCGACCACGAAGGTGAGCAGGCGGGTGGCCGCCTCGATGCCGACCACGAGCAGGCCGGTGGCCATCGGGTCGAGCGTTCCCGCATGCCCGACCTTGCGGGTACCGAACACCCGACGGGTACGCGCGACGACGTCGTGGCTCGTCATCCCGCCGGGTTTGTCAACGAGCAGAATGCCGGGCGAGACCATTCTGCAAGGCTATCGGCTCGGCGTTGATGCCTTCGCCGCTCGACCGAGAGGCGCGCTCCCGGGTCGCCACCGTCCACCGCTGAAGTCCCGGCCGGAATCGGGACACCGGCCCCCTCCGCCCGGGACCGTCGCAGCGCGATCCTGTGGGTGTCACCGCGATGGTCGCGGCGAGAGAAGGAGCTGATCCGATGTCCACGACGACGCACGCCCGAACGATCCCGGACTCCGCAGCGAGCACCTGGAGCTCATCCGGGCGCATTGCCGCCGCGCTCTGCTTTGCTCTCGCCGGCGCGCTCTGGCTCGCGGCCGACCTGATCGGATTCGGCCTCGACGACATCGCGCGCCTGCGTTTTCTGGCGGATTCGCCAGCGCTGGCCGGAATCGGTCTCACCTGCGATGCACTGGCGGTGCCGTTCCTCTGCGGGGCGGTGCTCGCGTGGTATCTGCTGGCACGGAGATCCTCCCCACGGCTGGCGTGCATCGGAGCCGTCGCCTTGGTGTTCGGACTGACCGCCCAGGCCATGCTGAACGGCGTGGAGCTGTCGATGTATCAGATGATGACCAGCGGTCGGATCTCGGCATCCGGACTGTTCAGGGCGCTCGGTTCGAACGCGGCCCCGTCCGTTCCCGGCATCACCTACCAGATCATGTTCTACGCGGGGGCGTTCGCCGGTATCATCGTGCTCATGATCGCCGTCTGGCGCTCTCGCGCACTGCCACGTACGGCGGTCGCGTTCGTCATTGCGTTCCAACTGGTGGATCTCGTCCCGATCCCTTTCCCGACGACCGTCCTCGCGGCGATCGGACTCGTGTGGATGGCGATCGCGATCCTTCGCAGCCCGGTGACCGCTTCCGTTCAGGACGCGCTGCCACGATGAGCCGCTTCGCGGCGACGAGGCCGGAGGCGCACGCCGGCCCCGTCGTCTCGCGCCATCCCACGTCGTGGTCGCCTGCTTCGACCGCCGCGCAGCTGATCGCCGTGGTCTCCGTGACCGCGGCACTGCTGTCGTTCGTGCTCGCAGCGGAGAACGGCCAGTCGTTCGCCGATCTGATCGAGCAGCATGCGGTGACACCCGTGCTGATGGGGGCGACGCTCGCTGTCATCGGGGCTTTCGTCGTCGGATCGAATTCGCGCAATGCGCTTGCCTGGCTCTTCTGCGCCCAAGGGCCTCTGCAGTGCCTCTCCGCCGTCGGGGCCCAGTATGCCGCGCACTCGCCGACCTCCGCGCTTGCCGGCCTCGCCGCGTTCGCCGCTGCCTACGCCTGGGCGCCAGGCATGCTGATCTTGCTCTGCCTCACGATTCCGCTCTTCCCCGACGGCCACACGGCAGGCCGCGCCTGGAGAGCACTGTTTCGCGTCGGATTGCTGGTCACCGGCATCGGAACGATCACCGGTATCTGCTCCGATGCTCCGATGCGCGCACAGTTCCCCGCCTTCTACAATCCGATCGCTCTGCCTCCGTCCTGGCAGCCGCTGCTCGAGGCGATCTTCGACGGATGCATCGTTGTCGCTGCGGCGCTGGCGCTTCTCGGTGTGATCGCGACGATCATCCGCGCCGTGCGTACTTCTGGAAGGGCGCGCGGACAGGCGATCTGGCTCCTGAGCGCCTTCGCCCTGGGCACCATCGGCCAGTTGCTGGACGGCGTGAGTGCGGTATTTCCCGCCATCGGCTGGCCCCTGTTCGGCGTGGCGCTCGGAGTGGCGATGATACGCGGCGGGCTGTACGACGGCGACAGAATGCTGAATCGCTCGCTGCTCTCCAGCGCCGTAGCCGGAGTGCTGGCTGCTGCAGTGGGCCTCACCGCGGGAGTGGTCGCCGAGCGGATCAGCGGCGTCACGATCGGTGCTGTGATCGCCGCGATCGTGGTCGCCCTGGCGCTCGACCCGGTTCGGCGCCTGGTGCGCGGTACGGTCGATCGGATCCTGTTCGGCGCCGGACGCGACCCGTTCGAGGCTGTGGAGCGGCTCGGCGCTCGGCTCGCGACCGCGATCGCCCCCGATGACGCGCTCCTCGCGGTGACCGAGACCGTGACCTCGGCGTTGAGGCTGCCTGCGGCCTCCATCATCCTTGAGGGAGAGAGCGAACCGATCGTCGTCACCGGCGTCCTGTCCGGGAATTCCGTCTCGCTTCCTCTCGTCCACGCCGGGGTACAGGTCGGCACTCTCATGGTCGGGCTGCCGGGAACACGCCGGTTCCTTGATCCTCTTGATGAGCGTCTGCTCACCGAACTCGCTCGTCAGGCCGGCACCGCGGCCGACCTGGTCCGCCTGAACCGGGAGTTGCGCCGGTCGAGGGACGCAGTCCTGGTCGCCCGTGACAGCGAACGGCAGCGCATCCGCCGCGACCTCCACGACGGGCTGGGCCCCGCACTCGCCGGGATCTCGCTCGGAATAGGGGCAGCCCGCGTCAACGCCCCCGATGACCACGCAGCCGATCTTCTCGACGGGTTGCGCGCCGAGGTGGACGAGTTGCTTCAGGAGGTGAAGGCGCTCATCGCACAATTGCATCCGCCGGTGCTCGACCAGGTCGGTTTGGACACCGCGATCCGCCGCAGGCTCGCGATGCTGACGGAGCACGGCGCCGAGGGCGGCATCACCGCGCGATTGGACATCCCGCCGCTGCCGGCCCTGGTGGAGACCGCCGCCTACCGCATCGTCTCCGAGGCGATCACCAACGTGATGCGTCACGCGAAGGCCGCAACCGTCGACGTGGACGTGCACGGCGAGCGCGGGGAGCTCATGATCACCGTGACGGACGACGGGGTGGGAATCAGCGCATCGACCGATCCCGTCGGTGTGGGGCTCGGTTCCATGCGCGATCGGGCGCTGGAGCTCGGTGGAAGGTGCATGATTCTGCCACGCTCTGGAGGAGGCACCGTCGTGAGTGCGCGGCTCCCCCTCGGCGGATCATCGGGGAGAGCGTCATGAGCGTGCGAGTGGTGATCGCCGACGACCATCCCGTGTTCCGGCATGGACTGCGCGCTGCACTCTCCGTCGATGACTCCCTCGAGGTCGTCGGTGAGGCGGCGACGGCCCAGGACTGTGTCGCTCTGGTTCTGGATCAGGGAGCCGACGTCGTCCTCATGGATCTCGAAATGCCGGGTGGCGGTGTACAGGCGACTGCTGAGCTGGCGCTGCGTGCCCCAGAGGCGCGCGTGCTGGTGCTCTCCATGCACGATGACGGGGACTCCCTCGTCGATGCCCTGCGCGCCGGCGCTCGGGGCTATCTCGTCAAGGGCGCCGATCAGGCGGCGATCCTGCGTGCCATCCAGTCGGTCGCGTCCGGCGATCTCGTGGTCGGGGAGGGAATCGCCGCACGGATGGCGGCATTCTTCGAGATTCCCTCGAACGCCCCGGCGCGGCCGTTCCCCGAACTGACCGGCCGGGAGTTCGACGTGCTCACCCTCATCGCCGATGGGTCCGACAACGCCACGATCGCGCGCCGGCTGTTCCTCTCCGAGAAGACCGTGCGCAACCACGTGTCGATCGTGCTCGCCAAACTTCACAGCGCGACCCGCGCCGAAGCCGTCGCCCGCGCCCGCCGAGCCGGACTCGGAACCCCCGGATGAACCGCAGCGACGGGAGCACGACGATCGGACCGGCCAGCCCGGTCAGCGGGCGGTAGCGTGGACTCCCGTGCCCGACTTCCCCGCCGCTGCGCCGATCGCGCCCGCCCTGATCGCGTGGTATCGCGAGAATGCACGGGACCTGCCCTGGCGGCGCGCCGAATACCTCGCCGCCTACGGCGCCTGGGGCGTGCTGGTGAGCGAGTTCATGCTGCAGCAGACGCCCGTGAACCGGGTGATCCCGCATCTGGAGGCCTGGCTCGAGCGCTGGCCGGATCCGGCCTCGCTCGCCGCGGCTTCGGGCGCGGAGGTGCTGCAGCAGTGGGCGAACCTCGGCTACCCACGGCGCGCGCTCTGGCTGCACCGGGCCGCGATCGCGATCCGCGACGAGCACGGCGGCATCACTCCGCGTGACGTGCACGCGCTGCTGGCGCTACCGGGGATCGGCGACTACACGGCCCGCGCGGTGGCGGTGTTCGCATTCGGCGAGCACCATCCCGTCGTCGACACGAACACCCGGCGGGTGATCGCCCGGGCCGTTCACGGCCGTCCCCAGCCGGATCCGCCGTCCCGTCGAGATCTCGACGACATGCGCGCACTGCTGCCCGCCGATCCCGCCGATGCCGCGATCGTGAACGCGGCGACCATGGAGCTCGGGGCCACGGTGTGCACCGCACGGTCTGCGGACTGCGCGCGCTGCCCGCTCGCCGGCTCCTGCGCATGGCGTGCGGCCGGATTCCCCGCCGGCGAGGACCGGCGCCGGCGACAGGCGGCGTACGAGGGCTCTGACCGCCAGGCGCGCGGCGGCGTCCTGCGCGCCCTGCGCCACGCCGAGGACCATCGGCTGCCGGCCGAGGCGGTGCTGGCCGACTGGCCCGATGCGGCGCAGCGCGACCGGGCGATCGACTCGCTGGTGACCGACGGGCTCATCGAGGCCGAGCACGGTCTGCTCCTGCTCCCCCGCTGACCTCTGCCGCGCACCGGGCGGTGTGTCAGAGGTGCTGATCGGTGCGATGTGCGAGCACGGCCAGCTCGTGCCGGCTGCGCACATCGAGCTTGGCGAACACCCGCCCGCCGTGCACCTCGACGGTGCGCACGGAGATGTGCAGGGCGAGCCCGATCTCGCGGTTCGCGCGTCCCTCGGCCATGAGCAGTGCGACGTCGAGCTCACGCGCCGTGAGGATCGGCTCCCACATCGCGCGGCAGACCTCGAGCGCGAACGGGACGGCGCGCGACACGCCGCCCTCGTCGGGTTCGTCGTCCGCGCGCCGCCGGGGCTCGGCCATCATCCGCAGCCGGCGGTCCACCATGCCGCGCCAGGCCCGAGCGCCGGACGCCTCGAACAGGCTCCGCGCGGCACGCAGGTGGCGCACACCGCGATGCCGGTCGCCGCGCGCCGCGCAGGTGGATCCGAGCAGCGCCTCCACTCTCGCGCGCTCGAAGGTGGAGAGGATCCCGCGCGACTCCTCCGCCACGGCGTTCAGATCCGTGCTCCAGGACGCCTCACGCGCCGACCTGATGCGCTCGCGCAGCAGCCGGCCGGTGGTGGCGTCCGGCGGCTCCGGAGCGGGATCCGCGCCGAAGGGACCGATCTCGTCCAGCCCGGGAAGGCCGAGCGGATCCGCGGGGCTCCCCCGGTCTGCCCAGAGTCCGAGGTGCGTTGCTGCTTCGTCGCTGCGCCCCTGCAGATAGGCATCGATCGCGCGATCGACGAAGCCGTCGGGTTCGCTCGTCCACGGCACCGAGGCCGAAAGATCAGTCGAGCGCGTCCCGATCCGCCCGCGCACCGCGAGATCGAGCCTCCGCGACAGCGACACCGCGAGTCCGCCGAACGGAAGGGCCACCGGCAGCTCGGACGCGGCGGCCTGCATCAGCTCGTCGGCGACGCCGATGCGTCCGGCCCAGAGATGCAGCAGCACCTCCGCGACGGCCCGCCGGGCCCGCGGCAGCGCCCCTCGTTCGCCCGGCACATCCGGCACGACGCCGGCGCTGTCCGGTTCCGCCAGAGCACGCACGCCGGCGTCCGGGTCGCCGGCGATTCCCGCGTTCAGCGCATGCACGATGTGCTGGAAGCCGGTGCCGTCCTCGACCGCGACGGGGGCTCCGGCGAGCACGTCGCACCAGGCCAGCAGCAGCCCGCGTCCGTCGCACGGCCCAGCGATGCGGCGTCCGGCCTCCAGCCACGCGGTGCGGCGCTCCGGGTCGCCGCGCTCGGCGCTGAGCGCCGCACCGGCAGCAGCCGCCGGCCAGTACTCCGCACCCGCGTGCGCAGTCGGGATGAGCCCGTCCGGTGACGGCACCGTGCCCGTGCACAGCGTGTGCGCGAGGACGAACACGGCGATCGCGGCACCGCGATGCGGACCATCCAGGCGCATCGCCCGCTCCGCATACTCCGCGGCGTCCGCGACCCAGCCGCCGTCCAGCCCCGTCTGCGCCGCGGCGAGAAGAGCGCGGGCAGCCGCCGGCGAACCGGAGACCGCATGATCGACGGCCTCGGCGGCCAACAACCGGGCGCGCGCCGTGTCTGCGTCGCGACGGGCGTGCTCGGCCTGCGCGAGCAGCCCGTCGACCAGGGCGGGCTCCTCGGTGACGGCGCCGCGCGCGCGATGCCAGAGCGCCGCGTCCTCATCGCCGGCGGCGGCGAGAACCGCGGCCAGCTCCTGATGCGCGCGCAGCCGCTCCTGGGGCGTCGCGGCGGCGATCACGTGCGCACGCAACGCGAGGTCGCCGAACCGGAACCTGCCGTGCATCACCTGCACGACGCTCACCGAGGGCGACGTGGCGATGTCCTCCGGCTGGCATCCCTCAAGATTGCACAGCGCGTGCAGCGGACCGCTCCCGCACAGGGCGAGGACCAGCACCCGGTCGGGCTCGGCGTCGCACGGCAGCATCGTGCGTGCGTACGCGTCGAGAGCCGGGATCCGCGGCAGCGGATCAGGCAGTGCCCTCCGCCCGCGCCGCTGGTCTGCGTCGAGCGATGCGAGCAGCTCGTCGGCGGCGCCGGGGACGACGCCGCAGATCTCGTCGACGAGTGCGCGCACGTGCGGTGCGGCATCGAGCCCTCCGTCCGCGTCGCCCCGTGTCCGTCGGACGACAGCCGTCGCCCTCGATCTCGCACCGTCCATCGCCGCACAGCCCCCGCCGTCGCCGCGTGCGTCGTCGCACGCGTGGGGCGATGCTAACAACAGGGTGTCCGGATCCCAAATTCCGGACTCGATGGAAGAATCCGGTCCCCGGTTGGACGGGCGGGAAGGATGCCTATTCGGCGTCGTCCTCGCGCGGCTTCACGTAGGGGTCCGATTCGCCCGCGAAGGTGGCGGACGCGGCGATCCCCGCGACCTCCTCATCGCGCTCGCGCGCCTGCCGGAGCAGGTCGCTGATGTGATCGGCGTTCTCCGGGAGCGCATCGGGGATGAATTCGAGCGTCGGGACGAGGCGCACGCCGAGCTGACGCCCGACCTCCTTGCGCAGCAGCCCGGTCGCAGAGGTCAGCGCCGCACCCGAGGCGATCCGCTCCTCCTCGGTGCCGAGCACCGTGTAGAACACGGAGGCGTGCTGCAGGTCGCCCGTGACGCGCACATCGGTGAGCGTCACGAAGCCGAGGCGCGGATCGCGCAGCCCCTTCTCCAGCCGCTCGGCGAGGATGACGCGGATCCGATCCGCGAGTCGTGCCTGTCGTTCTCCGGCCATGTCCAAAACCTATCTCTTCTCACTCGCCCGCGCTGAAACGCGGGCGGAGCAGGAAGGCATCCTGTGGCGGCCGTCGGGGCGTCCGCGAAGCGGACCGGGCCCCCTAAGGCCGACACAGGATGCCCTCCTGCGTCACAACGAGCGGATCAGCCGCGCGGCTTCTCCACCATCTCGGTGGTCTCGATCTCGTCGCCGATCTGGATGTCGTTGTACTTACCCAGGCCGATACCCGCCTCGAAGTCCGTGCGGACCTCGGTGACGTCGTCCTTGAAGCGGCGCAGCGACTCGATGGCCAGGCCGTCGGCGATCACGACGCCGTCGCGGATGACGCGCGCCTTGGCGTTGCGCGTGATCGTGCCCGAGCGGACGATGACACCCGCGATGTTGCCGAACTTCGAGGAGCGGAACACCTCGCGGATCTCGGCGACACCCGACTGCACCTCTTCGAACTCCGGCTTGAGCATGCCCTTGAGGGAGTTCTCGATCTCGTCGATGGCGTTGTAGATGACCGAGTAGAAGCGCACGTCCACGCCCTCGCGGGACGCGGCCTCGCGGGCCTTCGTGTCGGGGCGCACGTTGAAGCCCACGATGATCGCGTTGTCGATCGTCGCCAGGTTCACGTCGCTCTCGGTGATCGCGCCCACACCGCGGTGGATGATGCGCAGCTGCACCGAGTCGTCGACCTCGATCTTGAGCAGCGATTCCTCCAGCGCCTCGACGGCACCGGACACGTCGCCCTTGATGATGAGGTTGAGCGTCTCGACCTTGCCCTCTTCGAGAGCACGGGTGAAGTCCTCGAGCGAGATGCGCTTGCGGGCCTTGGCCAGCTGGGCGTTGCGCTCGACGGCTTCGCGCTTCTCCGCGATCTGACGGGCCATGCGGTCCTCGTCGGTGACGATGAAGACGTCACCGGCGCGCGGCACCGAGTTCAGACCCTGCACCTGCACCGGACGGGAGGGAGCCGCGGCCTCGACCGCGTCGCCGTTCTCGTCGATCATGGCGCGCACACGGCCATAGGCGGTGCCCGCGACGATGGCGTCTCCGACGCGCAGCGTCCCGGACTGGATCAGCACCGTGGCGACCGAACCGCGGCCCTTGTCGAGCTTCGCCTCGATGGCGATGCCTCGGGCGGCCTTGTTCGGGTTCGCGGTGAGGTCCAGACCCGCGTCGGCGGTCAGCAGCACGGCGTCCAGGAGATCCTGGATGCCCGTGTTGGCTCGCGCGGACACGTCGACGAACATCACGTCGCCGCCGTACTCCTCGGCGACCAGGCCGTACTCGGTGAGCTGCTGGCGCACCTTGGCCGGGTTGGCTTCCGGCTTGTCGACCTTGTTCACCGCCACCACGATCGGCACATCGGCCGCCTGGGCGTGGTTCAGCGCCTCCACCGTCTGCGGCATGATGCCGTCGTCGGCCGCGACCACGAGGATCGCGATGTCGGTCACCTGCGCACCACGGGCGCGCATGGCGGTGAACGCCTCGTGACCCGGCGTGTCGATGAACGTGATCGCGCGTTCGATGCCGTCGTGCTCGGTCCAGACCTGGTATGCACCGATGTGCTGGGTGATGCCGCCGGCCTCGCCCTCGATGACGTTGGTCTGCCGGATCGCGTCGAGCAGGCGGGTCTTACCGTGATCGACGTGACCCATGACGGTGACCACGGGGGGCCGGATCTCGAGGTCGTCCTCGCTCTCCGCCTCCAGCTCGGCCTCGAGGTCGAGACCGAAGCCCTCCAGGAGCTCCTTGTCCTCGTCCTCGGGCGAGACCATCTGCACCTTGTAGCCCAGCTCGGCGCCGAGCACCTCGAACGTGGCCTCGTCCAGCGACTCCGTCGCCGTGGCCATCTCTCCGAGATTGAAGAGGATCGTGACGAGCGTTCCGGGCTGGACGGTGTAGCCGTTCAGCGCCTCCAGCTTGTCCGCGAAATCGGCGATCGATGCGCCGCGACGCAGACGGATGATCTCGCCGTTGCCCTTGGAGACGTTGACGCCGCCGACGACCGGCGCCGACCGCATCTCGAATTCCTGCCGCTTCGCCCGCCGCGACTTGCGCTGCTTGCTCTTGCCGCCGCCCTTGCCGAACGCGCCGGCCGTGCCGCCGCCGGGACCACGGCCACGACCGCCGCCACCACCGGGACGACCTGCGAAACCGCCGGCCGGAGCGCCGCCGGGACGCTGGAAGCCGCCGGCACCGGCGCCGCCCGGACGGCCGGGACCGCCGGTGCGCTGCTGGAACGGAGCGCCGGGACGACCGCCGCCGCCCTGACCCGGACGACCGGGGCGACCGCCGCCCTGACCCGGACGGGGCGCGCCGATGCGCGGGGAACCGGGACGCGGGGCCTGCGGACGCGGGATGTTGCCCGGGGTCGGGCGCGAGCCCATGCCCTGCGAGGAGGCGAACGGGTTGTTGCCCGGACGGGGACCCGCGGGGCGCGAGCCCATGCCCTGCGACGAGGCGAACGGGTTGTTGCCCGGACGGGGCGCGCCGGGCTTGGGGGCCGTGGATCCGCCGGGCTTGGGAGCCGCGGAACCGCCGGGCTTGGGAGCCGCGGA
>JAFDWM010000038.1 GCA_018268455.1 Actinomycetota bacterium | reverse complement strand
CGCAGCGCGCCGATCGTCATCCGGTTGTTTCCGGTGACGATCGCGGTCGGCGGATCCGCCATGTCGAGCAGCGACGCGATGATCGCGGCATGGTCGACGTCGCGATCATCGATCACGCGTTCCCAGCGCGAGGTGTCGTCCACGCCGTGCGCGGCCATCGCCTCGCGGTAGCCGCGCAGCCGTTCGGCCTGGGTGTACACGCTTCCCGGGTTGCAGGCGTAGGCGATGCGCCGATGCCCGCGGTCGAGCAGGCGCGACGTGGCCTCGTAGGCGCCGCGATGGTTCTCCAGCACCACGGCGTCGGCGACGAGGTTGCGGGCCGGTCGATCGATCGCGATCACCGGCGTTCCGAGGTGGCGCTCGCCCTCAAGGTGGGACTGGTCGTCGGCGACCGGGATGATCAGCAGCGCGTCGACCCGCTGTGCGAGCAGCGCATCGGCGACCCGCTGCTCGCCGTCCGCGGTGTCGCCGGTGGTGGCGACGATCAGGGCGTAGCCGTGCGGGGCGAGCTCCTGCTCGATGCCGGCCGCGACCTGGTAGTAGAACGGGTTGCCCAGCTCGCCCATGAGGAAGGCGACGGTGTGCGTGGCCCCGCCCTGGCGCAGGCTCCGAGCGAGAGTGTTGGGACGGAAACGCAGACGGTTCGCGGCGGCGAGCACGCGCTGCACGGTGTCCGGAGCGACCAGGTCGCGGTGTGCGTAGACCCGCGAGACGGTCTTCGCGCTCACACCGGCGAGGCGCGCGACGTCATCGAGAGTGGCGCGGGCGGGTATCGACATCGGGACCTCCTTCCGGAGCGGGTATGGGGACGCGGCCGGGCGGTGCAGGGGCGTCGTCCGGGTGATGCAGGGGTGATCGGAAGGCCGGGATCGGCCTGATCGGGGAGCCTAGCAACCCCTCTTGCCGTTGTCTATCGAAGGACATTCGCAGGACATCCATGGCCGTCGGGATCCTGTTCTGAACTGATTAAAACCTGATCAAATACGTTTTCAAACGATTCGATCGGGCGAACTGCGGGACAAGACAGCGTTGACATCGGGCTTGCGTATTCAATGATTATGCGCTTAAGTCTTCCCAGCAGCATCTCACAGCCTGCACATCCCTTGTTTCAACGACGAACACCCGTTCAAGGAAGAACCCGACAGGAGCACTCTCATGGCAAAGAAGGCATACGCCGTCGCCGCGACTCTCGCGGTCGCCGCGGTCGCACTCAGCGGCTGCTCGTCCAGCGGCAGCTCGGACAACTCGCTCGACGGCACCCCCAAGGGCACGATCACCGTCCTCACCAACCGCACCGACCGGGTCAAGGACGGCACGTACAAGAAGTACGCAGAGGCGTTCCAGAAGAAGTACCCGGGGACGACCGTCAAGTTCCAGGCGCTGGACGGCTACGACGACGCGATGAAGACCCGCCTCAACGGCACCAAGTACGGCGACGTCCTGATGATCCCGGCGCAGGTCAAGCCCAGCCAGTTCTCGCAGTTCTTCGTGCCGCTCGGCAAGACGAGCGACTTCGAGAAGACCTATCAGTGGACGCAGAAGGCGACCTTCGACGGCAAGCAGTACGGCATCTCCGTCGGCGGCGCGGCCAACGGGATGATCTACAACAAGAAGGTCTTCAAGGAGGCCGGCATCACCACGCTGCCGAAGTCCGAGAGCGAGTGGATCGACGACCTCAAGCTCATCAAGAGCAAGACCTCCGCGATCCCGTACTACACCAACTACAAGGACGGCTGGCCGCTCGGCCAGGCCAACGGCAACATCGGCGCGATCACGAACGACGTCCAGGCCCAGATCACCATGGCGGAGAACCCTGCGCCGTGGACCAAGGGCACCGACATCTACGCACTCGACTCGCTGGTGTTCGAGACCGTCAAGGCGGGCCTGTCCGAGCCCGACCCGCTGAGCACCGACTGGGAGACGTCAAAGACGGACTTCGCCTCCGGGAAGATCGCGGCGATGAGCCTCGGCTCCTGGGCCGTCTCGCAGATGCAGGCGGCGGCCGACAAGGTCGGCGCTTCCAAGGACGACATCGGGTACATGGCATGGCCCTCGAACAAGGACGGCAAGCAGTACGCGATCACCGACGGCGATTACTCGCAGGCGATCAGCAAGCACTCCACCAACAAGGCGACCGCACTGGCCTGGATCAAGTTCTTCACGGCCGACTCCGGTGCTGCTGAGAACGAGGGCATGATCAACGCCGTGGTGGGCGCGAAGCAGCCGGGCTACGTGACCGACCTGACCGACGCCGGCGTCACGCTGATCACCCCGGCACTCGCCCCCGAGGGCAAGGACAGCCTGCTCAAGGACACCGCCAACGAGGCCGGCATCGACCTGTTCGGCCAGGTGTACCGCCAGAAGCTGATCGACGTCGCCCGCGGCGCGGCCGACGGCACGAAGGACAGCTACTTCGCGCAGCTGAACGACAAGTGGGCAGCGGCCGTCAAGAAGCTCGGCTCGAAGTAACCCCCCACTCGAAGAAAGACAACACGGAGGAATCCCATGGCGGACTCAGCATTGAGCTCATCGCCCCTCGGCACCTCCGGCAACCGGGCCACCGGGCGTCGCGCACCGTCGCGACGCCCGGTGGGATCCCCTGGACGCCGGAAGCTCATCACGACGCTCACCCCATGGCTCTTCCTCGCCGCCGCCGTCGGCCTGCTGCTGCTGCTCACGTACTGGCCGGCGCTGAACCTCTTCTACTACAGCCTCACGGACTGGGACGGCATCGACCAGACGAAGAACTTCGTCGGTCTCGAGAACTACGCCGAGGTCTTCACCAACCCGGACATCTTCCAGGTGTTCTTCGTGAGCATCTACTACTTCCTCGCCACGTTCGTGCAGATCGCGCTGGCGTTGTACTTCGCCACGATCCTCAGCTTCTCGACCCGGTTCCAGAACCTGTGGCGCGGGATGGTGTTCTTCCCCTACCTGATCAACGGCGTGGCGATCGCCTTCATGTTCCAGTACGTCTTCCAGCAGGGCGGCACCCTCGACATCATCCTGTCGTGGTTCGGGAACACGAATCCCCCGCATTGGCTGGGTGACCCTGCGATCGCGAACTGGTCGCTGGCCAGCACGTCGGTCTGGCGCTACACCGGCCTCAATTTCGTGCTCTTCCTCGGCGCGATCCAGTCGATCCCCTCCGAGCTCTATGAGGCGGCGGACCTCGACGGAGCCAGCAAGGGCCAGCAGTTCTGGGCGATCATCTTCCCGGGCATCCGTCGCGTCGTGGCCCTGACCCTGATCCTCGGGATCTCCGGATCCCTCGCCGCCTTCGAGACGCCGTTCATCATCACGCGTGGCGCGAACGGCACGGCGACGTTCGTCATCAAGACCGTGCAGGAGGCGTTCGTCTTCAGCCACGTCGGATTGGCCTCGGCCATGGCGGTCGTGCTGCTGATCATCGTCCTGCTGGTCACCTGGATCCAGCGAAAGCTCTTCCCCGACGAGAAGGTGGATCTCGCATGAGCATCTCTCCCCGCACCCCGCGCACGGGCCTGGGCCTGATCCGCTTCCGCGCGGTGAGCGCCGCGACCGCCAAGTACCTCAGCCTGATCCTGGCCGCCATCTGCACGCTGCTGCCGATGGTCGCCATCCTGTTCGCGAGCTTCAAGCCCGCGGCAGAGTATGCCAAGACGGGCGCACTGACCCCGCCGAGCAACTGGCTCAATCTCGACAACTTCGTCAAGGCGTTCGTCGAGGGCGACATGCTCAGCGGGTTCGTCAACACCGCCATCGTGCTCGCCGTGTCGCTGGTGGGGACGATCTTCATCGGATCCATGGCCGCCTATGCGCTCGACCGGTTCCAGTTCCGCGGCAAGGGCCTGGTGTTCGCGCTCTTCCTGATCGCCACGCTCGTGCCGTCCGTGACCACCCAGGTCGCGACGTTCCAGCTGATCAACGGCCTCGGGCTCTTCGACACCAAGGGTGCGCTGATCCTGCTGTTCATGGGCACCGACATCATCGCGATCTACCTCTTCCTGCAGTTCATGGCCTCCATCCCGATCTCGCTGGACGAAGCGGCGATGATCGACGGAGCGAACCGCTGGACTGTCTACTGGCGCATCATCCTGCCGCTGCTCAAGCCGGCCATCGCGACAGTGGTGATCATCAAGGGGATCGCCGTGTACAACGAGTTCTACATGCCGTACCTCTATCTGCCCAGCGAGGGCATGGTGTCGACCACGCTCTTCAACTTCAAGAGCGCCACGAACACCCAGTGGGAGGTGATCGCGGCGGGCACCCTGCTCGTGATCATCCCGTCGCTCATCGCCTTCCTGCTGCTGCAGAAGTGGATCTACCGAGGCCTGATTGCGGGAGCCGTGAAATGACCCTGACCTCCGAACCGAACGACCGGATCGTCGAAGCCGGCCCCAAGCGGGTGCAGCGGCGCGAGCTTCACGCAGACTGGCGTCTGCGTGCGGCCGACGGCCCGGTGCCTGAGCCGCTGCGGGCGGCACTGCAGGAAGGATCCGTCGACGCGACGGTTCCCGGCTGTGTGCATACCGATCTCCTCAGCGCCGGACTGATCCCGGATCCCTATCTCGATGACAACGAGGCGCTGCTGGCGTGGATCGGCCTCGTGGACTGGACCTACGAGTTGCGGTTCCGGTGGGCACCGGACGGCCATGAACGGCACGACCTGGTCTTCGACGGCCTGGACACGGTCGCCACGGTGCGGCTGAACGGCCGCGTCGTACTCGAGGCGGCCAACCAGCACCGGTCGTACCGGATCGACGTGCGCGACGCCCTGGTCGCCGGGGACAACGTGCTGGAGGTGGCGTTCCGCTCGCCGATCCGGTCCGCGAACGCGCGGAGCCTCGAGCTCGGGGCACGGCCTCGCCCGTACCCGTTGCCGTACGAGGCGATCCGCAAGTCCGCCGCGAGCTTCGGCTGGGACTGGGGCCTCGCGACCTTCACGAGCGGGATCTGGCGGGCGGTGCGACTGGAGTCGTGGTCGGTCGCGCGTCTCGCCGAGGTGCGCATCACCGCCACTCCCACGGTCGGCGGCGGCCACGTCGAAGCCGCGGTGCGCGTCGAGCGCGCCTCGAGCGACACGGAGCGGGCGTTCGTCGTGACCGCCGCCCTGGGTGGGGCCCGCGGGGAGGCGCTCGTCGACGCCGGATCCGACACCGTCGTCGTCGCGGTCGAGGCGGCCGGCCTGCAGCGCTGGTGGCCGGCCGGATACGGCGAGCAGCCGTTGTACGACGTGCACGTCTCGATCCGGGAGGAGCCGCCGCATGTGCGCGGCGACCTCGACGCGGTCGTGCGCCGTGTGGGCTTCCGCACCGTCTCCTGGGACACCGCGCCCGATGCCGACGGCACCCCGTTCACCCTGGTGGTGAACGACCGCCCGGTGTTCGTGAAGGGCGTGAACTGGATCCCCGACGACGCGCTGCCCGTGCGCGTGGACCGGGCCCGGTACGAGCGGCGGCTGCGCCAGGCGCTCGCCGCGAACCTGAACCTGATCCGGGTGTGGGGCGGCGGGATCTACGAGTCCGACGACTTCTACGAGCTGTGCGACGAGCTGGGGCTGCTGACCTGGCAGGACTTCCTGTTCGCGTGCGCGGCCTACCCCGAGGAGGAGCCGCTGCGCGGCGAGATCGAGGCGGAGGCGCGGGAGAACATCGTGCGCCTGGCCGACCATGCCTCGCTCGTGCTGCTCACCGGCAACAACGAGAACCTGTGGGGTCATGAGGACTGGGGCTGGAAGACCTACCTCGACGGCGCGACCTGGGGTGCCTATTACTACTACGAGCTGTTCCCGCAGCTCGTCGCAGAGCTCGCCCCGCACGTGCCGTACAGCCCGGGGAGCCCGTTCAGCCCGACCCAGCCCGACGGGTCGGTGCCGCACCCGAACGCCGAGCCGCATGGCACCATGCACCTGTGGGAGCAGTGGAACCGGCTCGATTACTCGACCTACCGCGAACACCGCCCGCGCTTCGTCGCGGAGTTCGGCTGGCAGGGCCCGCCGGCCTGGTCCACTCTCACCCGCTCGATCTCGGACAACCCGCTCACCCCGGAGTCTCCCGGCATGGTCGTGCACCAGAAGGCGATGGAGGGCAACGTCAAGCTCACCACCGGTCTGCTGCCGCACTTCCGCGTGCCCGCGGCGATGGAGGACTGGCACTGGGCCATGCAGCTGAACCAGGCCCACGCCGTGCGGGTCGCGCTCGACCACTTCCGTGCGCTCGCGCCCCTCACGATGGGCGCCGTGGTCTGGCAGCTCAACGACTGCTGGCCGGTCACCTCGTGGGCCGCGATCGACGGCGACGAGAAGCTCAAGCCGCTCTGGTACGCGCTGAAGGCCGCGTTCGCCCCGCGCGTGGCGGCCATCCAGCCGCGCGACGGCGGCCTCGCGGTCGTGCTCGGCAACGACACCGCCGCTGCCTGGACCGGATCGCTCGCGATCCGCCGTCTCGCGTTCGACGGATCCGAGCTCGCCGTGCAGACGGTGCCGGTCGAGGTGCCGGCGCGCGGATCCGTCACGGTCGCGATCGAGGGATCCGTCGCGACGGCGGCGGATCCGGCCGGCGAGCTGATCGTCGCCGACGTGATCGACGGCCCGGGGGCCACGGCGGATCCGGGATCCGGCGAACGACCGGAGCGCGGGTTCTGGTACTTCGCCGAGCCGCGCGACTCGGCGCTGCCGGCGGCGCAGATCACGGTCGCCGGGGCGCCCGTCGCGGGCGGCACGGCGCTGCGGATCACTGCGGCGAGCTTCGTGCGCGACCTCGCGCTGCTCGTCGACAAGGTGGATCCCGAGGCCGTCACCGAGCAGGGGCTGGTCACACTGCTGCCCGGCGAGAGCACCACGTTCGTCGTGCGGCACTCCGAGCCGTTCGATGTCGCTCTGCTCGAGCAGTGGCACGTGATCCGCACCGCGAACGAGCTGGTCGCCCGGTGAGCGCCGCGGAGGTGATCGCCCCCTACGTCGCCGGCATGACCTGGGGCTGGACCGGCGTGCGCGGCACGTGGGCGACGCCCGAGGCGACGGCCTCGATGCAGGCCATGGCCGACCACGGCGTGAACTGGACCGCGATCGCCTACGCGGTCGAGCAGGCCACCGCGCAGTCGGTCGAGCTGCCCTGGGATCAGGCGCCCACGGTGACCGAGGAGGAGATCGTCGGTGCGATCCGTCAGGCGAAGGGGCTCGGGCTGAAGGTGTGCCTGAAGCCGGTGGTGAACGTGAGCGACGGCACCTGGCGCGCGTACATCGGGTTCTTCGACTGGGATGTGCCGGGCGAGCCGACCTGGGGCCAGTGGTTCGCGTCCTACACGGAGTTCATCCTGCACGCGGCCCGGATCGCCGAGGCCGAGAGCTGCGAGATGCTCTGCATCGGGTGCGAGATGGTGCGCGCCGACGGCCGCGAGGCCGAATGGCGCGCGCTCGTGGCCGCCGTGCGCGAGGTGTACTCGGGCGTGATCGCGTACAACTGCGACAAGTACCAGGAGGACCACGTCACCTGGTGGGATGCCGTGGACGTGATCACCTCGAGCGGCTACTACCCGATCGACCGCTGGGACGCGGAGCTCGATCGGATCCAGAGCGTGGTCGAGGCGCACGACAAGCCGTTCTTCTTCATGGAGGCCGGCTGCCCCTCGCGGGAGGGATCCGCGGCGAAGCCGAACGACTGGAACCTCGTCGGCGCGCCCTCGGGTGACGAGCAGCTGCGCTACTACCGCGCCATGTTCGACGCCTGCGACCGGCGGTACTGGATGCGCGGCTTCATGCTGTGGGATTGGCCGCCGCTGCTGTACCCCGCCGTCGACGCCGCCGCGAACGACGACTACTGCCCATATGGCAAGCCCGCCGGCGCGTTCCTGCGTGACACCTACCGAGCGAGAGCCGCCTTCGCCGGCTGAGCGCCCGCGCACGCCCAGGGCCCCGACGCTGATCCGTCGAGGTCCTGGGAGCCGATCCGCAACACCGTCCGTACCGCTGTGTCCATCGACCCTGGAATGTTCAACGACCCCGAAGGAGACTCGACGATGAGTCGCACCGCACGTTCTGCCGTCCGCTCGATCCTCAGACCCACCGCCCTCGCCACGACCGCCCTCGTGCTGGCCGGGCTGCTCATTCCCACCGCGGCCGCGGCGGCGCCCGCCGGCGCGGCCGCATCAGCCGGCCCGGCAGCGCCGGTCGACCTCGTCGACGGCGACGCCACGCCGGCGACCCGCAGCCTGTTCAGCTCCCTGCAGGATCTGCGCGGTAAGGGGATCCTGTTCGGGCATCAGCACGACACCGACTACGGCACCACCTTCAGCGCCCCCGATGGCGCCTCCAGCGACGTGAAGGCTGCGACCGACGACTACCCGGCCGTGTTCGGCTTCGACACGCTCATCATCGAGGGCAAGGAGAAGCCCGGCGTCGCGGGTGCCTCCGGCGAGCAGAACGCGCTCACCCTGGCGAATTCGATCCGCCAGGCGCACGACCTCGGCGGGATCGCCACGCTCAGTGCGCACATGCCGAACTTCGCCACCGGCGGTGACTTCTACGACACCTCCGGCGACACGCTGCGGGCTGTGCTGCCCGGTGGCGCGAAGAACGCCGACCTGAACGCATTCCTCGACTTGATCGCGGTCGCGGCGACGCATGCGACTGATGCGAACGGCGTCGCGATCCCGATCATCTTCCGGCCCTGGCATGAGAATGCCGGATCCTGGTTCTGGTGGGGCGCGGCTTTCGGCACCCCCGGCGAATACGCGGAACTGTACCGCTACACCGTCGAGTACCTGCGCGACCTCAAGGGCGTGCACAACCTGCTCTATGCGTTCTCACCCGGTGGCGGGTTCGGAGGCAATGCCGACCAGTACCTGCGCACCTACCCCGGCGACGACTTCGTCGACGTGCTCGGCTACGACACCTACGACGCTGCCGCCGATTCCACCTTCCTCGGCGGTCTCGTGAGCGACCTCGGAATGATCAGCGACCTCGCCGACGCGCGCGGCAAGATCAGCGCCTTCACCGAGTTCGGGATCACCGGCGGCGTCATGCCCGACGGGCAGAACAAGAACGTGCACTGGTACATGGACGTGCTGAACGCCATCAAGGCGGATCCGCGCGCCTCCCGCTCCGCGTACATGCTCACCTGGGCGAACTTCGGCGGGACGACCACGCCCTACACGCCGACCTCCGGGGAGATGCTGCCGGACTTCCAGGCGTACCACGCCGACCCGTACACGCTGTTCGCACAGGATCTGCCTTCCGACCTGCTCACCCGCACGGTCGACTCCGTGCCTACCCAGCCGACCGCCCATCTCGCCAGCCCGGCCGCCGGATCCCGTGTCGCGGGCACGACGCAGGAGCTGCGGGCCTCCGTGCAGCATGTGCCGGGTGTCGACAAGGTCACAGTGAGCGTCGACGGCACGAGCCAGGTCGTCGAGCTGACCGCGCCGGCCACCGGCTCGCTGTGGTGGACCGGCACCTGGAGCGTGCCGGACGCGCTGCGCACCAACGCGACGCACGGTCTCACCCTGCACGCGTACGCCGGTGGGGCCGAGGTGATGACGACGACTTCGTCCATCGTGGTCGGGCAGGCGCCCGTGATGGCGCCCGGTGAGGTGGACGACTTCGAGGGCTACGGCGACGACGCCGCGCTGCGTGGCGCGTACGTGCAGTACAACTCGAACACGATCTCGCTCGAGCACTCGTCGGCGGACGCTCCGGTCGGCGACGGATCCCGGGCGCTGAAGCTCGACTACTCCTTCGCGACGCAGAGCTACACCGGATTCGGCAAGCAGCTCAGCGCGGACTGGTCCGGCTTCTGGGACTTCCAGGCGTGGGTGCACCCCGACGGATCGAACAACAAGCTCGTGTTGCAGCTCGTCGCGGGCGGGGTCACGTTCGAGGCGTACCCGTCGCTCGCCGGCACGACCGCGTCACTGGTCGACATCCCGTTCGCCGACTGGCGCCCCGCGCCCTGGGACACAGCCCACGCCGCCGCGCGCCTCACCCCGGACGTGCTCGCCAAGGTCACCCAGTTCAACGTGTACGTGAACGCGGTCGACGGCGGAGCGTCGAGCGGATCCCTGGCGCTCGATGCGCTGCGCGCCGTGGTCGGCACCCCGCCACCCACGACCTACCGTGATGTGCCGCGCGACGACGCCGACTACGCGGCGATCCAGTGGCTGCACGACGAGGTCGCCGATCTGGGTGACAAGAACGGATCCTTCCACCCGACCCGTGCCGTCAAGGGCGATGAGGCCGTGAAGGTGTTCGCCGCGTACGACACGAAAGCGCACCTCACCGGACTCGTCGCGCCGGCTGCCGCACGTCGGCTCGCACTGGCCGAGGCGCTCTGGCAGCGTGCGGGATCCCCCGCCGTCGCCGACGGGGCGACCTTCAAGGATGTGCCGGGCGCCTCCGCCAAGGCGGCCGCCTGGGCCGTGTCTGCCGGCATCGTCACACCCCTGTCGAAGACGCAGTTCGGCGTGAACGGCAGCGTCTCACGGGCGGAGCTCGCCCGCTGGCTGTCGCGCACGGACGTCATCGTGCGGGCCAGCCGGCCGATCCCGGTCGTCGACTTCGCCACCGGCGCGCAGGGCTGGGCTGTGCCTGACTGGCAGACCAACGGCGGCACGGCGACGGCCGCGAACGGGCACCTGGTCGTGAACGCGGCATCCGGCGGCGACTGGGTGAGCGGACCCGGTGGGCAGGACTTCTCGTCCCGCACGCAACTCATCGTCGACATCCCCGCCACCACCGGCGTCGGCATGAAGGCGGCGCTGCAGCTCGGCGCGGACTGGACCTGGTGCGAGACGGCCGCCGCTCCGTGGGCCGGAGCCGGCGCGCACACCGGTGCCGACGCGATCGTGCTCGACCTCACCACGCTCACACCGGACTGCCAGGCGCTTCTCGGCCAGGTGCGCGGCATCAACCTCTTCGTGAACGAAGGCCGCACCGAGATCGGATCCCTCGGCGTCCGCTGAGAGCGCCGCCCAACCGCAGAAAGACGATTCGCATGAACTCCGCACCCACGGGCTCGCTCCTGGCCATCGACGCCGGTCAGAGCAGCGTCAAGGTCCGTCACCTGGTCGACGGGAACGCCGCCGACTGGACGGCGCCGGGCATCCGCACCGACCGCCCGCTGCTGCCGCAGCTCGCCGAGGTGCTCGCGGAGGCGACCCGGCGCGGCTGCACGGCGACGGCGGTGGGGATCGGTGCCTCGGGCCTCGCCGACGAGAGCCAGGAGACATCGTGGCTCCTGCGGGTCGCGGCGCAGCTCGGTGCCCGGTCACTGAGCATCGCGCACGATTCGATCACCGCGTTCCTCGGGGCGCTCGGCGACGAGCGCGGCGCGGCCGTGGCGGTCGGCACCGGGGTCGTGACGCTCGCCGTGGGGCGCACCGATGTGATCCGCGTCGACGGCTGGGGGCATCTGCTGGGTGATGCCGGCAGCGGGTTCTGGATCGGGCGGGCGGCGCTCGATGCGGTGCTGCGCGCTCACGACGGGCGCGGCCCCGCCACCGCGCTCGCCGAGGCGGTGTATGCGGAGTTCCCGGTGCTCGAGGACGCCTACCTGCAGTTGCAGGCGGATCCGGAGCGGGTGCAGCGGATCGCGGCCTATGCGCGGCCGGTGGCCGAAGCGGCGGCACGCGGCGACGCGGTCGCGATCCGCATCTCCCGGGAGGCGGCCGGCGAGCTGGCGCACTCGGTCGTGAGCGGGCTGGCCCGCGTCGGCGAGGTCGCGCCCGACGGCCGGGCGACCGACGACGCGGGGGTGCGGGTGTGCGCGGTGGGCGGCGTGCTGCGCTCGCCCGTGCTCGCCGAGGCGTTCACCGAGGCAGTCCGCGCACGGGTGCCTGCCGCGCAGGTGCGCATCGGAACCGCGGACCCGCTGGACGGTGCGGCGCTGCTGCCGTTCGTGGGGGCATCGAGCCCGCTGCGCCGGCGAGTCGTGCGCATCGAGGACGCGCCTTAGCCCGGGATCGGATCCGGCACGCAGGTGCACTGGCCGGCTCCCGAGCCGGCTCAGATCAGGCGGACGTCGACGCCGAGGGCGGCATAAGTGGATGCTGCTCGGCGATCGCAGGACAGCAAGGTGATTCCGGCCGCCTTGGCGGCGAGGCCGACCAGCCCGTCGTAGACGGCTCCCCCGGCGACTCCCGCCTCGGCGAAGATCGCGACTGCGTCCAGCGCGACGTCTTTCGGGAGCGTGACCGAAGCAGGAAATGCGCGCTGGATCATCAGGTAGGCCTGGCGACGGTCAACGCGCGCCTGGCCCGGCATTCGCGTCAGGACCGAGTAGCTCTCGACGAGCGCGTGACCAGCCAGTCCACGGGTGAGACCGTGCGTGATGCGGAGGACTGATTCATGCGCGGGATGGGTGTCATGGAGGAGAGCCAGCGCCGCGCTCGTATCCAGCAGGATGTCAGCGCTGATCGGCAAGACGCAGTTCCCGAATGTCGTCTGCGGTGAGCACCGGACCGCCGGTGATCACGAGGATCCCATCCTTCTCGATGACGTTGTCATGCGTCTCGATCTCGATGCGGATCCCGTCGCCATCGATGATGAGGTCCACAGGACCGGGCACCATGCCGAGGCGCTCTCGGATCGTGGCGGGGATCACGATGCGCCCCGCCTTGTCCATGGATGCCTTCATGCCATCAGAATACCATTTGAATGGCATTCGATCCGGAGTATGGAATCGGCGTCCGACGAGAACTCAGCCAACGTGGAAGGCGCAACCGTGTCGCGCGAAGCGATCGACCAGTACATCTACGCGCTCCGCGATCGACGCAGGCACCCCTCTACCGATGTGCTACAGAGTGCTACATTTGAGGTATGGAGACGATCAGCCACCGCGAGATGCGGAATCAGAGCGCCGACATCCTTCGACGCGTGGAGGCCGGCGAGACGATCCAGATCACGAACCGGGGGCGCATCGCTGCGGTGATCGCGCCCCCGACGGGGACAGTCCTCGACGGGCTGATCGAGCGCGGTCAGGCTCGACCCGCTCTCGCGAGCACCGCTGTTCTTGCCACGTTGCCGCGGGTGCAGTCCGCGGTATCGACGACTGAGATCATCGCGGACCTGCGAGGCCGCTGGTGACTCTCGCCTACCTCGACACGTCGGCCGCGATGAAACTGCTCGTCGACGAGGCCGAGTCCGCCGCTCTCGCGGCCGAGCTGTCCGGAGGCAGCTACGAACTCGTCGCGTCGTGGATGCTGCACACCGAGTTGCATTGCGCGGCCGGACGGAACCCTGCTCTCATCCCCACAGACTCCGTTCGCACCCTCCTCGAGACGGTGACGCTCGTCGATGTCACGCGCGGGGACCTTCTCAGCGCCGGGACGCACACGCCGCTGAGAGCCGGGGACGCGATCCACCTCGCCACCGCCCTCCGGATCGGTGCAGACACGATCGTCACGTACGACGCAGAGCTTGCCGCCGCCGGGGAAGCCGCCGGGCTCCGCACGACCGCACCGGCGTAGCTGTCGGGGCGGCCCCGCTCACGGGTACTTCGTGAGCGCCCTCTGGAATTCGGCGGCCTTCGACTCGCTCAGCATGTAGCGGCCGACGACCGTGAGGCGCAAGCCCTCGACGGGTTCGCCGGTGCGCTGGGCGGTCTGTTCCCGGGCGGTGCGGTACTCGCCGGTGACGTCGTTCGCGAGATCCGTGATGTCGGCGTAGAACCAGCCGGGCTCCGGCCGCTCGTCGCTGAACCACTCCCAGTCGACCTGGGTGGTCGGGGTCGCGCCGCCGTACATCTTCGCGATCGTCGCCGGATCCATCCCGCTGGACGGGTCGTTGAACGCGATCATCCGATTCCACCCGTGCTGCACGATCACGCTCTGCACGGTCTTCATCACCGCGAGCTTGTGCTCGTATCCGGTCACCGGGGTGGTCGTCGCCCACACCTCGGATGTGAAGCGCTCCAGCATCGACTCGCCGCCGTACCCGTTGCGCTCCGGCCGCCGCTGCACATCGCTCACCTTCACCCACTGCAGTCCGTACTGGGCGGTGAGCTGCGCGCGCACGTCGGCCATGGTGTCATCGGCCAGCGCCTGCAGCTTCTCCAGCGACTGCTGGCCGAGCGCCTGCTGCGGGTCGTGGTCCTTGACTCCCGGATAGGCCTCCCAGAGCTTCTGCGTCGGGGTCTTGCCCGATCCGTAGGATCCGGTGGCCGCGACCCGCACCGTGCTGAGCGCGCCCACGGTGGCGATGTTCAGCACGAGCGCGATCGTCAGCGCGACCGCTCCGAGCACCCGGCCGGCACGGGTGACGAGCGCGGCGATCGCGACGCCGAGCACCGCGAGCTGCAGCACCAGCATCGTCGGCGACAGGAACGCGTCGGCAGCGCCCATCCCGAACAGCACCGTCAGCACGATCGCGAAGCCGAACGCGGCGCTGATGGCGATCCAGCCGAGGGCGCTCTTCTTCGGGGGAGCGCCGTCGCCCGAGAGTCGCATCCCGTCTCGCTGCGCCTGCTCGATGACCGGCGAGGGGGCGGGTGTGCCGAGCAGCTCGCGGCGGGCGCCGCGGTAGCCGCCGGGCGGCGGCAGCGGCGGCGCACCGGCCGAATCCGACACGTACCGGGAGGACTCGTTGCGCTCTACCACGGCTTGTCCGTCCCGCTGCCGCCGCCGTCGTCATCCCCGCCCTGCTGGTACTGCTGGCGGTCCTGCTCGCCCTGCTGCAGCTGCTTCTGCAGCTCGTCGAGACCGCTCTGGTCGGGCTGCTGGGGTTGCTGGTTCGGATCCGGCTGCGGCTGATCCGGGTTCTGCTGCTTCTGCTGCTGTTCCTGCTGCTTCTGCTGCAGCCGATCCTTCTGGTCCTTGTTCGACTGGCTCGGATCGCGGGACGGATCCGGTGACTGCTGCTGCGCCTGCGTGCTGTCGCACTCCGCCGGCCGACCGGCGTTGATCTCCAGCGCCTTCGCGTAGAACTCGACCGCACCGGTGGGGTTCTGCGCGGACGCTGCGGCATCGCCCTCCCGCTCGAGCGTGAGCGCGAGGTTGAACCGCACCGCGCACTGCTCCAGCCCGTGTGCGAGGGCGAGCGCCTCGGTGAACTTCTGCTCGCCGGCGGCCAGCTCGCCCGACTCGGTGAGCCCGACGCCCTGGTCGTACGGCGCTTTGTACGGCTCGAACCAGTTGAGCGGATCCAGCCCGCGCGCGGCGTTCACGGATCCGCTGTCGTCACCGGCGACGTACGCGGTGATCGACTGGTGCGCGAACGCGTACATGCTCACGACCTTGCCGACGAACAGCACGCCCGCCAGCACCAGCGGGATCGAGCACAGGCCGATCCAGCGGCGGGCGAGGCGCCGGCGCCGGTTCGCGGCGATGAGCGCCCGCGCCGCGTCGGCGGCGATCGCCTCGGGAGCCTCACGAGGTTCCGGGGTCGGCACGGGGGCCGCGGCTGTCGTGGTCATGCGTCACCTCCCGTCGAGTCGGGGCGCAGCGCCAGGCCGCGCATGCGCGTGATGAGCATCGTCGCGCGCGCGATCTCTGCGCACAGCAGCGCGACGACCACGAGCGCGACGATCCAGCTGAGATCGGTGGGCTGGCTGAGCGGGTCGTCCTCGCGGTAGGCGCTCGTGGACTTCGGAGCCGGCGGCAGCGTGATGGTCGTCTGGGCGGTGCGGTGCTGGTAGCCCACCCCGAGCTCGCCAGCGATCGTCTGCAGGTTCTTCTCGTCGATCCGGCTGAGTGCGTCCGTGCCCTGGTACTGGATGTACTCGCCCGTGCCGCCGAGGGCGCCGGTCGTCTCGCGCATCGGCCCGCCCTGCGCGGTGCCGTAGCCGAGCACGCCGCCGCCGGACAGCAGCGGCTTCGCCGAGGCGAACGACTCCGGATCCGACGACACCGTCTGCTCGCCGTCGCCGAGGTAGAACACCATCCGCGCGCGGTCGGGCGAGGCCTTCTTCGCGTTCTGCAGCGTCTGCGCCACCAGGGCGTTCGCGATGCCGATCGAGCTTCCCTTGGATTGCCGGGTCACCTCCGGCTGCAGCACGTCGACGGCGGAGACGAGCGCGCCGGTGTCGGTCGTCAGCGGCAGGCGCAGCACCGCGTCGGCGTCGAACGTGATCAGCGCGAACCGCGCACCAGGGTAGGCCTCGGCGATGCGGCGCACGTCGGCGCGCACCCCGGCCAGCCGGGGCTGCTTCGTGCTCGCGCCGGGGGTCGATCCGGCGGATCCGTCCCAGTCCTCGGCGACCATGCTCGCCGTGGTGTCCACCACGATCAGCACGTCGGTGGCCGAGGCCAGCGTGCGCACGTGCCCATCGGGCAGACCGGGGCGCAGCAGCAGGATCCCGCATGCCATCACGAGCACCACGCGCAGCGCCCAGACAGCTGGGCCGGCACCGCCGCCCTGGCGGCGCACCGCACGCACGAGCATCCACACGGCTCCGGCGAGCACCGGCACGACGAGCACGATCACGAGGAAGACGGGGATCACGGGCTGGAGGATCACAGCTTCACCCTCCACAGCAGCACGGTGAAGCCGAGCGCGACCGCGATCAGCGCGGCGATCCACAGCTGCGGCACGTCGGTCCACACCACCCGGGCCTGGCCCTTGAGCTGTGTCGCCTCCTGCTTCTGCACCTGCGCGATGATGTCGCCGACCGTGGTGGTCGAGCGCAGCGGGTAGGCCTTGCCGCCCGTCACGGCGGCGACGTCGGCGAGGCTCGTGCTGTCGGCCGTGTCGATGCCGTCGACCGGGTTGATCGTGTAGACGCGGATCTTCTTGGATGCCGCGTAGCCGGCGGCCTCCGGCAGCGGCACGATCGGGGATCCGTTCAGCTCATTGTCGGTGGCGAGGATGATCGAGCGGGCGCGCTGCTGATCGGCATGATCGAACCGCATGACGCAGGAGGCCAGTCCGTCGCCGATGAGCGAGGCACCCACGCCGTTCATCGTGCCGACCCACTGCTCCGGCACGTCTGTCGTGTAGTCGAAGCCCTTCATCAGGCTGCGCAGATGCTCCTGAACGAACGCGTAATCGTCGGTGAGCGGGAAGACCTGCACGGCCGAGCTGTTGAAGATCGTGAGTCCGATCCGCTCGCCCTTGAAGCCGTCCGCGAGCCTGTCGAAGATCGACACGATCTCCTTGTCGACGTCGGTCATGGATCCGCTCACGTCCAGGCACAGCATGATGTCGCGGTTGGTCGACACCGGCTGCTCGGTCTTCTGCGCCACCGGGCGCGCGCCGACGACACCGCCCAGCACCACCGCGAGCACGCCGAGGCCGATGATGCCGGCCAGCGCCGCCTGCCGCCGGCGCACCGCGCGCTGGAAGGTCGGCAGCGCGCGGATCCGCTCGGCGCGCGCGACCGGCACGCCGGATCCGTCCCCCGCACGCCCGCGCTGACGCAGCCCCAGGAGCACGCCGAGCACGATCGCGACGACGAGGGCGCCGAGCGCGGCGAACAGGATCCAGATGTTCGCTAGTACCACGTCGTCACCACCCTGCGCGCGGCTTCGATGCCGGACAGCGGATCGGCCGGGGTGCTGCGCCGGAAGATGCTCGGATAGTAGTTGCGGCCGACGGCGTCGATGAGCGCGGGATGCACGCCGAGCCGCACCAGGTCGTCGAGGGCGAGCACGGGCGCCTCGATGCCGCTGTACTCGTTCACGAATCCGCGCACCGCGCGGCTGAGGTCGAGGTTCGCGCGGCGGGCGTCGCTGCGGCCCTCGCGGTAGTCGGCCTCGATCTGCGCGATCGCGCCGAGGTACTCCTGGCGCAGCAGCGTGGCGGCATCGCCGGCGAGCAGCGGCACGGCCGGGCCTGTCACGACCGCGACCGCGCGGCGCGGACGCGTGAGCGCCATCACCAGCCAGGCGGCGGCCGCGATCAGCACGATCACGCCGATCGCCAGCAGGATCCAGATCAGCCCGTACTGCGCGGGCGGGTACAGCTCATCCGTGCCGGACATGCGACCTCGCATCCAGCATCTGCAGCAGCGCCGCGACGGCGCCGTCCTGCGCGTCCAGCGTGGTGTGCGTGATCTCCAGTCGGCGCAGCAGCGCCTCGGTGCGTGCGGCCTCCACGGCGTCGGCGGCGTGCAGCTCGGCGACGACCTCGGCGTCGCCCTGCAGGAACTCGGGGATCGCCCAGTGCGAGCGCACGTCGCGGCGCTGTCGTGCAGCCCCCGCGGCCCCGGGCGCGTGCGCCGGGTCGAGCACCGGTTCGGCGTCGCGCAGCGTCATCCACAGCACGTCGTGCTGCACCCGCAGGCGCCGCAGCAGCCGCTCGGTCTCGGCGGTCACGGGGGCGTCGTCGGTGATCACGATCACGATCATGCGCCGCGAGATCGTGCGTGCGATGTACGACAGCAGCGCATCCCGATCACTCGGGGCGGACGCGTCGTCGACCGCACGGTCGATCTGACGCAGGGTGTGCTCCAGCGCCGCCTCGCTGCGGCCGATCTCGCGGCGGCGTACGCCGGTCGCATCGCCGTGCACCAGACAGAAGTCGTCGCCGTGGCGCAGAGCCAGCAGCCCCAGCGCGCCGACGGTGAGGATCGCGAGCTCCTTCTTCGGACGCTCATCGTGCGCGAGCGCGGTCATCGCCAGGCCGGTGTCGACCGCGAACAGCAGGGTGTGCATGCGGGTGGCGAGCGAGCGGCGCACCACCGCGGATCCGAGTCGCGCCGTGGCCTTCCAGTCGATGTCGCGGATCTGGTCGCCGTACTCGTAGGCGCGCAGGTCGTCGAAGTCGAGGCTGTGCCCACGCAGCAGCGACGCGTACGCGCCGTCGAGCGCGTGCGTCGACTTGCGCGTCGAATCGATGAAGAGCTTGCCCTTCACCGGCGTCAGCAGGCTGGCCATGGTGTCCTCGGTCCCTGATCCTCTCGGCGGATCAGGGGGTCGGCACGGCGCCGAAGACGGCGTCGATGATGTCCTCGCTGCGCACGTCCTCGGCCTCCGCTTCGAAGGTCAGCAGCACGCGGTGCCGCAGTACGAGGTGGCGGAGGTTGCGCACGTCCTCCGGGATCACGTACGAGCGCCCGGCGAGCAGCGCGAGAGCACGAGACGCCTGCAGGAACGCGATGGATCCGCGCGGGCTCGCGCCGTACTTGATGTAGCCGCCGAGCCTCTCGCCGATGTACGGCACCGGGTTCCGGGTGACGTACACGAGAGAGACGATGTAGTTGCGGATCGCCGGATCCACGTACACGCGGGACGCGATGTCCTGCAGCTGCTCCACATCGGCGAGCGAGATGGTCGTGGTGGCGTGGCGATCGGGATCCAGGGCCCCGGAGTCGATGCGCGCGAGCACCTCGAGCTCGTCGGCAGGGCTCGGGTACTCCACGATCTCCTTGAGCAGGAACCGGTCCATCTGCGCCTCGGGCAGCTCGTACGTGCCCTCCTGCTCGATCGGGTTCTGCGTCGCGATCACGAGGAACGGGCGCGGCACCCTGTGGATCTCGCCGCCGATCGTGGTCTGCCGTTCCTGCATCGCCTCGAGCATCGCCGACTGCGTCTTGGCGCTGGAGCGGTTGATCTCGTCGAGCAGCACGAAGTTGGCATGCACGGGCCCGAGCACGGTGCGGAAGGATCCGCTCGCCGCGTCGTAGATCTGCGTGCCGGTGATGTCGCTGGGCAGCAGGTCGGGCGTGCACTGGATGCGCTTGAAGTCGGCCTTAACCGTGTCGGCCAGGGTGCTGGCGGCAGTGGTCTTCGCGAGCCCGGGCACCGACTCGAGCAGGATGTGACCGCCGGCCATGAGCGCGAGCAGCAGGCTCGTGCGCAGGCGCTCCTGCCCCACCATGCGCGCGGAATAGGCCTGCGACACGACGCCGAGGATCTCGCGGGCCCGCGCCATCTCGGCCTCGGTCGGCGCGGGTTTGGCCTCGGATGCCGGGACGGCGTGGGGTGCGGTGGGGGGCGCGGCCTGGGGTATTGCAGGGGCCTGGGGTGGTGCGGGGGAT
>JAFDWM010000037.1 GCA_018268455.1 Actinomycetota bacterium | reverse complement strand
CGCGACGAGGTGCGCGAGGTGATCGAACGCGCCGCCGCGACCGGGCGCGTCTCCGCGCGTCTCACCGTGCGCTGGCGCGACGCGGTCGAGGCCGATGCGCTGTGGCGGTTCGAGTCGGCCGTGATCCTCGGCGCGGCGCACGCGGAGTCGTTCCTGTTCGCCGACGACGACGAGCGGGGTCCGCGGGTGACCGGCGTGATCGGCTGGCATGCCCTGGCGATCGGCGACCCCGCCGTCGACCTCGCCTGGCTGACGATGGCCGCCGACGCGCGCGCCGACGTGCTCGACGCCTACGCGTCCGCGACCCTGCGCGCGCCCGATGCGGGCCTCGGGATCCGTGCGCGCCTGCTCGCCGAACTCGAGCTCGCGCGCTGGCTGCTGCACGGGCACGACACCCGCCGGCCCGATGTGATGGACGACGCGGCACAGCTGCTCGACGCCCTCGCGGACGGGATCCACGACGATCTCGTGCCGCACACGACCGCAGGCTCCGGGGTGGATGACGCGCTGTCGGCGCTCGACCGGGTGCCCGCGACCGGTGCCCAGCGCGTCGACACGTCCATGCAGACGGACGCCTACGATGCCGGCGCATTCGCCGGGATCACGATGGACGACACCTCCGCTTTCACCCCGCATTCGCCCCAGCAGGACGACGCGGACGGCGCGCCGGATGACGCCGACGGCGCGGATCCGGACGCGATGACCGGAGGCTACGGCGATGCCGTGTCGCTCTCCTCCGACGACCGCTCCCCGGTGACAGCGCACGCGGATGCGAACGCCACGGAGGATCTCAGCGATCTGCGCGAGCCCGCCCCCGGGGTGCCCGAGGATTCCTCGGCGGTCGCGGACGACGACACACCCGCGCACGGCGACGACGATCAGCCGGCGCGCCCGCGGACGCTGCTGCCCAGCGAGGGCGGTATCTCCGGCGAGGACGTCGACGTGGCCGAGGCTCAGCGCGCGGCGCGCGCCGCGTTCCAGCGCTGGACCAGCGCCTCCTCCGAGTAGACGGTCTCGCCGCGCAGCACCAGGTCGTCGGCGACGTAGTACAGCGCCACGTCGATGTCCTCGAGCGGCACGCCGTGACGGCGGTGGTACGCGAGCCGGTACAGGGCGAGCTGCAGCATGCGCTCCTCGCGCTCGGCCGCCGTACCGGGCGGGCGCCCGGTCTTCCAGTCCACGATCTCGATGCGCCCGCCCCGATCCGCGCGCCGGTACACGGCGTCCAGCTTGCAGATGACGATCCGGGCGGGCTCGCCCTCGCCGACCGGCAGCGCGAAGTCGATCTCGGTCTCGACCGCGATCGGCTGGAGCGGCGCCCACTCGCTACGCTCGAAGATCGCCCGCAGGCGCGCGAGGTCCTCGGCGTCCGCCCGCGCGGACTCGTCCTCGAACGCATCGGGACTCGCACTCACGGCTGCCAGTTCGTCGTCGCGATCCCACAGCGCGTCGTCGAGCGACGTGCCGGCTCCGACGGATCCCGATCGGTGCTCCACCCAGGCGTGGAACAGGGTGCCGAGACGGGTCTGCCGGTACGGCCGTTCCGGCATCGGCCGGGTGAGCGCGCGGATCGTGCCGCCGTAGTCGGTGACGTAGTCCTTGAACCGGGACGCGGGCACGCGCGTCGGAGCGTCGGCGATCGTGCCACGCTGCCGGGCGTTGCGCTCGGCGAGCAGCCGCTCGAGCTCCGCGGTCGGCGCGGGGGCGTCGTCGGCGGCGAGCGCGGCGCGCACCTCCTCCGCCGCGGCCACGACCTTCGCCCGGCGTCCGCCGAGCGGATCCATCGGCCAGACGCTGGTGCGCGCGGTGCCCTCGTACGGATTGTCCTCGTTCTCGGCGGGCGGGATCGGCTCCAGCCCCAGGCACTCGATCGCCTCGAGCAGGTACGGGCTGGCCCTGCGCGGATTCTTCTGCCCCGACCAGTGCGAGCCGGTCAGCAGCAGATCGGTGCGGGCACGGGTCACGGCGACGTAGGCGAGCCGCCGCTCCTCCGTGCGCTGATACTCGCGGTACTCGTTCTTGAACCGGTGCAGTGCTCCGCCGGACGGGTACGCCTTCGTGATGCCTGCGGCCAGCGACTCCAGCGCGGCCTTGGCCCGCTTCTTCGGATCAGCACCCACGGCATCCTGTGCTCCCTGGGGATCCCAGGCGAACCGCGGCAGCGCGGCCGTGTCGCCGCGGAGCGCGAACGGCACGACGCCGAACCCGAACCAGCCCTGCGCGTCGGCGATCCGCCCGGGGAGCTCGTCCTCGACGAGGCGCACGACGGCGACGGCGTCCCATTCCAGCCCCTTCGAGCCGTGGATGGTGAGCAGCTGCACGACGCCGGGCTCGGGCGGCTCGGTGCGCGGCATGAGCTCATCGGTCATCTCCGCCTTGTCGAGCCACGCGAGCAGACTGGAGACGGTACCGCGATCGTCGGCGGTGAGGAACGCACGCACCTCGTCGCCGAACGCGCGCAGCTGCGTCGCCGCGACGCGCGCCGGTCCGCGTGTCTCGTTGACGGCGAGCTCGATGTCCAGGCGCAGCTCGAGCTCGATGAGCCGGATCAGCTCGAGGATCGGCTGGCCGGCCGCGCGCCGGAGCCGCTCGAGCATCTCCCCCGCCGCGCGCAGGCGCGCGCGCCCCGTCGGGCTGATGCCCGCGATCAGGCGGTAGTCGTCGGGGGCCGTGCGGACGAAGTCCACGGCGTCGACGATCGACACCGCTTCGTCTGCTCCGCGGGAGGATCGCAGACGCTGCTTGAGGTCGTCGCTGAGCGGGGCGAGCGCGGCGTCCCGCTCAGCCAGCGTGCGCGCCAGGTCGTACAGTCCACCCATGTCGGCCACGCCGACGGCGAACCGCGGGCCCACCAGCAGCCGGATGAGCGCGGATCCGGCGGTGGGGTCGTGGATCACTCGCAGCACGGAGACCACGTCGACCACCTCGGGAGTGGCGAGGAGCCCGCCGAGGCCGAGGATGCGGTGCGGGATCCCGGCGGCGGCGAGCGCGCCCGCGAAGGTCTGCATGTGCCGCTTGGAGCGGAACAGGATCGCGCCGGTGTGCGCGCGCGATTCCGCTCCCCCCGCCGCGGCATGTGCCGCGCGACGCTCGCCGAACCAGGCGGCGACGGATGCGGCCTCGTCGTCGACGGTCTCGCCGTAGCGCACCTCGACCCGGCCCTGCCCCGAACCCGGCCGCGCCTCCAGCCGCGGCACGGCCAGCTCCGGACGCTGCAGCGGCTCGAGCACCCGGTTGGCGACGTCGAGGATCCGCTGATCGTTGCGCCAGCTGGTCATCAGACTGTACGTGCGCGCGGGCCGATCCGCCGAGAACGCCCCCGCGAAGGCGTACAGGTTGTCGGCGCTCGCACCGCGCCAGCCGTAGATCGACTGGTGCGGGTCGCCGACCGCCATGACCGCGCCGTCGCGGAACAGCGCGGCGAGGAACCGGGTCTGGATGACGGACGTGTCCTGGTACTCGTCCAGCAGCACCACGCGATGCTGGCTGCGCAGCTCGGCGCGCACGTCCGCCGACGCCTGCACGATGTCGAACGCCCCGCCCACCTGATCGGCGAAGTCCAGCACGCCGCGGCGGCCCTTCTCGGAGATGTAGTCCCGTACGAGGTCGGCGAGGATCGGCATCGCCCGCAGGTTCTCGATGGCCTTCGCGACGTCGGCGTTCACGTCGTAGGGAGCGAAGTCGTCGGCCTGGCGCAGGGCGATCCGCACCATCGCGTCGAGGTCGACACGATGGTCGAGCACGTCGCCGGCGAGCCGCTGGACCACGTCGATCACGCCGTTCACCGAGCGGTCGACCTCGTCGAGCCCCGGCAGCTCCGCACGGAGCACGACCGCCCGGGCGATCAGCCAGGACGCCGACTGACTGAGCATCGCGGAATCGGGGTCGCGCCCGATGTGCGCGGCGTGCTCGCGCACGATCCCGTCGGCGAACGCGTTGTACGTCGACACCCGCGGGCGGATGATCAGGTCTTCGCCGGTGCGCGGGCCGGCCGGATCCCACCCGGTGTCGAAGCGCGCGGCGAGGCCGTCGAGCACCTCGCGCTGCACGGCCGCCCTCTGTGCGGCGCTGCCCGCCTCGCCGATCCGGGCGAGCGCGCCGGTGCGCACGATCTCGGGCAGATGCGGCAGGAGCCCCCGGCGCCCGTACTCGTCGATGCGGTCGAGGCGCTGACCGATCCGTTCGGCGAGCTCGCCCGCGGCCTTGCGCGTGAAGGTGAGCCCGAGGATCTCGTCGCGGGCGACGTATCCGTTCGCGACGAGCCACACCACACGGCCCGACATGGTCTCCGTCTTGCCGCTGCCGGCACCGGCCACGACCAGAGCCGGCGTCGGCGGCGCCTCGATGACGCGCTGTTGCGCCTGGGTCGGCGTGGGCAGGCCGAGCGCCGCGGAGATGTCGGTCGCGGCGATGCCGTTGCCGCTCTCCCACGCCGGCGGCGGGGTCTCGGCGGCCGTGGCCGGTGCCCCGCTCACGCGCTCACCGCCGGGATCGAATGGATGCGGCAGGGGCTGATCCGCACCTGCGTGTCGGCGCAGTGCGCCTCGACCTGTGCGGTGAAGCTGGACGCCGCCATCCCCCGGCCGGCCTCGGCGACCCGCTCAAGGAACGCGGCACGCGCCTCGTCGTCGAGCCGGTGCTGGTGCGCCACCCGGTACGGGCTCTGCCCGATGGTCTGCGCGACGAGCACGAGTCGCGCACCGGCGAGGGCCGCCGGGTCCGCTCCGTCGACCTGGCCCTGCTCGACGGCGAGCTGATAGGCGGCCAGCTGCGCGTGCGCGGTCACCAGCGCCTCCGTTCCCGGTTCGTACTTGCCGGTCTTGAGATCGACCACCACGACGCGCTCTCCCCCTGCGCCGTCGGCCATGCGGTTCCATGTGCGCCCCCGCGCGGCCTCGTGCTCGCCGGAGCCGGCGGGGTAGGCCTCGACGCGGTCGATGTAGCCGCTCACGACCGCCTGCTGCGCGACGTCATCCGGATCCACCGGGTGTGCGCGCGGCGTGTCGTCGAGGTCGACGGCGAAGCGGAACCCGCCCTCGGATGCGATCACCCGCCCGCCCTCCCGGCTGACCTCGCCGAGGTAGCCGTGCAGGCGCTGCACGTAGAGCTCGGCACGGCGACGCTCCTTCGCGTCGATCCACGGCGTCTCGAAATCGAGTTCGCCCCAGCGTTCGTCCACGATCCGCCGCATCGCCTCCAGATCGCCGTCCGGCACGTGCTCCATGGCCGCATGCACGATGGTGCCGATCCCGGCCGACACCGGCATGACGGTGTCGCCGCCGAGCGCGGACACGGCCCAGTTCACGCCGCACTCCTCGAACGCCTCGAGCTTCGACGGCGACACCGGAACGGATCCCCGCGTCAGGTCGCGCAGCGGCTGATCATCGCTCGGCGCGCGCACGCCGAACCAGCCCTCCGGATCCGCACCGGGAACCTCCGCCTCGGCGAGCAGCCGAAGCTGCCCCGCTGCCCCGGCCCGGGCGGCCGGATCCGTCGAGGTGGTCAGCACCCGGCGGTGCAGTGCGACAAGGCCGCGCAGGGTGAGCGGATGCGCCTGCCGGGTGTCGAGCGGGAGCGGATCCGGCAGGAAGCCGAAGAAGGCACTCGGGCTCTGGTCGTCGTCGTCGACGGCCGTGACGAGCAGGCGGTGCCTGGCGCGCGAGATCGCGCGCACGAAGAGGCGCAGCTCGTCATGCAGGGCGGCGCGACGACGGTCCTGCGTGGAGTGCTCGTGCTCGGGCTCTCCGGAGCGGGCGGCGGCGACCGCCTCGCCGAGACGCCAGGTCTCGAGCAGGCCGCCGCGCAGCCGCACGTTCGGCCAGACGCCGTCCTGCACGCCGGCGATGATGACCGCATCGAACTCGGTGCCGAGGGCGGTCGCCGGGGTCATCAGCGCGACCGTGGCCGGGCGTTCAGGGGCGGACAGCGAGTCCTCCGGCACCTCGCTGTCGAGGATGTCGTGGATGAACGCCTCCGGCCCCTTCTCCGGAGCGCGCTCGACCGAGCGCTTCGCGGCGTCGAAGAGCGCGACGAGCGCATCCAGGGCGCGCGCGGTCTCGGCTCCGCTGCCGACCCCGCCGGGGGCCGCGGCGCGCTCCTGCCACGAGATCGACAGACGGCGCCCGTCGGTCGCACGGGCACGGTCCCACACCCGCCACAGCAGCTCGTGGATGGTCTCGCCGCGTGCGGCGGCATCACGCACCTCGCGCAGCGTCGTGCCGAAGCGGTCGGCGGTGCGCGCCTCCGCGGTGTCGACGCGGGCGAGCTGGGCGGGTTCGGCGAGCGCGTCGCGCAGCAGCAGGCGCGCGGGTGCGGATCCGCCCGCCTCGAGTTCGAGATGGCGCAGGTGCGCACGCAGCCGCCGCAGGCCGACCCCGTCGAGTCCGCCGAACGGCGTGCGCAGCGCCTCCGCCAGCAGCTGCGGGTCGCGCTCGGCCGGATCGGCCAGGGCGAGCCGCACGATCCCGACGATGTCGCGCACCGCGATCTCGCTGCCGAGCGGGCGCTGCACGCCGGCGGCACGGGTGGGCACCTCGCGCGCGGCGAGCTCGGCCTCGAGCGCCGTCACCTGGCGCGTGTCGTGCGCGATCACCGCCATCCGCTCCCAGCCGATGCCATGCAGCAGATGCCACTCACGCAGCGTGCGCGCGATGAGATCGTGCTCCTCGTGCGGTGAGGGCGACACCGCGCACTGCACGATGCCCGCGGGCTCGCCGTCGTCGGAGACGGTGACGGGCGCACGCCGGTGCTCGACCCGGCCCGACACGCCGATCGCCTGAACGACCGTACGGGTGAGAGCGGTGAGCGCCGGATCCTGCCGATGCGGGTGCGCGAGCACGTGCACGTCGCCGAGGAGACCGGCGAGTCGCGCGAACAGTTCGGGGCCGGCACCGCGGAACGCACCGGAGGAGATGTCCGGATCCCCGAACGGGACCACAGCGATCCCTCGCGCCCGCAGCGCCTCGACGAGTGCGACTCCGCCGGCGGTCAGCTCCTGCGCGTCATCGATGAGCACCACCGACAGTCGTCCGAGCGGGCCGAGCAGCTCGGGCGCGGCGGAGCGCAGGATCGTCGCGGCCTCGGCGAGCAGATCCGCGGCGTCGCGATGCGCGGAGCGGGCACGGTCGAGCACGCCCCGGTAGGCGGCGGAGAAGGATCCGACCGACTGCCAGGCGGGACGGCCTGAGGCGCCGAGCTCGGCGGCCGTGACGCCGAGCTCGGTGCACTCGGCGAGGAACGCGCGCAGCTCGGAGCGGAACGCGCGCGAGGAGCGCACCGTGGCCCCGAGCTGCTCCGGCCACCTGCTGCGACCCGACTCGATCTCGTCCTCGGCGTCGCCGGCGAGGAGGTCGGCGATGAGGCGGTCCTGGTCGGCGCCGGTGAGCAGCGCAGGCGGCTCCTGCCCCGCATGCACCATCGCGCCGCGCACGAGCTGGAACGCGAACGACCCGAGCGACCGGGCGAGCGGGCCCGGCGTCGCCCGGCGCACGCGCACGCCGATGCGGTCGCGCAGCGCGGTCGCCGCCTGACGGTTCGGCGTGAGCGCGAGCACGTTCTCCGGCTCGAGCCCGCCGTCGAGCAGGGCCGCGACACGCTCGACGAGCGCATGGGTCTTGCCGGTGCCGGGACCCCCGATCACCGTGCCGACCGCCGTCGTGGATGCCTCGATCACGGCAGCCTGAGCAGGGGTCGGGACGAGCGCGTCTGGCATGCCTCCACGCTAGCCGGAGCCGTCGACATCGCCCGTGGCGAACAGCGCGCCGTGCGCCGTCCCCACCCTGGGAGGGAGCGATAGAGTTTCGGAAACTCGACCTTTCAAGGAGCATTCCCGTGGAGATCCGCATCGGCATCATCAACACCGGCCGCGAGCTCAGCTTCGAGACCTCGGCCTCCGCCGACGAGGTGCGCACCCAGATCGCCGCCGCGCTCGACCAGGGCGCCAGCCACGTGACCCTCTCCGACACGAAGGGCAACTCCTACATCGTGCCGACGTCGAACCTCGGCTACGTCGAGCTCGGGACCGAGGAGTCCCGCCGCGTCGGTTTCGTGGCCTGACCGGCATGTACATCCTGCTCGCGCTGATCGCGGCGTGCGCGCTCGGCGTCGCCGTGCACTACCTCGTGCCGCACCGCGACCGCCGTGGTGTCGCGCTGACGCCGGCGGTCGCCACGGCGGTGGCCGCCGCCGCCTACGCGCTCGGCCAGTGGGCGGGCCTGAAGGAATCGAGCGTGTGGCTGTGGCTGCTGTCGCTCGGCGGCGCGGTCGTCGTCTCCGCAGTGTTGGCGCTCGTGCTCACGCGCGTGCGGATCGGATCGGACGCCCGCCGTCGCTCCGAACTCGGGATCTGAGCACAGCTCTCCCGGTCGATTCCGCCCGCCTCGTGACCGCACGCCATGGGCCGGGTTCATGCTCCACCGCGCGTGGAGGCGTTCAGGCGAGCGAGAGGAAGAGCTTCTCCAGCTCCTCCGGACTCGGGGCGCCCTCCGCAGTCGGATCCGAGAGGCACTGCCGCAGCGCCGTCGAGATCACGAGGAAGCCCGCGCGGTCCAGCGCCTTGGTCACCGCGGAGAGTTGCTGCACGACCGCGCGGCAGTCCGCCCCGCTCTCGACGGCGCCGATCACCGCGCCCAGCTGTCCCTGCGCGCGGCGCAGGCGGTTGGCGATCTTCCGGGCGGCGTCGGGATCGTGCCACTCCGGATCTGTCTCCCTGGTTGCGACGACCTGCATCGAGTCGGTGCTGCTCATGCCTTCACTATACCCCCGGGAGTATGTTACAGTGATACTCCCGGGGGTATCCAGACCCTCCCCGGATGAGGAGACGAGATGTGCCGCGCCGTGACCTGTAAGACCTGTGGCAAGACCACCTGGGCCGGATGCGGCCAGCACGTGTCCGAAGTGCGGCGCACCGTCGCGGCGTCGCAGTGGTGCGACGGCCGGCACACGCAGGCGCAGATCGACGCCACGGCCGCTTCCAAGGGCGGCCTGCTCTCCCGGATCTTCGGACGATGAGCGCGGCCATGACGGACCGTCCGCGGCAGATCGTGATCGTCGGCGGCGTGGCGGCCGGGATGAGTGCGGCGGCGCGTGCGCGCCGTCTCGACGAGAGCGCCCGGATCACGGTGCTCGAGCGCGGAGAGCACGTGTCCTTCGCGAACTGCGGTCTGCCCTACTACGTCGGGGGCGAGATCGAGGACCAGGCCCGCCTGCTCGTGCAGACGCCCGAGAGCCTGCGCGCCGCGCTCGACCTCGACGTGCGTGCACAGCACGAGGTCACCGCCGTGCATCCCGATTCCCGCACCCTCACGGCGCGCACTCGCGAGGGCGAGGTGCAGCTGTCCTACGACGCGCTGATCCTCGCTCCCGGAGCCACCGCCGTGCGCCCGCCGATCGACGGGATCGACTCACCTCGGGTCAGCACGCTGCGTACGGTCGAGGATGCCGTGAACCTCCGCAGCCGCCTCGATCAGCGCGCACAGGGTGACGTGCAGCGCGCAGTCGTGCTCGGCGCCGGCTTCATCGGCCTGGAGGCGGCAGAGGCCCTGCGCCGGCAGGGGCTCGAGGTCGACCTCGTCGAGCTCGCACCGCACGTGCTCCCGCCCCTCGAGGCCGAGATCGCCGCACCCGTCGCGACGGAGTTGCACCGCCTCGGGATCCGAGTGCACGCGGGCGTCGCCGCACAGGCGATCGAGTCGCACGCGGACCACGACACCGTGGTACTCGCCGACGGGCGCCGGCTCGACGCCGACGTCATCCTGCTCTCGGTGGGAGTGCGCCCCGACACGGCCGTCTTCGAGGCGGCCGGAGTCGCCTGCGAACGTGGCGCGATCCTCGTCGACGAGTACGGGCGCACCAATCTGCCCGACGTGTACGCCGCCGGCGATGCGGTCCTCTCCGTCGACGCCGTGACCGGGCTTCGCCGTCCGGTCGCCCTGGCCGGCCCCGCGAACAGGGCGGGACGTGCCATCGCGGACCACATCCTCCGCCCCGAGACCGCCCGTCCCGTTCCCGCCCCCGTCGGCACCGCGATCCTTCGCATCGGCGAGCTCACCGCCGCACTCACGGGAGCGAACAGCGCAGCACTGCGAGACGCCGGCATCGCGTCAGAGACGCTCCACCTGCACCCCACGCAGCACGCCGGCTACTTCCCCGGCTCCGCGCAGATGGCGCTCGTCGTGCACATCCGGCGCGGAGACGGCCTCCTGCTGGGCGCACAGGCCGTCGGCCCCGACGGCGTGGACAAGCGCATCGACGTGCTGGCGACGGCGATCCGCGCCGGCCTCACCGCGGCCGACCTGATCGACCTCGACCTCGCCTACTCCCCCGTGTACGGGAGCGCCAAGGATCCGGTGAACCTCGTCGGCATGGTCGGCGCGAACGTCCTCGACGGCACGCTGGCCCTCTGGTACGCCCAGGACTGGGAGCGCCTGCGGCAGGAGGCGCTGATCCTCGACGTACGCAGCGCCGCGGAGTTCGCCGCCGGGCACCTGCCCGGCGCGCTGCACATCCCGCACACCGAGCTGCGCGATCGTCTCGGCGAGGTGCGGGTAGCCGCGGGTTCCCGACCGGTGCGGGTGCTCTGCGGATCCGGCGTGCGCTCGCACATCGCCCACCGCCTGCTCACCCAGTCGGGGTTCGATTCGGCATCGCTGTCCGGCGGGATGCTCACCGCGCGGGCCGTACTCGGCGACGAGGTCCTCGAGCGCTGAGCCGGCAGCGTGCGGTCGCCCCCCGTCTGTCGCTAGGACGCGAGTCCCATCGCATCCATGCGACGGGCGTGGGCGCCCATGAGCTCGGTGAACACCGGTTCGAGCTTGTCGTCCTCGGCGCCGGGCAGGTGCGGACGCAGCGCGGCACGGGCCACGAGCAGCGTGTCGCCGACCAGGCGACGGCCCCACATCGAAAGCAGCGAGCGCCACTGCTCGTCGCTCGCGATCGTGGCGGCGATGATCCCGATGATCTCGTGCCGGTCGTCGGCCTCGGCGAGGATCTTCGCGACCTTCTCCCCGGTCTCGCCGTAGCTCGACGCGAGTGCGAGGTAGAAGTCGTCCAGCATGCCGGCGGTGAGGTAGACCGCGAGCATCGTCTCAGCGATGCGCACGCCGAGCGTCTTGCGCCGGAAGGCGTCGAGCTGCTCGCGGAACGGCAGCATGACCTCCGTGGCGTCCTCGCCGTGCCCGGAGATGACTGCGACGATCCCGTGATGCTTTGCGAGCGCGGCGCCGGCGGCGCGGGACAGGATCTCCTTCTCGGAGAGGTCGTCGGTGGCGCGGATGAGCCGGGTGAGAGTCTCGAAGTATCCGAGCTGCAGATAAGCGGCCTGCCCGAGGAAGGTGTTCAGCTCGGGGGCGAGCTCGGCGAAGTCGACGCGGGTCGCGTCCCCGGCGTCGCCCCGGGAGCGGAGCACCAGAGTGCGTCGCGGCGCCTTGTCGCGCTGCCAGAACCACCTCACCACGCGCCCAGCCTAGCGGGGTCGCGCAGGATATCCTCAGCGCTGCGACGCGGCTCCGGTAGGCTGGATCCGCTCCGGCGATGGATCGGAGCCCCCGCGCCTGTGCATACGGATTCGGCGTGGACCCATCATCGAGGCGGTGCCGCGCTCGCAAGGCCCGCCGGACAGGCAAGTACAGACTGTGACATCTTTCGCCGATCTCGGCATCGATCAGGACATCGTGGACGCTCTCGCGGCAAAGGGCATCGTGGACGCGTTCCCGATCCAGGAGCAGACCATCCCCCTCGGCCTTCCTGGCCAGGACATCATCGGCCAGGCCAAGACCGGCACCGGCAAGACCTTCGGCTTCGGCATTCCCGTGGTGCAGCGCCTCGGGCTGGATCCCGAGCCCGGCGTCAAGGCGCTCATCGTGGTGCCCACGCGCGAGCTCGCGGTGCAGGTGTACGAGGACATCGACCTGCTCACCTCGGGCCGCTCCACGAGCGTCGTGGCGATCTACGGCGGCAAGGCGTACGAGGGCCAGATCGAGCAGCTCAAGGCCGGTGCGCAGATCGTCGTCGGCACCCCCGGCCGCCTCATCGACCTCGCCAACCAGCGTCTGCTCGATCTCTCCCACGCGGCCGAGGTCGTGCTCGACGAGGCCGACAAGATGCTGGATCTCGGCTTCCTCGCCGACATCGAGAAGATCTTCTCCAAGGTCCCCGCCGTGCGGCACACGCAGCTGTTCTCCGCGACGATGCCCGGCCCGATCGTGGCGCTCGCCCGCCGGTTCATGACCAACCCCATCCACATCCGTGCGAACGACCCCGACGAGGGTCTCACCCAGGCGAACATCCGCCACCTCGTCTACCGCGCGCACTCGCTCGACAAGGACGAGGTCATCGCCCGCATCCTGCAAGCGGAGGGCCGCGGCAAGACCGTGATCTTCACCCGCACGAAGCGCGCGGCCCAGCGCCTCGTCGACGAGCTCAGCGATCGCGGCTTCAACGTCGGCGGCGTGCACGGCGACATGGGTCAGGACCAGCGCGAGCGCTCGATGGCCGCATTCAAGTCGGGCAAGCGGGACGTGCTCGTGGCGACCGACGTCGCTGCCCGCGGCATCGACGTCGACGATGTCACGCACGTCATCAACCACACGATTCCCGACGAGGACAAGACGTACCTGCACCGCGCCGGCCGCACCGGCCGCGCCGGCAAGACGGGCATCGCGATCACGTTCGTCGACTGGGAGGACCTGCACAAGTGGGCCCTCATCAACCGCGCGCTCGATTTCGGCCAGCCCGAGCCGATCGAGACGTACTCGTCGAGCCCGCACCTGTACGAAGACCTCGACATCCCCGTCGGCACCAAGGGCCGCCTGGTCACCGCGCCGGTGTCCGAGAAGCCCGCGCGCAAGCAGCGCGAGCCGCAGCGTGCCGCCGACGCCGCTGCCGAGGGCACCAGCGAGGGCACGACGCGGCGGCGCCGTCGTCGCCGCCGCGCGGCCGAGGACGTCGGATCCACGTTCGCCGAGGGTGCAGACGTATCCGCCGAGAAGGGAACCGGATCCGAGTCATCCGAGGGATCCGGCGAGCGCAGCGGTACGCACGACGGCCAGGGCACGGAGCACCACGACGGCAAGCCCGCGGCGCAGCGCCGCCGCCGTCGCCGCCGCCCCTCCGGCGGTGCCGGCGCCGGCAGTGCCCCGCAGACCGGGGCCTGATCCTCGCCGGGCTACCGGGAGCGGGCCGGGCTACCGGGAGCGGGCCGGATAGATCGGAGCGGATCCGGATCCGCGGTCGATGATGCGCTGCAGCATCTCGGGCGCCGTGGTGTTCTCGCCGGGCCGATTGGGCTTTCCCGCGCCGTGGTAGTCGCTCGACCCGGTCACGATCAGGTCGTGCTCGGCGGCGATGCGATGCAGCCAGGCACGGCCCTCGGCCGTATTCTCGCGATGATCGATCTCGAACCCGCCCAGACCCGCATCGATGAGACGCGCGATCATCGCGTCGGTCATGCGCTCACGCCCGGCCGGGTGCGCGATCACCGGCACTCCCCCGGCCGCCACGACGAGCTCGATCGCCGTGAGCGGATCCGACGCGTAGTGGCCCTCGTAGTACCCCTGGCGCGGGTGCAGGATGCCGTCGAAGGCCTCGCCGCGATCGGCGGCGATCCCGCGGGCGACGAGCGCGTCCGCGATGTGCGGGCGCCCGATGGTCGCACCGGGGTCGGTCTGTGCGAGCACGTCCGCCCAGGTCAGCGGGTAGTCGCGGCCGATGTTGCGCACGATGCGCTCGGCACGGCCGATCCTGTCGTCGCGGATCCGCGCCGTCTCCGCCGCCAGATCGGGATCGTCCGGATCGAACAGGTAGGCGAGGACGTGCACGCTGCGCCAGCCGTCCTTCGATGACAGCTCCATGCCGGGGATGAATGTGAGGCCGCGCTCTGAGGCGGCGGCTGCAGCCTCGACCCAGCCGATCGTCGTGTCATGGTCGGTGAGGGACAGGGTGCCCAGTCCCGCCTCCGCGGCTCGCTCGACGACCACGGCTGGATCCTCGGTGCCGTCGGAGCGGTTCGAGTGCAGATGCAGATCGATCGGCCCGTGGAACAGCGCGGGGCGTGCGGTCGGATCGGCGGCGGTCATCCTCCGAGCGTAGCGACACGCGCGGCTCACGGCCGCGCGCGGTATCCGTGGCGGATTCCGGGCGCGGTGCCAGACGCCTCACAGTCACGCCCGCATAGTCTCGTGGGGATGCTTCGACTGATCGGGATCCTGCTCTCCGTGCTCTTCGCGATCGCCACGGCGATCGTGACCTGGCCCCAGTTCTTCCGGCTTGAGCAGACGTTCCCGATCACGCAGGTCGTGGCGTCGCGCGCGGGGCTGGTGCTGGTGTTCGCCGCGATCCTGGTGCTCGCGCTGCTGCTGATGCTGGCCCGGCCGCTGCGCGGCTTCGCGGCGTCGATCGCGATCATCGCCCTGCTCGGCGGCGGGGCCTCCGCGGCCATCCTCGCGATGCGCGGGGCGGATGCCGGCGCCGCGCTCCCGGTGAAATCGACGTCGAGCGTGCGCGTGCTCTCCTGGAACACGGCCGGCGAGGCCGTCTCCGCCGACGACATCGCGAAGACGATCGTCGACCAGCAGGCCGACATCGTCGCCCTGCCCGAGACCACGGAGGCGGTCGGAGAGGACATCGCCCTCCGGCTCCGTGATGCCGGGCACCCGATGTGGGTGCATCACGTGCAGTTCCGCCCCGATGTGCAGCGGGGGCCCGATTCCTGGCAGACGACGGTGCTGATCTCACCCGCTCTCGGCGACTACTCGGTGATCGAGTCGTCGGCCGACGGATCCAGCAACACCACATCCGTGCCCAGCGCCGTGGTCATGCCCGTGGACGGGAACGGCCCGACCGTCGTCGCGGTGCACACGGTCGCACCGCGCGAGAGCGACATGGCGGACTGGTCGCAGGATCTGCGCTGGGTGGCCGATCAGTGCCCCGCGGGCAGGAACGTGATCCTGGCGGGAGACTTCAACGCGACACTCGACCACATGGCGAACCTCGGCACGGCCGGCGGCGATCTCGGCGCCTGCCGCGACGCGGCATCGCGCACCGGATCCGGCGGCGTCGGCACCTGGCCGACGTCCGTCCCCGCGCTGGTGGGCGCCCCGATCGACCACGTGATGGCCACGGCGCAGTGGCGCGCGAGCGGATCGGCGGTGCTCACCGACGGTGCAGGCAGCAGCGACCACCGTGCACTCGTCGCCCAGCTCGAGCGGGTCACGCCGTAGCGTTTCCGGGGTGATGCCGCATCCCGGACGGATCAGCTGCGCGTACGCCGTCGCGCGATGAGCGCGGCGATCCCCCGCCAGCCGATCAGGAACACGAGCAGCGTGACGGTGGCGACGATGATGAACGCTATAGCGGTCGTGCCGCCGGTCACGACGCGCAGGATCATGCCCAGCACGACGGTGATCACGACGAGCAGCGCACCGGTGCGCAGCGGAGCCGCCGGGGCCCGCCAGGCTCGCAGGACGAGCCAGCCGACGAGAAGCCCCGCCACGAATGGCCAGGCGGTCTCCAGGACGCCGCCGGCATCCAGCGTGTGCTCGTGGCTGGCGCGTCCGATCGCGGCGAACACCACGACCAGCACGACGTCGATGCCGAGCGCCCACGGCCAGGAGAGCGAGCGGTGCAGGGAATGTGCGGAATCGGCCATGCGACCACGCTAGCCGGATCCGCTGTGCGCCGATCGGATCCTTTGATCTGGATGGACGAAGCCGTTGAGTTTGCTGAATGGATTTAGTAGAAACGACGGAAGGCCATCCGCCTTCGCCGGCCACCAGCCGACGCACACCGTTCGAGAGGATCTCACCGATGAGATTGCCCACCCGACACAAGTCCGCCCGCCCGATCGTCTGCACTGTCGCAGCGCTCGGCATGATCCTGGCGGGAACCGTCAGCGCGAATGCAGCCACCACCGAGGCGTCCACCCCCGTGCCGATCAACCCGCCGGACGGCGTGGTGATGAGCTACGTCGTCAACACCGGCCAGGCGAACCCCGGCCAGACCCGCAAGGCGGAGAAGGCGGTCACCGACGCCGGCGGCGTCGTGGTGCAGAGCTGGCCCGAGATCGGCGTCGTCATCGCCCAGTCGGACAAGGCCGCCTTCCGCGACACCGTGAAGATCAAGGGCAAGAACGTCGTCGCCTCCGTCGGCGCCACCCGCACCGCCGAGGTCGAGGACAGGGTCACCGGTCCCCAGGCCCCGTGGGGCCCGGGGTCCTCCGGCTGGAACAAGGGCAAGAACAAGCCCGTGAACGGTGACGAGCCCACCACGCCGATGCCGGCAGACGGGACCGACTCGCTGGAGTCCCAGCAGTGGGACATGGCGCAGATCCAGGCCGACCAGGCGAACAAGATCACCGACGGCAGCAGCAAGGTGCTCGTCGGCGTGCTGGACTCCGGCATCGACCCGACCCACCCCGACCTGCAGGCGAACATCGACGTCGCCGACTCGGTCAACTGCACCGTGGGCGGTCGCCCCGACCAGTCCGAAGGTGGCTGGTACCCGACGACCTCCGACCACGGCACGCACGTGGCCGGGACGATCGCCGCCGCACGCAACGGCATCGGCATCGTCGGCGTCGCGCCGAACGTGCGGCTGGCATCGGTGAAGGTCGTCAACGACGGCGGGTTCATCTACCCCGAGTACGCGATCTGCGGCTTCATGTGGGCGGCGAACCGCGGCATGGACGTGACCAACAACAGCTACTACATCGACCCGTTCGAGTTCTGGTGCGACGACCAGCCCGACCAGGCCGCCGTGCGCGAGGCCGTCGCCCGTGCCGTGAACTGGTCGAGCAGCAAGGGCGTCGTGAGCGCTGCGGCCGCCGGCAACTCCGGCATCGACTTCACGATGAACACGACGGACGAGGGCAGCCCGGACGACGCGGCCGAGCCCGTCATCCGCACGATCAACGAGGGCTGCAAGGACATCCCCGCGCAGGTCCCCGGCGTCGTGAACGTCTCCGCCATCACCCAGGCGGGCCAGCTGGCGTACTTCTCGAACCGCGGTCTCGGACACATCGACGTCGCGGCTCCCGGTTACCGGATCCTTTCCACGATCCCGGACGGAAAGTACGGCTCGAAGAGCGGCACCTCGATGGCGTCCCCGCACGTCGCCGGCGTGCTCGCGCTCATGAAGTCCGCGCACCCGGAACTCACGCCGGCCCAGATGGTGCAGAAGCTGCGCTCCGACGCCACCCAGACAGCGTGCTCCGCACCGCAGCTGAACAACGGCGCCCCCTGCGAGGGCACACCCGAGTTGAACAGCTACTACGGCTACGGCATCGTGAACGCGCTCAAGGCCGTGCAGTGAGCTGACCCGCTCCCGGCATGACCACGGGGCCCGGGCCGTCGATCTCGATGGCCCGGGCTTCGGCCGTCCCGGCAGGGCTCGGTCAGACAGCGGTGAGAGGATGGTGGCATGACCTCCGAGCACGACACGATCGAGCAGACCGGCGAAGAAGCCCCGCAGACGACGAACCGCCGTCAGCCGTTCCCACAGGGTTTCCTCGACACCATCTCCACGGGCTGGGCCGAGCGCCCCGATGCCCTTCCCGCGGCGCGCGCGCAGGCGCCGTACGCGGCCGTCCGTCGCGCCGCCGTCTCCGCGGCCTTCCCCGGCAAGCGCCTCGTGATCCCCGCCGGATCCCTCGCGCAGCGCAGCAACGACACCGACTACCCGTTCCGCGCGCACTCGGCGTTCGCGCACCTCACCGGATGGGCCGCCGACGCCGAGCCCGACTCGCTCCTGGTCTTCGACCCCACCGCCGGCGGGCATGACATCACGCTGTACTTCCGCGAGCGTGCCGACCGCACCACCAGCGAGTTCTACTCCGACGCCACGATCGGCGAGTTCTGGATCGGCCCGCGCCCGGCGCTGGCCGCGGTCGCGGCAGATCTGGGCATCGCGACGGCGCACCTCGACGACTTCGAGGGCGGATCCGACGATCTCGTCGTCGACGCGGATGCCGAGCTGACGCAGTTCGTCTCCGAACTGCGCCTGGTCAAGGACGAATTCGAGATCGCCGAGATGCGCCACGCGGTCGAGATCACGGCCGACGGCTTCGACGACATCATCCGCGACCTGCCGCGCGCGATCGCGCACCCGCGAGGCGAGCGCATCGTCGAGGGCGTGTTCCACCAGCGCGCGCGCAGCGACGGCAACTGGGAGGGCTACGACACGATCGCCGCCTCCGGCCCGCACGCCTGCTACCTGCACTGGACGCGCAACGACGGCGCGGTGCTTCCAGGCGACCTCATTCTGGTTGATGCGGGCGCGGAGGCCGACAGCCTGTACACCGCCGACATCACCCGCACCCTGCCGGTGAGTGGCACATTCAGCGAGGTGCAGCGTCGCATCTACGACACGGTCGTGGAGGCGGCCGACGCCGCCTTCGCCGCCGCGAGGATCGGCGTGCCGTTCCGTGAGGTGCACGGCGCCGCGATGGACGTGATCGCCCGCCGCACCGCCGAGTGGGGCCTGCTTCCCGTCACGGCCGAGGAAGCGCTCGACGCCGACAAGGGCGGCCAGCACCGGCGCTACATGGTGCACGGCACCAGTCATCACCTCGGCATCGACGTGCACGACTGCGCGCAGGCGCGCCGGGAGATGTACTACGACGGACTGATCCAGGAGGGGATGATCTTCACGATCGAGCCCGGCCTGTACTTCCAGATCGACGACGTGACCGTTCCCGAGGAGTACCGCGGGATCGGCGTGCGCATCGAGGACGACATCCTCATCACCGCAGACGGCCCCGTGAACCTGTCGGCGGCGATCCCACGCACCTCCGCCGAGGTGGAGGCGTGGATCGCCCGCGTTCAGGGATCCGCCTCCTGACTCAGGGTCCGCATCCGGATCGGATCCGGAACGAAGAGGCCGCCGCGACCGCTCGGATCGCGGCGGCCTCTCCTGTATCCGCCGGGGCGCTCGTCCGCGTACGCTCGGCCGCGGCACGATCAGCGCCCGGTCCCGGCTCCACCCGGCCTGCCGGGAAATTCCCTGGTCATGGGGTGGAAGAGTTGTGCACAGCCTCTTCCGGATCTCGCACCTATGTACTAAACTGTGGGTATGTCGAACAGCAGCCCCACCCCCGCCACGGACCGTGGTGTGCTGTTGGACGCGTGGGTCGCGACACGGGCGGAGATCGCCCGGCTGGACGCTCAGGCGGCTTCTCTGCTCGCGACCCGGGCGGGTCTGTTCCATGTCGAGGAGGTCGCGGCCCCGCAGGATCGGGACATGGCGCGCCGGTCGATGATCGCCGAGTACGCGGTCGCGGGGCGGCTCGGGAACGCGACCCTGGTGACCGCGTTCGCCGACGCGGAACTGCTCACCGACTCCTTCCCGGCCCTGCACGCGGCGTTGGCGTCCGGGGTGGTGTCGGTCTCGCATGTGCATCAGATCCTCGCCGAAGCCACCCCCGTCCGCGACGGCATCCGCGACAGTGTCCTCCCGGACGAGACCCTCGCGATGTACGAGGCTGCGTGCCTGGTGATCGCGGAACAGGACTCCCCCACCCGCACGAGGATCCACGCCCGACGGATCGCCGCCGCCCTCACCGGAGAAACCCTCACCGAACGACACGAACGGGCCGCGTCGGACCGGAATGTGCGGATCCGGCGGCTGGAGGACGGGATGGCGGAACTGACCGTCGTGCTCCCCGAGGTGTACGCCGTCGCGATCCTCGACCGGCTCACCCAGATCGCCACCCACACCGCCGCCACCACCCGCACGAAGCATCAGCAAGACGCCGGCCTGGTGTTCGCCGACCCGACCGGGGACGCCGCGATCGAGCTGGACCCGGAAACCTCCTGCACGGTCGCGGACCTGGACCCGTGGGATCCGGTCCGGGAAACACTGGAACGCATCGAATCCGGCACCACCTGGGCCCTTGACCCCGACCACGAGGACCACGACCCGGCCACCGACACGTGTGCGGCAGCGAACCTCACTCCCCGTCAGATCGTCGACGCCCGGCCGGAGTTCGTCGCCGCAGACGGACGCACCCGACAGCATGTCAAGCCCCGGATTTGTTAGAGGCTGATTTTGTCCCGTTCGCTGATTGCTAGGGGCTTGGGGTGTGTGGCGTGGTAGGCGTTCTCGGCTTCGACGGG
>JAFDWM010000036.1 GCA_018268455.1 Actinomycetota bacterium | reverse complement strand
GTGGCGCTGAACCCCCGCGTCCCCGCGCAGGACTGAGGTCTCGGCCCTGGCGCCGGACCGCAGACGCGCGGATCAGACGGTTACGGGCGCCTCGATGCCGAAGCGGGAGATGGCGTCGCGCAGTGCGGCCCTGCGGGTGATCCCGAGCTTGGGGAACGTGCGGTACAGGTGCGTCGCGACCGTGCGGTCGGAGAGGAACAGCTCTGCGCCGATCTGCTTGTTGGTGAGACCCTGCGCGGCGAGCAGTGCGACGCGGCGCTCGGTCTCGGTGAGTCCGCTCACCCTGTCGCGCGCCGCGACGACCGGGGCGGCGGCCAGCTCGGCGGCGCGCTCGATCCACGGCTGAGCCTTCAGCGCGATGAGCGCAGGCTGGCAGCGCCGGGCGAGGGCCCGGGCCGCCGCATCGCGGCCGGCGGCGCGCAGGAAGCTCGCCTGCAGCAGCCGGATCCGAGCGAGATCGAACGGCCAGCTCTCCAGGCCGGGCGCTTCGAGGGCCGGTCCGAGGATCTCGCTGGAACCGGCGGCGCGATCGTCGAGCATCGCGAGACAGGCGGCGTGCATCAGGCGGTAGCGCGGCGAGAAGCCGGGCACGCCCATCTCCTCGATCGCGGTGACGTGCCGACGCGCCTCGTCGATGCGTCCGAGGCGGACGGCCGCGGCGACGAGGTCGAAGAACACCCAGAGCGAGAGCGGCACCGAGCGGGCGATCGTCCCGGGAGGGCTGAGGGCCGCGGCGTGTTCGAACGCGGCGGCGTCGTCGTCACGGGCGAGGGCGTCCTGCAGGAGTGCGAAGTGCGCGGCATGCGCCATCGCACCGTAGCCGCGTTGCAGGGCGCCGCTGAGCACCGTGTCGCCGAGCGCGCGTGCTGTCGGGCCGTCGCCGCGCAGCGCCGCGAGGATCGCCCGCTGCGTGACGAACGTCGCGACCCAGGGACTGTCGGCGTTGCCGCCGCTCAGCGCCAGGCCCTCGTCGATGAGTCGCTCCTCGGCCTCCCAGCGGCCGGAGAGGAACGCCTCGGAGCTCAGCAGACTGCGGATCCGGGCGTCGCCGCGGGACGCCGTCTCGTCACGCACGATCTGCTCCAGCCGGGGACGGAAGCGCTGCAGACGATCGAGATACAGCGCGCTGGAGGCGATCGGCACGAGTTCTGCGACCGTCAGCTCCCGCTCGCCATGCGATGCCGACTCGAGCAGCGGGTCGAGCGTGCTGTAGTACGGAGCGGGGTCGAGCATCGCCCGTGCGATCTGCAGGTGCTGCGCGGGCCCGTCCGCGGGCATGAGGTTCAGGACCGCCTCGAACCGCTCGGAGCTCGTGCGCTCCTCGGCGAGTGCGGCGATCGCGAAGAGGGCCTCGCAGACGGCGATGAAGCCGCCCGATGCGGTGTCGCCGCGTGCGACGGCCGCGTCGATCGCGTCGATCACGATGCGGCGCATGGGATCCAGCGCTCCTCCGTTCTCGAGGCCGAGGAAGATCCGCGTGGCGATCGCGTACAGCTCCTCCTCGCCGCCGGACGCGTCTGCGTGGAGCTCCTCGACGGCGACGGAGGCGGCGTTGGCGCCGGGGCGGTGCACGGCGATGTACGAGGCCTCGGCCATCCGGCGCCGGCGGGCGGCGGTGTCCACGCTGAGATCGGCCGCGCGGATGAGCAGCCGCATCGCGGTGTCGTCGCCGTCGACGCCGCGCAGGGCGGCGCGGCGGGCGGCGGTCTCCAGCACCACCGCGACCGCTTCATCGGGCTCGATGGTCGCGGCGGCGAGGTGGCGCGCGCAGCGGTCCACGTCGTCCGCGAGGGCGCCGGCCAGGCGGCGATGGGCGTCGCGGCGTGCGGAGCCGGTGCAGTCCTCGGCGATCGCGGAGCGGGTCAGCGGATGGCGGAAGGAGAGCAGCCAGGCATCCTCGATCCGCACGATTCCGGCATCCTCCGCGGGCGCGAGGGCGGCGAGTGCGGGATCTCCGGTGGCCCGGCGGAGCACGCCGAGATCGCCGGTTCCCTCGAGCGCGGCGACCAGCAGCAGGTCTCGGGTGGCCGCGGGCAGTTCCTGCGCGCGCGCCGCGAAGACACCCTGCAGCCGGCGGGTGAGCGGCAGCGCGGAAGACAGCTCGCCGGATCCGGCCGCGAGGGTGGAGAGCACCGGGGCGAGTTCGATCAGCGCGAGGGCATTGCCCTCGGCCTCGAGCAGGAGCCGCTGGCGGGCGCGCTCGCCGAGCGAGGGATAGCGCTCTCGGAGCAGCCGCTCTGCCGCGGCGTCCTCGAGCGGCTCGATCGACCGCACCAGGGTGCCGGCCCTGGCCTCCTCCGCGCCGAGCGAGGAGCGCTCCGTCGCAATGAGGCACGCCGGCAGCGCGGTGAGGCGCTCGGCGAGGAAGCTCAGGCCCTCCACGCTCACACGGTCCACCCACTGCTGGTCATCCACGCAGATGAGCACCCGCCGCGTGTCGGCCGCTGCCGAGACGAGGGCGAGCACGGCCGAGAACACGGCGAGACGGTTCGGGGTCTCCTCGCCGCGGGCCCCGTAGACGACGTCGAGGGCGGCGCGCTGCGCCGAGGTGAGTGCGCCGGCGTGCGGGGCAAGGGCGACGGCGAGCTGGTTGAGCCCCGAGAAGGCGATGTCGGACTGGTACTCCGCGCCGCGCACCGTCACGATCTCGAAACCCTCGGCGCGGGCGGAGGCGACCGCATGGTCGAGCAGCGCCGTCTTCCCGATGCCCGCCTCCCCGCGGAAGAGCAGTGCGCGGGGGGAGCCGGGGTGCAGCGAGAGCACGGTGCTCACGAGCGCCAGCTCCTCGGAGCGGCCGACGATCTCGGCTGCCGCGGACGACATCACGACGCCGCCTCGACGAGCGACGGATCCATGATCCATGCCGGGGTGAGCTGTGCGAGCATCGTGCCGACCGCCGCCCGGTCGATCGCCACGTCGCCGAGCAGCCACGACACGATCACCGCGCTCAGCGCGTGGCCGACGTACGAGCTCGTGATCCGCGCGCGCGTGTCGGAGAGGGTGGAGAACGCCGGCAGCGCGTCGAGGTACTCATCGACGAAGTCATGCAGGATCGCCCCGAGCGCCCATTGGCCGAACCGCGGGTCGGCGTTCAGCAGCGGGAGCATCGGCCCGCTCGTGGCGGAGACCATGTCGAGGATCACGTCGATGATCTGCCGGTTCGCGAGCGGGGCGGCGGTCACATCGTCGAGCTGGCTCTGCAGGTTCCGGCGGTGCTGAAGGTCGATTTCGCGCCGGAGCGCGAAGGACACGAGTGCCTCGATCGAGGGGAAGTGCGCATAGAACGACGAGCGGTTCACTTCTGCTCGCTCGGCGATCTCTCCGGGCGTCGCCGCGCCCTGCTCGTCGAGCAGCTCGAGGTAGGCAGAGATCAGCTGCTGGCGCGTGGCTTCACCGCGCGGGTCATCGGAAGCGGGTTGCATCACCATGATCGGGAGCCTCCAGGGATGGTGAATCCAGTGTAGCGTTCTCCGCCATCTGTCGGGGAAGAAATTTCTGATCTGCGCAACAGTGATGGCGGACGCGCATCGCGGATCAGCCCTCGGCAAGGCGCCGGGCGTAATGGCGGCGCGCCTTCATCCGGTTGCCGCACGTCGCCATCGAGCACCAGCGCGCACTGTTCGGCTTGCTGTGGTCGATGAGGAACTTGCGGCATTCGGGATTCGCGCAGGCGCGCAGCCGCCCGGGCAGCTGCTCCTGCACCCGCGCCCAGGCCAGCACGGCCTCTGCGGCGCCCCGGTCCTGCGGTGGCGCATCGAGCTCCCACGCCACGCCGTCCGCGGTCACGGCGGGGCGCAGTCGCGCGTGCCGAAGGTGGCGGCTCAGTCCGACGGCGTCCGCCTCCCCGCGGATCACGGCGCGCAGGTCCTCGCGAACGCGGATCAGGCGTGGATCATCGAGCATCTCGACGATCTGACCGTCGATCACGGGGGCGCTGTTGAGCAGCGCGAGAAACTCGGTCTCGGTCATCGGCATATAACCAGTATAGCTGATTTGACAAGTTAGAACAGGAGGAGTAGCTTCTCCCGGTCATGAAAGAAGAAGGTCCCGCAATGAGCATCGCCTTGATCGTCGGTCACCCCGACCTGTCCACGTCTCGCGTCAATGCAGCCCTCACCGAGGTGGCACGCTCCCTCCCCGAAGTCGACACCCGCATCCTCGGCGCACTCACCGCCGACGGTGCGCTCGACGTGCGCGCCGAGCAGTCGGCACTCGAAGCCGTCGACGACATCGTCCTGCTCTACCCGACCTACTGGTACTCGCCGCCGGCACTGCTCAAGCGCTGGCTCGACGAGGTCCTGGTGCGCGGCTGGGCCTACGGCACGGGGGCGCCCGGCGCGCTCGCGGGCAAGACGCTGCGCATCGTGACGACGACCGGCGGCGTGCGCGACGGCTACCGCGACGGCGAACTGCACAGCTTCGAGTACGACGCGATCCTCGCGCCGCTGAAGGCCACCGCACACCGCCTCGGGTTGACCTGGCGCGAACCGCTCGTCATCCACGGCGTCCGCGAGATCGATGATGCGCAGCTCGCGGATCTCGGTGCCGCATTCGAACGGATCCTGAGCGAGCCGTCGGTGTCGAACCCTCGCGAGCTTGCTCTCGTCGGGCAAGCGGGCTGAGCGGATCCGCTTCCGCCGTGCGCACCTGGCACCATTCGGGCACCGGATCCAGTGCAGGTGCGCACATCGAATCCCACAGGGGCGGCAGCGCGAGGTGTGAGGAGCGTGTTCGGCTCGGGCTTCGATCGCCGTGTGAGGGACCCCTTGATCGCCGTGCGGGGGACTCCCTCGATTGGTTGCCTTCGGTCAATGGTTGAGAAAACTCAACTATTGGCGTATGGTTGATGAAGATCAACTTCCTATCTGGAGCCCCCCACGTGAATTCCACCCCCGCATCCGTCGAGTCCAAGCGCTCGGCCCGAGAGATCTTCACGGCGATGTCCGGTCTGATCGTCGGCATGTTCGTCGCGGTCATCTCGGGCACGGTCGTGTCCACCTCGATGCCCGTCATCATCGCCGACCTCGGCGGCACGCAGTCCCAGTACACCTGGGTCATCACGGCGAGCCTGCTGGCGACCGCCGTCTCCACCCCGATCTGGGGCAAGCTCGCCGACCTCGTCAACCGCAAGATCCTCATCCAGGTCTCGCTGATCCTGTTCACGGCCGGCACCGTGATCGCCGGATTCTCGACCGACACCAACATGCTCATCGCCGTGCGCGTCGTGCAGGGCATCGGCGTCGGCGGCCTGATGTCGCTCGTCATGATCGCCGTCGCCCTCATCATCTCCCCGCGCGAACGCGGCAAGTACATGGGCGTCGTCGGCGGCATCATGGCACTCGGCACCATCGGCGGCCCGCTGCTCGGCGGCTTCCTCACCGACGTGTGGGGCTGGCGCTCCAACTTCTTCGTGGGGGTGCCGTTCGCGATCGTCGCCCTGATCCTGCTGCAGTTCACCCTGCACCTGCCCAAGCCGCAGCGCGCCAAGGTGTCCATCGACTACTTCGGCATCGTGCTGCTCGCCGTCGGCGTCTCCACTCTGCTGATCTGGGTGTCCATGGGCGGCAGCCAGTTCGAGTGGGACTCGTCCACGAGCTACATCCTCGGCGGCATCGCCGCGGCCGCGATCATCGCCTTCGTGATCGTCGAGTTCTTCGTCACCGAGCCGATCGTGCCGATGTCGCTGTTCCGCAACCGCACCTTCACGCTCTCGGTGATCGCCTCGATCGCGATCGGCGTCGCGATGTTCGCCACGTCCGTCTTCCTCGCGCAGTACTTCCAGCTCGCGCGTGGCGCCACGCCGACCGAGTCCGGTCTGATGACGATCCCGATGATCATCGGCCAGATGGGCGCGTCGGTCATCATCGGTCAGCTGGTCAGCCGATTCGGCAAGTGGAAGTCGTGGATGATCACCGGCTCCGTGCTCACGGTCATCGGCGTCAGCCTGATGTCGACGCTGCGCTACGACACCCCGTTCGCCCTGGTCGCGGTGTACATGTTCGTGCTGGGCGCGGGCCTCGGCATGGTCATGCAGAACCTCACCCTGATCGTGCAGAACGACACCCCGGTCAGCCAGCTCGGCGCCGCCTCGTCGAACGTGAACTTCTTCCGCACGATCGCCGGCACCATCGGCGTCACCGTGATGGGCACGATGCTGTCCACCAGCGTCGGCACCTACATCAAGGATGGGCTGCACCACTTCGTGCCGAAGTCCCCGGATGAGCTGGGCGCGCTCAAGCACCTCGCTTCCGGCAACGTTCCGAAGGTGTCCGAGCTGCCGCACGCGATCCGCACCATCGTGGAGTCGGCCTACGGGCACGGCATCGCCGACGCGTTCATCATCGCCATCCCGCTCGCGGTGGTCGGCATCATCGCGATCGCGTTCATCAAGAACAAGCCGCTGTCGACCAAGAGCGCCGCCGAAGAGCTGCGCGAGCAGGCCGAGGACTCGGCGATCGGCCTCGCCGAAGCCGAGATCGGCGCTTCGTACACGCCCACCGGAAGCATCCGCGTGATCGAGGACGATGCGGTGCATCGTGGAACCGGATCCGTGCTGGTCCTCGAGCGCGAGGACGAGGAGCGGGGGCGCTGACATGGCCCCCGCCCCGGCGGTGCCGGTCGACCTCGATGAATCCGTCGCCGAGTTCCAGGGGCAGATGAACCTGATGTTCGCGCGGGCGCGCACGCTGTGGAAGGAGTCCGCGGCGCGGGTGCACCCCGAGCTGCATCCCCTGGGCTACAAGCTGCTGTCCTTCGTCGCCCGTGCCGGCAGCACCACTGCGCATCAGCTCGCCGAGAGCTTCGAGGTCGACAAGTCTGTGGTGAGCAGGCAGGTGCGGATGCTGGAGGATCTGGGGCTGCTGCGGTCCCAGCCGGATGAACGCGACGGTCGGCTGCGCACGCTCAGCGCCTCGCCGGGCGCCTGCACCGCGCTCGCCGAGATACGCGCGGATCATGCGGAGCGGATGCGCGTGGCGCTGGTCGAACTCGCACCGGAGGAGCTCCTCGTCGCGGCAAAGGTGCTCCGGGTCTTCGCCGAGTTCTGAGCATCTCCGCCCGACCCCGCCATCTTCGGACGGCGGGGTCGCGCCATACCCGGCGCAATTACACTGGCGGCATGAGTGCCCGGCCCGATGACACGCCCGCCGCGGACGCGGAGGCGGCGCACGCGGATCCGGGGAACGTGGATCCCGCGGACGCGAATCCGACGGAGCGCTCCGCACGGGTGCAAACCGGGGCCGAGCAGGACCCGCCGCGCGATCAGGCGGTGATCCGCGTCGAGCAGGAACTCGGTCGTCTCTTCGCCCGCATCCGCGTGAGCTGGCGGGAGGCGGCCGCGATCGTGCATCCGGATCTGCAGCCGCTCGGCTATCAGATGCTCACTGCGATCGAGAGCGGCAGGGCCACCACCGCCGGCGAGATCGGTAAGCGCCTGCAGACCGACAAGTCGGCGGTGAGCCGGCTGGTGCGGCAGCTCGAAGAACTCGGCCTCGTGGAGAGCATCCCCGATGCAGGCGACCGCCGGGCGCGCAGGCTGGTCGCGACACCGCTCGCGCAGGAGCGGGTGGCGCAGGCTCGGTCCGCCTACGAGTCGCGCATCGCCGACCGGCTGCGCCGCTGGACTGCCGCGGACCTGGAGCACTTCGCCGAACTGCTCGGCGACCTCGGCTAGCGATCGCCGCAGCGAGCGGCGGTGATCACTCCGTCGCGCGAGCCGGACCGGACCTGACTTCGAGACCGGATCTGCCGTCGAAGTGCGTAGCTTGCTCCATTCGGGCACCGGATCCAGCCGAGTGCGCAGTGCGGAACCATGAGGACGGGGTGAACAGAGGCCGTCGCCACTTGCGGAAAGCGCATTCCCATGTCAGGATGAGGCAATTGGAAAGCGCTTACCTCACGCAATCGACACGCGGGGCGAGCATGAGACGAAGGACAACCCCATGGCGACGACTCGCGAGATCGGCATCATCATGAACGGCGTCTCCGGGCGCATGGGCTACCGCCAGCACCTGGTGCGCTCGATCCTGGCGATCCGCGACCAGGGCGGCATCGAGCTGTCCGACGGCACGCGGGTCACCGTGAAGCCGATCCTGGTCGGGCGCAGCGAGGCAAAGCTCGCCGAGATCGCCGCAGAGCACGGCATCGAGGACTACACGACCGACCTCGACGCCGCGCTGGCGGATCCGCAGTGGGAGATCTACGCCGACTTCCTGGTCACCAAGGCGCGTGCGACCGCGATCCGCAAGGCCATCGCCGCGGGCAAGGCGATCTACACCGAGAAGCCCACCGCCGAGTCGGTGGAGGAGGCGCTCGAGCTGGCCCGTCTCGCGCAGGCCGCCGGAGTCAAGACCGGTGTCGTGCACGACAAGCTCTACCTGCCGGGTCTGCAGAAGCTGAAGCGCCTCATCGACTCGGGCTTCTTCGGGCGGATCCTGTCGGTGCGCGGCGAGTTCGGATACTGGGTGTTCGAGGGTGACTGGCAGCCGGCGCAGCGTCCGAGCTGGAACTACCGCACCGAGGACGGCGGCGGCATCATCAGCGACATGTTCCCGCACTGGAACTACGTCATGGAGAACCTGTTCGGCGAGGTGAAGAGCGTGTACGCGCAGGCGGCCGTGCACATCGCCGACCGCTGGGATGAGAAGGGCGAGCACTACACCGCGACCGCCGAGGATGCCGCGTACGGCATCTTCGAGCTCGACGGCGGAATCGTCGCCGAGATCAACTCCAGCTGGACCGTGCGCGTGAACCGCGACGAGCTCGTGGAGTTCCAGGTCGACGGAACCCACGGATCCGCCGTCGTGGGCCTGTTCGGTGCGAAGATCCAGCACCGTAACGCCACCCCGAAGCCGGTGTGGAACCCCGACCTCGCCGATGCGCACGACTACGACGCCGACTGGGCCGACGTGCCCGTGAACGACGTGTTCCTCAACGGCTTCCGCCAGCAGTGGGAGGAGTACCTCGAGTCTTACGTGCTCGGCACGGAATATGCCTTCGACCTGCTCGCCGGCGCCCGCGGGGTGCAGCTCGCCGAGGCCGGCCTGCAGTCCTCCGCCGAGGGCCGCAAGATCGCGCTGCCCGCACTGAGCCTGGCCGCCCCGAACGAGGGCTGAGGCGCACGATGACGACGATCCGCCTGCTCGCGGCCGACGGGGCAACCTCCGAGGCCGAGCTCAACGACTCCGGCGCCTTCGCGCGGCCGACCGCACCGCTGCAGAGCCGCGTCGCCTACGCCGCCGCGCACGTCGTGCCCAAGACGCACGCCGACAACACCCCGGGACAGCCCGCCGACATCGACTGGGATGCGACGCTCGCGTTCCGCCGCAACGTGTACTCCTGGGGGCTCGGCGTCGCCGACGCCATGGACACCGCCCAGCGCAACATGGGCCTCGATGCCGCCGCGACGCGCGAGCTGATCGCGCGCAGCGCCGAGGTGGCGCGAGAGGAGGGCGGATCCGTCGTCGTCGGCGTCAACACCGACCACGTCGACGAGGAGCGGATCTCGCTGCCGCAGGTGGTGGACGCCTACGTCGAGCAGCTGCACTTCACCGAGGAGCAGGGCGCGGGCCCGGTGCTGATGGCGTCGCGGCATCTCGCCCGCGTGGCCGAGAGTGCGGCCGACTACCGGCGCGTGTACGACGCGGTGCTGGCCCAGGCGACGACGCCGGTCGTGCTGCACTGGCTCGGCACCGCGTTCGACCCGCAGCTCGAGGGCTACTTCGGGGCCCGGGACTGGCAGAGCGCGTCGCAGACGCTGCTCGAGATCATCGGCGCGAACCCGGGCAAGATCGCGGGCGTGAAGATGAGCCTGCTGAACGCCGAGTCCGAGATCGCCGTGCGCGAGCAGCTCCCCGAGGGCGTGCGCATGTTCACCGGCGACGACTTCAATTACGTCGGACTCATCGGCGGCGACAGCGTGGGACAGGGCGAGAGCCACTCCGGCGCCCTGCTGGGCGCTTTCGCGGCGATCACCCCGGTCGCCTCGGCGGCGATCCAGGCGCTCGATGCCGCCGATCCGGCCCGGTACCTCGAGATCCTCGCTCCCACCGAGGAACTCAGCCGCCAGGTCTTCGCTGCGCCGACCTTCTACTACAAGACCGGCGTCGCGTTCCTGTCCTGGCTGAACGGGCACCAGCCCGCGTTCCAGATGGTGGGCGGACTGCACTCCGCGCGCAGCCTGCCGCACCTCAGCCGCATCGTCGAGCTCGCGAACGCGTCGCTCGCGCTCGAGGATCCGGAACTCGCCCGCGAGCGCTGGCACGGCATGCTCGCCCTGAACGGAGTGACCGCATGAGCGCCGTCGACCCGCGCCTGTCGATCAACCAGGCCACGATCAAGTACGCCGACCTCGCCACCGCACTGAAGGTCACGGCCGAGGCGGGCGTGCCGGGCATCGGCCTGTGGCGCGAGCCCGTGAACGAGGTCGGCCTCGACGTGGCCGCGCAGATGCTCGCCGACTCCGGGCTGCGCTTCACCACGCACTGCCGGGGCGGGTTCTTCACACTGCCCGCGGGGCCGGAGCGCGTCGCCGCGCTCGACGACAACCGCCGCGCGATCGAGGAGACCGCGACGCTCGCCGCCGCGGGGGCCGCGGGATCCACGGCCGTGCTCGTGCTGGTCGCCGGCGGGCTGCCGGAGGGATCCCGAGACCTCATCGGCGCCCGCGAACGGGTGCGCGACGCGATCGGCGAGCTCTCGGCAGACGCGGCAGGGGCGGGCGTCACGCTCGCGATCGAGCCGCTGCATCCGATGTTCGGATCCGACCGCTGCGTGGTCTCCACGCTCGGTCAGGCCCTCGATATCGCGGCGGACTTCGAGCCGGCCGTGGTCGGGGCCGCGGTCGACACGTTCCACATCTGGTGGGATCCGCAGGTGCTCGACCAGATCGCCCGCGCCGGGCGCGAGGGCCGCATCGCGACCTACCAGGTGTGCGACTGGAAGACGCCGCTGCCGGCCGATGTGCTGCTGAGCCGGCACTATCCGGGCGACGGCGTGATCGACTTCGCCTCGCTCACCCGTGCCGTCGTGGCCACCGGCTACGACCGCGACATCGAGGTCGAGATCTTCAACGCCGACATCTGGGCGCAGGATCCGGCCGAGGTCGTCCGCCGCACGGCCGAGTCCTTCGGCGCGGCAGTCTCCCCGCACCTGGGCTGAGTGCCGGCGGTGATCCCGGCCCCGGATCCGCCCCTCTCCTGACCGCGAGACTGCATCTGGGTATCGAGACAGCGCGCACGAACGGCAGTCTCGAGGCTCGGGTGCAGTCTCGCGGTCGACGACCGCTCCCCGCCCGAGCCGCACCGACATGAAAGGCTGACCCCATGACCATCCGCACCGGGCTGTGCTCCGTCACCTATCGCCAGCTGGATGCGGCCGCGATCGCGGTGCTCGCCGCCGGCGCCGGGCTCGAGGTGATCGAGTGGGGCGGCGACGTGCACGTACCGCCCGGCGACGCTGCGCGTGCGGCCGAGGTTGCCCGCATCACGGCCGACGCCGGGCTCGCGGTGTGCTCGTACGGCTCGTACTTCCGCGCGGATCCGGGTGATGAGATCGCGCCGGTCCTCGACTCGGCGGAGGCGCTCGGCGCGGATCGGATCCGCGTGTGGGCCGGGAGGATCGGATCCGCCGACGCGACCGCGGCGGAGCGGAGTGCCGTGATCGACGGTCTTGCCCGCGCTGCCGCCCTGGCCGCCGAGCGCGGCATCTCGCTCGCCCTGGAGTACCACCGCGGCACGCTCGACGACGACGACGTGCAGACGCTGCGCGTGCTCGACGAGGTCGGCGCAGCGAACCTCTCGACGTACTGGCAGCCCAGCGTCGCCGCACCCGACGAGGTCGCGCTCGCCGAGTACGAGCGGGTCGCGGGCCGGGTCTCCGCGGCGCACGTCTTCTCGTGGTGGCCCGCGGCGGAGCGCCTGCCGCTGACCGGCCGCGACGCCCTCTGGCGCGGGTTCGCCGCCGCAGTGGCCGCGACGCCGGCACCTCCGCGCGACGCACTGCTCGAGTTCGTCGTCGACGACGACCCGGCGCTGCTCGCCGCCGAGGCGGCGGCCCTCCGGGGGTACCTGCATGGCGATGACGCACGCGTCGCTAGGCTCGGGGCATGACCGCCGAGAGCCCGTCTCGCGAAGCCCGCCCGGGTGCGGATGGCTCGAGCCCGCACGCCGTGACGCTGCACGATGTCGCGCGCGCGGCCGGGGTGTCGCTGGCGACCGCGTCGCGGGTGCTGAACGGATCCGAGCGCAAGGTCGCCGATGCCTTCCGCGAGCGCGTACAGCGTGTCGCCGACGAGCTCGGCTACACCCCGAACGTGTCCGCACAGGCGACCGCTCGTGGCTTCTCGCCGGTGATCGCACTGCTCGTCGCGGACATCGCCGATCCCTACTTCGGCCAGATCGCGGCGGGCGTCGCGCGTGGGGCGGATGAGCGCGGGCTCGTCGTCACGATCTCGATCACGGAGCGCGACCGGGACCGCGAGTCCCGGATCCTGCGCGCCCTGCGCGGTCAGCGTCCGCAGGGCCTGATCCTCGCCGCCTCCCGGGCCGACGGTCACGACGACGCGACTCCCGCGCCGTCGGAGCTGGAGGCGTTCGCCCGCTACGGCGGACGCGTCGTGGCGTTCGGCGACCGCGTGCCGCTCGGGTCGGGCCAGACCGCCCGCTCGATCTCGCTCGACAACGCCGGCGGCGCGGAGCAGCTCGGCCTCCGCATGGGCGCGCTCGGCTACCGCCGCGTGATCGTGATCGGCTCGACCGAGGGCGTGCGCACGAGCGACGATCGCATCGACGGTTTCACCCGCGGTTTCACCCGCGGCGGCGGCGCCGTCGAGCGGATCCTGCGCGGTGATTTCCGCCGTGAGGCGGGCGCCGCGGCGATGGCCGCCGCGCTCGCCGATGGCGTCGATGCGGGCACGCTGGTCTTCGCGGTCAGTGACGTGGTCGCACTCGGCGCGATCTCCGCGATCCGCGCGGCCGGCCGCGAGGTCGGGGCGGACATCGCGGTCTGCGGCTTCGACGATGTGCCGGCCAGCGGCGATGTGACACCGGCGCTCACCACGGTGCGCGTGCCGCTCAACGAGGCCGGCTACCAGGCCTTCCGTGCTGTCGTGGATGAGGACTGGACCCAGGATCCGCTCCCGCTTGAGGTCGTCGTGCGGGACAGCACCCCGGGCCACTCCGCCTAGGCGGCGCTGGTGTCTCCTGCGGGCCCGCACGCTCGCGCTGTCGTTTCCTGACGGCGCTGCTGTTTCCTGCGGGCCTGCACGCTCGCGCTGTCGTTTCCTGACGGCGCTGCACAGTTATCTGCCGCGCTACCGGGTTTCGACAGCGCGAGCGTGGAGCGCGGGTGAGGATCTGCCAGCCACCCAGCGCGCCAGCCACCCAGCGCGCCAGGCATCGGATCCCGGCTCAGCGACCCCGACCGGCTCAGCAACCCGGGCCGGCTCAGCCGCCGAGCGCCGCAGAGACCACCGCGCGGGCCTCCTCCTGCACCTGCGCCAGGTGCTCGGGGCCGAGCAGCGACTCGGCGTAGAGCTTGTAGACGTCCTCCGTGCCGGAGGGGCGCGCGGCGAACCAGGCGTGCTCGGTCTGCACCTTGAGCCCGCCGATGGCTGCGCCGTTGCCCGGGGCGTGCGAGAGCTTGGCCGTGATCGGCTCGCCGGCGAGCTCGGTCGCCGTGACCGACTCGGGAGACAGCTTGCCGAGCGTGGCCTTCTGCTCCGGCGTCGCGGGCGCGTCCACGCGCTGGTAGGCGGAGGCGCCGAACGCCTCCTCGAGCTCGCGATAGCGCTCGGACGGGCTCTTGCCCGTCACCGCGATGATCTCCGCGGCCAGCAGGCACAGCAGGATGCCGTCCTTGTCGGTCGACCAGACGGATCCGTCCTTGCGCAGGAACGACGCGCCGGCCGACTCCTCGCCGCCGAAGGCCACGGATCCGTCGAGCAGCCCCGGCACGAACCACTTGAATCCGACCGGCACCTCGAGCAGGCGCCGGCCGAGCGACTCGGCGACGCGGTCGATGATCATCGACGACACCAGCGTCTTGCCGATCGCGGCGTCGCGCGCCCAGCCCTCGCGGTGCGAGAAGAGGTAGTCGATCGCGACCGCGAGGTAGTGGTTCGGGTTCATCAGTCCGGCGTCGGGTGTGACGATGCCGTGCCGGTCGGCGTCGGCGTCATTGCCGGTGAGCACGTCGTAGTCGCCCTTCTTCGCGACCAGCGACGCCATGGCCGAGGGGGAGGACGGATCCATCCGGATCTTCTCGTCCCAGTCGAGCGTCATGAAGCGCCAGGTGGGGTCGACCTCGGGGTTCACGACGGTGAGGTCGAGCCCGTGCATCTCCTTGATCAGGGCCCAGTACTCGACCGAGGCGCCGCCGAGCGGATCCGCCCCGATGCGCACCCCGGCGCGCTTGATCGCCTCGACGTCGATGATCGACGGCAGGTCGCGCACGTAGGCCGCCCGGAAGTCGTAGGTGCCGATCGAGGAGACGTCGATGTCGGCGAAGCGCACCCGCCGCACGCCCTCGAGGCCCTGCTCGATGAGCTCGTTCGCGCGGTTCGCGATCCACCCGGTCGCGTCGGTGTCGGCGGGGCCGCCGTGCGGGGGGTTGTACTTGAAGCCGCCGTCGCGGGGCGGGTTGTGCGACGGGGTGACCACGATGCCGTCGGCGCGGCCGGGCTCGTCGGCGGCGCGGTCGCGGTTGTACGCGAGGATCGCATGGCTGAGCGCGGGCGTCGGCACCCACGCGTCGCGGGAATCGACGAGCACGTCGACGTCGTTCGCGACGAGCACCTCGATGGCGCTGCGCTCGGCGGGGCGGCTCAGGGCGTGCGTGTCGCGGCCGAGGAACAGCGGGCCCGTGATGCCCTGGCTGTTGCGGTAGTCGACGATCGCCTGCGTGGTCGCGAGGATGTGCTGCTCGTTGAAGCTGTTCGACAGCGAGGATCCGCGATGCCCGCTCGTGCCGAACACGACTCTCTCGGCGGAGATCTTCGGATCCGGGATCCGGTCGTAGTAGGCGGCGATCAGCTCGTCGACGTCGATCAGGTCGCTTTCCTCCGCGGGGAGGCCGGCACGGCTCGTCATGGGACCAGTCTGCCCCGGCGGGGCCTGGATCGCATCATCGTTTCCGCGCAGGACGGCCGGTCGCGGTGTGCTGCAGACCTCGCGGGCCGGATCCGGCGCGACACCTGCGCGGCCCGACCGTCTGTGGTGTGTCCGTGGTGTGATCCTGCCGCGGTCCGCGTCATCGACCGAGCTGGATCCGGCACCGCGACTAGGCTGACTCCGTGACCGACGCCGCCCCCACCCGCCGCACATACAGCTATCTCGGCCCCGCGGGGACCTTCACCGAGGCGGCGCTGGACCAGGTGCCGGAGGCGCGCGGCCAGAACTGGCGGCCGGTGCACAACGTGGGCGAGGCGCTCGGCGACGTGCTGGAGGGGCGCAGCGACGCGGCCATGATCGCGATCGAGAACTCGGTCGAGGGCGGTGTGACGACCACGCTCGACGCGCTGGCCACCCTGCCCGGGCTGCGGATCATCGGGGAGTACCTGGTGAAGGTCGACTTCGTGCTGGTCGCGAAGCCGGGCACGCGCCTCGAGGACGTGACCGTGGTCGCGGCGCACCCGGTCGCCTACGCCCAGTGCTACGGCTGGCTCGGGGCGCACATCCCGGCGCACCAGCACGTGCCGGCGGCGAGCAACGTCGCCTCGGCGCTGGGGATCTTGGACGGATCCCTTCCCGCCGACGCCGCGATCGCGGCCCCCGGGATCCTGGCGCACCACGACCTGGAGCTGCTCGCCGACAGCATCGGCGACAACGACAACGCCGTGACGCGGTTCGTGCTCGTCGCACGCACGACCGCTCCGGCGCCGCAGACCGGTGCGGACAAGACCTCGCTCATCGTCGAGCTGCCCGAAGACCACGCCGGCGCGCTTCTCGAACTGCTCGAGCAGTTCTCCACGAGGGGCATCAACCTTTCGCTGCTGCAGTCGCGGCCGATCGGGGATGCCCTCGGCCGGTACCGGTTCGTGCTCGATGCGGACGGGCACGTGCACGACGAGCGCATGGCCGACGCGCTGCTCGGCATCCGCCGGTTCAGCCCGCGGGTCGTGTATCTGGGCTCGTATCCGCGGGCCGATCGCCGCATCGTGCAGTATCCCGAGCGCTACGCCGACGACGTGTTCGTCGAGGCGCGGGACTGGCTGCGCGCCCTGGTCAGCGGCGAGCCCGAGGCGTAGGCCGCCCCGGCCGCCCGGCCCCGTCTCGGCGGGATCCGGGACGTTCTGCAGGGAGGCACCGTCGTTCTGCAGGGCCAAGTGGCGGACCGGCCGTGAATACGGCGGTTCCGACGCGGTTTCGCACTCTGCTCCCTGCAGAACGGGCGACCCTCCCTGCTGAACGTCGTCGACCCGTTCGGCTCCGGGCCCGATCGGTCGTCGGCCCGGCCGTGTCCTCAGCCCGCGAGCAGTTCCAGGGTCTGCACGCGCCCCGGCGCTCCCGCGTGGTCCTCGCCGGCGTACGCCCCGGCGACAGGGGAGATCATGATCTCGTCGACCCCGTGCTGTGCGGCGAAGGCCTGGAGCGCGCTGCGCACCGAGCCGGCGTCGCCGACGAACCAGTTCGCCAGCGCGGCGGCGTGGATCTGCTCCTCCTGCGGATCCGGCGCCGCGGCCAGGGCCGCCCGCGCCTGCTCCACGGTCTCCAGCGCGGTGAGCGGACGGTTCAGCCGCAGCCGCGCCATCATCCGCAGCTGCGGGAGAGCGCGCTCGGCCGCCTCCTCGGCAGTGGGCGCGGCGACGACGTTCGCGGTCAGGAAGGTGCGCGGCTCGGGGTGCGCCTCGGTAGGGCGGAAGCCGTCGCGGTACAGCGAGAGGGCGCGGTCGAGCCCCTGCCCGGAGAAGTGGTTGGCGAACACGTACGGCAGGCCGAGGGACGCGGCCAGCTGCGCCGAGTAGTCGCTGGATCCGAGCAGCCACACTTCTGGAGCGCCGCCGGCGGCGGGCGTCGAGCGCACCGCGTACTCGCCGCCCGAGGTGAACTGCACGGTGGCGCCGTCGGGCTGCAGCATGAGCGCGATGTCCTGCACGTGGTCGGGGAAGCGTTCCACGTCACCGGCCGTGCCCGACTGGCGCAGCAGCTGGGTGATCACCGGGTCGCTGCCGGGCGCGCGTCCGATGCCGAGGTCGATGCGGCCCGGGGCGATCGCCTCGAGCGCCGCGAACTGCTCGGCCACGATGAGTGGGGCGTGGTTCGGGAGCATGACCCCACCGGATCCGACGCGGATCCGCTGCGTACGGGAGGCGGCCGCAGCGATCAGCACCGGGGGAGCGGTCGAGGCCACGGCCGGCATGTTGTGGTGCTCGGCGAACCAGTACCGCCGGTAGCCGAGGTCGTCGGCGCGGGCGGCGAGGGTGAGCGACGCAGCCACCGCCTGGGCGCTGGTCTGCCCGGTTCGCACAGGGACGAGGTCGAGGACGGAGAGCGCGAGAGAAGACATCTCTGGCCCCAACGCGGCCGGATCCCGGAGCATTCCTCCGCCGGATCCGCATCCCGTCCGCCCCTGTTCGCTCCCGTCGCAGAAAGTGTCGCCCGGGCGGCTCGCGCACGGCATTATTCGCGACGGGAGCGGGGGTCGTTCTGCTCGGGTCGCAGAAGGTGTCGCCCGGGCGGCTCGCGGACGACATTATTCGCGACGGGAGCGGGGGTGGTTCTGCTCGGGTCGCAGAATGTGTCGCCTGGATGGCCCGCGCACGGCATTATTCGCGACGGGAGCGGGGGTGGTTCTGCTCGGGTCGCAGAATGTGTCGCCTGGATGGCTCGCGGACGACATTATTCGCGACGGGAGCGGGGGTGGTTCTGCTCGGGTCGCAGAATGTGTCGCCCGGACGGCTCGCGGGCGGCATTATTCGCGACGGGAGCGGAAGGTGCAGCCGGATCCACAGACGGGAACCGCCGCCCAGCCAGGCATCCGCCGCCCAGCCGAGAATCCGCCGCCCAGCCAGGAACCCGCCGCGGATACCCTTGCCGCATGGACGTCGAGATCTTCTACGTGCTGGTCGGATCCGTCATCGTCGCGGCGATCGCGCGCTGGAGAGGCTGGCCTGCGCCGCTGCTGGTCACGGTGGTCGCGCTCGCGGTGTCGTTCATCCCGGCCGTGCCGAACCTGCGCATCGACGGGCACGTGCTGCTGAACCTCGTGCTGCCGCCGCTGCTGTACTCGGCGTCGCTCGACGTGTCGTTCGTGGGCTTCCGGCGCGCGCTGCCGCAGATCCGCCGGCTCGGCGTGGGGCTCGTCGTCGTCACGACCGCGGCCGTGGGGCTCGTGGCGTGGCTGCTCATGCCCGCGCTCACCCTGCCCGGGGCGCTGCTGCTGGGCGCCATCGTCGCGCCGCCCGACGCGGTCTCGGCCGCGGCGATCGGCCGGCGGCTCGGCCTGCCGCGTCGGGTGATGACCGTGCTCAGCGGGGAGAGCCTCATCAACGACGCCACGTCACTGACGCTGTACCGGGTGTTCGCCGCGATCGTCGCGGGGGTGACCGTCACGGTGTGGGACGGCATCTGGCAGTTCGCGCTCGCGGTCGTCGTCGGCGTCGGCATCGGCGTGCTCTCGGGGCTGGCCATGCACCAGCTGCGGATGCGGATCTCGGATCCGACCGTCATCGGCACGTTCGGTCTGCTCGCGCCGTTCGGCGTGTACGCCATCACCGAGCATCTGCAGGGATCCGGTGTGCTGGGTGTCGTCGCGATGGGTCTCGTGGTCGGGTTCAACGGGCCGCGCACCAGCTACGCCACGCGCATGCAGGAGACGCCGCTGTGGGCGTCGGCGGACTTCCTGCTGGAGTCGTTCGTGTTCGGGTACATCGGGCTGCAGCTGCCTCCGGTGATCGGCGAGCTCGGTGCGACGCATGTGGGCGGCGTGCTCGGGCTGTCGGCGGCGGTGCTGGGGGTCGTGCTCGTGGTGCGCCCGCTGTTCGTGTATCCGGCGTCGATGTGGGGCCGGCTCTGGCGGCAGCTGAAGCTGCGCCGGTTCGAGCGGGCGGTGGCGACGGGGCGGTTCGACCGGCGGGCCGATGCGGTCGCGGAGAAGCGACGACGGCGCGGTGAGCCCGCGGCGCGGCCGACGGAGGCGCAGCTGCGGCGGGAGCTGGTGGAGTCGTCGCTCGGATGGCGCGAGAACGCCGTGATCTCCTGGGCGGGTATGCGCGGCGTGGTGACGCTCGCCACGGCGCTGGCGGCCGCCGATCTGGGCGATCTCGACGAGGCCGCGTCGCACGCGATCGTCGTGGTGGCGTTCGTGGTCACGGTGGGCACGCTGCTGCTGCAGGGTCTCACGCTGCCGGCGCTCATCAGGGGGCTGGGCGTCGCCGACGTGAGCGACGAGGAGGAGGCGGACCGGCGCCAGCTCGAGCAGGTGCGGGCGCGCACGCGCGAGGCCGGCAAGGTCTATCTCGCCGATCGGCGCGCCGGGTGGGAGAAGGAGCACGGATCCGCCGCGCTCGCCGGTTTCGATCGCTTCGCCCAGCGGTTCACGCGCGTCGAGCGCGACACGGAGCGGGGTCAGCGCGACGAGGATCGGCTGCCGAGACCGAGCCGGGACGAGCTCGTCGGGCTGTCGAAGGGCTGGCTGCAGGTGCGGCGCGACGTGCTCATCGCCGAGCGCGATGCGGGCGAGCTGAACGAGGAGGTCATGCGCGAGCTCATCCACGCCATGGATGCCGAGGAGCTCGCGCTCGACACCCGCATGACCGGCGGATCCGACCCGGCGCACTGAGCGGTCCGGATCCGCTCTGGTTCCGGACGTGAGGTTCCCTCCCGCGGATGCATCCCATTTCGGGATGCATCGAGGTACGCTGGCGGCATGAGCACTCAGATCGCCGTGCGCCTGCCGGATCCGGTGGTCGCGTTCCTCGATGAGGAAGTGGCTGCGGGGCGGGTCGCGAGCAGGGCGGCGCTGGTCGCATCGGCGCTGGAGCGGGAGATGCGTCGGCTGCTCGCCGAGCGCGATGTCGAGATCCTGGGTAGAGAGGGAGCCGCGGACGACCTGGACGGGCTGGTCGACTGGGCCGCGAACCATCTGGGTGTCGGTGACTGATGCGCGAGATCTGTCTCGCGCGGCTGGACAAGACGCGGCCGGTGCTCGTGCTCACCCGCGACGCGGCGCGGCACGCGATGACGAAGGTCACCGTCGCTCCGATCACCTCGACAGTGAAGGGACTCAGCAGCGAGCTGCCAGTGGGGCCGCGCAACGGGCTCGACCACGACTGCGCTGCTTCGCTCGACAACGCCCTGACGATCCCGGTGGATCGGCTCGGTCGCACGATCGGATATCTCGGCGAGGATCAGGAGCGGTTGCTCGCTCGCGCGGTCGTGCTCGCCTTCGACCTCGACGTGCCGCTGATGGAGGGCTGACGGGAGCGACGTCTCCGACACGCCCCGCCCGCACGGCACGAGACCCTCGGATCCCGAAGGATCCGAGGGCCTCGTCAGAGCAGCGGGTCAGCGCGAGGACGCGACCGCGGCCTCGTCGGCGGCCGACTCGACGGACTCGGGCGCCTCGTCGTCGATGTCCTCGGCGAACGGCAGGCCCTTGCGGTCGGCGTTGTAGAGGTCGAGGTCGAGGATCCCCTCGCGCTTGGCGACGATCGTCGGCACCAGCGCCTGGCCGGCCACGTTGACCGCGGTGCGGCCCATGTCGAGGATCGGGTCGATCGCGAGCAGCAGGCCGACGCCCTCGAGCGGCAGGCCCAGGGTCGACAGGGTGAGGGTCAGCATCACGATCGCGCCGGTGGTGCCGGCGGTCGCGGCGGATCCGACCACCGAGACGATGATGATCAGGATGTACTGCATGATGCTCAGGTCGATGTGGAAGAACTGGGCGACGAAGATCGCGGCGAGGGCGGGGTAGATCGCCGCGCAGCCGTCCATCTT
>JAFDWM010000035.1 GCA_018268455.1 Actinomycetota bacterium | reverse complement strand
AGAGCCTCGACGCGCACGAGGAGCAGGTGCGTGGGCGCGGGCGCGGGGGCGCGGTGGCGGATCCCCCCGGGGGCGCCGGTGCGCTCGTCGATGTCGAGCACGGTGAGGTCGTCGGAGCGCTGACCCGTGACGAGCAGGGCACCGTCGTGCACGAGGTGGTACCGCGGCCAGTCTACGCCCGCGTCGGCGAGGGCGAGCGGCTCGAGGCGCTCACCCGATCCGCGCACTCGCAAGGCGGCGATCGTGTTGCTGCCGCGCACGCCGGCGTACAGGGTCTCGCCATCGCGGGAGCGGCTGAGCTCGGCCGGATAGTCCTGCCCGGGCGTCGCGATGGCCGACACCGGCGTTCCCGCGACGAGCCCCCAGCGGCCCTCCGGGTCGGGTGCGAGCGTGAACACCTCACACGAGTACTCGGTGACCACGTGCAGGTGGCCGCTCGGGTGCGCGACCATGTGCCGCGGGCCGGATCCGCGCGGCAGCACGACCTCGTGATCGAGCGTCAGCCCCGCGGCGGCGGGGCGCCAGATGCGCACCAGGTCGTAGCCGAGGTCGGCCGTCGCGATGCGCCCGTCGCGCAGGAACACGGCGGAGTGCGCGTGCGTCGTGCGCGGGTCGCCGTTGGGGTCGAGGCGATTCGGATCCGAGGCATACGGATCCACGGCCGCCGTCGGATCCGCCCCCTCGCCCTGCTCCTCGTCGCCGAACAGGGCGGCGCGCGGTTCGGCGGCCTTGTCCCGTGCCGCGGGGAGCAGAGCGCCGTCGGCGCCGAGCCCGATCCGCACGACGCGGCCGTCGCCGTAGCAACTCGCGACGAGGAAGCGCCCGTCCGGTGCGACCGCGAGGTGGCAGACCGCCTCCCCTGCGGCGACCGGTGCGCCGAGCGGGCGCAGCGTCGACTCCCCGGATCGGGCGAACGCGGCGACCTCGCCCGATCCCTCGAGCGCCGCGTAGACCACGTCGAGTGTCGGATGCTGCGCGAGCCACGACGGCGACGGCGCGGGCACGACAGCGCCGCGGTAGGCGAGCGTCGTCGGTTCGCGCCCCTCGGTGCCGGCGAGCAGGCCGATGCCGTCGGCCGCACCGCCCATGTCGGATCCGTATCCGCCGACCCAGAACCGCGTCATCGCATCCTCATTCTCTTGTCGTGTGCATGGCTCGTGCCATGCGCACTGTCCCGCACGCCAGGTTCGCACCCGCCGGGCTCGCACCCGCCGGGTTCGCGCTCGCCGCCCTCACGCCCGCCGCCCTCAGGCCGAGTGCACCCCTTGGCGTCGAAAGCACCGGAACTTCACGTCAACAACCGGTGCACTCGACAGGATCCGGTACACCAGGCGCGTGGCCGAGCCTAGCGCCGCCGGGCCACCGTTCACGCTCGTGAACGCCCGTGAACGCCCGTGAATCCATCCGCCCACACCGACGCCCCCGCCACACTCCCCGCGTGCACCCCTTGCCGTCGAAAGCACCGGAACTTCACGTCAACAACCGGTGCACTCGACAAGATCCGGTACACCAGGCGCGTGGCCGAGCCTAGCGCCGCCGGGCCGCCGGGCCACCCACCACGCGCGTTCACGCTCGTGAATGCGTTCAGCCGGCCCGAGGCGAGCACCGCACTCCCCGAGTGCACCGCCTACCGCCGACAACACCGGAACTTCACGTCAACAACCGGTGCACTCGACAGGATCCGGTGCACGCACCGCCGGCACCCCACGCACGGACGGCCGGCCGCCGCACGACAGCGAACCGCGACTCGGCGGCGCCGCCGACCGTGCGTCAGTCGACGAGGTCGTGACGCACGACCACCTGGTCGCGCTCGGGGCCCACGCCGATCACGGAGATGCGGGTGCCGCTCATCTTCTCGAGCGCAAGCACGTAGTCCTGGGCGTTCTTCGGCAGGTCGTCGAAGGTGCGCGCGGAGGAGATGTCCTCCTGCCAGCCCGGGAAGTACTCCAGGATCGGCTTCGCGTGGTGGAAGTCGCTCTGGTTCACCGGCACGTCGTCGAAGCGCACACCGTCGACGTCGTAGGCGACGCACACCGGGATCTGCTCCAGACCGTCGAGGATGTCGAGCTTGGTGAGCACGAGGTCGGTGATCCCGTTCACGCGCGTGGCGTAGCGGGTGACCGGGGCGTCGTACCAGCCGACCCGGCGCGGGCGCCCGGTGGTGGTGCCGAACTCGAAGCCCTGTTTGCGCAGCCATTCGCCCTGCTCGTCAAACAGCTCGGTGGGGAACGGTCCGGATCCGACCCGCGTGGTGTACGCCTTCACGATGCCGACGATGCGGTCGAGGGATCCGGGACCGACGCCGGATCCGGACGCGGCGCCCGCCGCGGTCGCCGTCGACGAGGTCACGAACGGATAGGTGCCGTGGTCGATGTCGAGCATGGTGGCCTGGCCGCCCTCGAAGACGACGACCTCTCCGCGGCCCAGAGCCTCGGCGATGAGGTGGCCGGTGTCGGCGACCATCGGGCGCAGCCGCTCGGCGTACGAGAGCAGCTCGTCGACGATCTCGTCGACGGTCACCGCACGGCGGTTGAAGACCTTCACGAGCAGGTGGTTCTTCTGGTCGAGCGCGCCCTCGACCTTCTGCCGCAGGATGTTCTCGTCGAAGAGATCCTGCACGCGGATCCCCACCCGGTTGATCTTGTCGGCGTAGGCCGGGCCGATGCCGCGGCCGGTGGTGCCGATGTTGCGCTTGCCGAGGAAGCGCTCGGTGACCTTGTCGAGCGTGCGGTGGTACTGCGTGATGATGTGCGCGTTGGCGCTCACCTTCAGCCGGGACACGTCGATGCCGCGGGCGCTGAGCGCCTCCAGCTCGTGGAACAGGACCTCGAGGTCGATCACGACGCCGTTGCCGATGACGGGGGTGACGCCGGGCGAGAGGATCCCGGAGGGAAGCAGGTGCAGCGCGTACTTCTCGTCGCCGACGACGACCGTGTGTCCGGCGTTGTTGCCGCCGTTGAACTTGACGACCCAGTCGGTGCGCTCGCCGAGCAGGTCGGTGGCCTTGCCCTTGCCCTCGTCGCCCCACTGGACGCCGACGATCACGATTCCTGGCATGGGTATTCCCCCTTGGGTGCGGCCACATCCGCCGCCGTGCTTTTCACCGGTTTTGCACCGGCCGATGAGCTGGCCCGATCGGGCGGCTCCATCTTATCGGAGGGGGTCCGACGCCGTCAGGGCGGGGATCCGCGGGGGCGCAGTACGCGGAGGGCATCAGGGCGGGATCAGGGGGCGGCCAGCGGGGTCGCACACCGGCACTGAAGAAGTCCTCGAGGCCTGTGTCCACACCGCGGAAGGACGGCCGTGGCTTGGCCGCCGTGGCCGTCCTCCTGTCGGATCAGGGCTTGGACGTCAGGCCGGGACGCTCGCGCCGAACGCTGCGGATCCGATCGTCTCGGCCGTGAGCGCCGCACCGGTGAGCTCGGCGTGCATGCGGCCGCCACGGAGCACGAGCACACGATCGCAGAGCCGCGCGAGATCCTCGTGCTCGACGCTCACGATCACCACGGCGACGCCGCTGCGCGCGGTGTCGGCAAGCACCTGGAAGATCTCCGACTTCGCCCCCACGTCGACGGCCTGCGTAGGCTCGTGCACGATGAGCACCCGCGGCGCCGTGCTGAGCCACTTGGCGAGCACCACCTTCTGCTGATTCCCTCCGGAGAGCCGGTTGGCCGCGGGCTGCGACGACCGGGGGCTGACGCCGAAGCGCTCGACCAGCTGGTCCGCATCGCGCCGCTCATGCCGCATCCCGTGCAGCAGCCCGCGGCGGAACGACCGCAGTCGGGGCAGGGCGATGTTCTCGCGCACGCTCAGCTCGCCCGCGAGGGCACGGCGCTTGCGCTCGTCGGGCACGAGCGCGATGCCGAGTGCGCGCCGCCGGGCGATCGAGGCGGCGGCCAGGTTCTCGGATCTGCCGTCGACGGCGAGGGTTCCCGCCGTCGCCTTCGCCGGGTCGACGAGAAGCAGCGGGACGTCCTCGAAGCCGCTGCCGGGCGCGCCGGTGATCCCGATCGTCTCCCCGGCGCGGACCGTGAAGCCCAGCTCCTGCACCGCCCCTCCGCTCGCACCGTCGACGACGAGCCTCGGATCGCCGAGGAGCACGTCCCGCTCCGGGTAGTAGGACTCGAGCGATCTCCCGACGATCTGCGCGACCAGCTCATCGGGCGAGAGGTGCGTCGTCGGAAGGTCGGCGACCACCCGCCCGCCGCGCAGCACCGCCACGCGGTCGGCGAAGCCGAGGATCTCCTCGATCCGATGGCTGATGAAGAGCACTCCGACCCCGCTGCGTCGTGCGGCCGAGCGGAGCCATCCAAGCAGCTCCGCGGCGTCGTCCGGCCCGAGCGCAGCGGTGGGCTCGTCCAGCACCACGGCGTGCACCGGCTCGTCGCCGGGGCGCATGCGGATCGCCTTCAGCAGTCCCAGCTTCGCGACGGCCGCCGCGGAGAGGCGCCCGGCGTCGTCGTGCGGCGAGACGTCGAGATCCCACTCGCCCAGCAGCTCGCGCACGCGCTGCTCCTCGTGGCGCCACCGGATCCGCCCTGAGCGGGTCTCGTAGCCGCCGACCGCGAGGTTCTCCAGCACGGTCAGTCCGGGCACGATCGTCGACTCCTGGTGCACGAACCGGATCCCGGAGGCCCGGAGCATCTCGGGCGTGACGGATCCGACGGCGGCACCGCGGATCTCGAGCGCGCCGGCGTCCGCGGCGTGATAGCCGCTCAGCACCTTGACGAGCGTGCTCTTGCCGGATCCGTTCGCCCCCACGAGCGCGAGCACATGCCCGGCGGTGACCGTGATATCGACGCCGTCCAGCACCGGGACGCCCTCGACGTAGGACTTCGTGATCCCGCGTACGCGAAGCGGATCCGACTCCGACATCACTTGGTCCAGACGCTCTTCGAGAACTGGTCGGCGTACGACCCCTCGGCGGCGAACCAGAGTCCGGCCGCCCGGGACGCCTCGTCCAGCTTCAGCGACCCGACGTTCTTCGCATCGAAGACTCGCACTGGCGCGTACGCGACCGGCACCGGCGCAACGCCGGAGAGCACGCGCAACATCTGGTCGGCCTCGATGTAGCCCAGCGCGTTCAGATCGATGCCGACCTCGGCGGCGATCGCCCCGGACTTCACCTGCTTCATCTGCTCCAGGCTGCCGTTCACCGTCACCGTCTTCACGCTGGCGGACTTCCCGGCCTGCTGGATCGCCGGGCCGACGAACTGCGTCATCGGGTCGAAGGCGGGCACCACGTAGCCGATGTTCGGATCGCGCAGGAGAGCGGCGTTCGTCGTGGTGGCGAGATCCGTCGCCCAGTTCGCCAGGGTCGTGCCCTCGACGGTCACCGTGCACTGCGGGCACTTCTGCTTCATCCGGTCGCTGAAGGCCTTCTCCTCCTGTGTGGATCCGATCACATCCGGCACCGTCAGGAAGAGCACCTTCGCGGATGCTCCGGAATCGGCGATGATCCAGTCCGCCGCGAGCTCCCCGGTAAGGGCGAACGGCTGGCTGCTCTGGGCCGCGAGTCCGGACGCCAGGGGTCCGCCGGCGTCGACGGCGGCGCCGGAGAGCACCGGGACTTTCGCGGCGGCGGCCGCGGTGAGCGCGTTCGCGTACGTCGCGGTCTCCGGGCCGTCCACCTGGATCGCGTCGGCGCCCTGCGCCACGCCCTGCGAGATGCAGGCGTTGACGTCGACCGGGTTGCCCTTGCCGTCGCAGGTGGAGACGGTGACGCCCTGCGACTGCAGCGCCTTCTGGAAGCTTGTCCCGACCGCCGCCAGGAACGGGTTGCCGCTGTAGAACGTCACCCACAGCACCTTCTTCCCGGCCGCGGGCGCAGCGGAGAACGGCGCCCCGCTGTAGGCCTCGGAGACGGGTTTGGCGTAACTGTCCAGCTGGGCGGTCACCTCGGGATCCACGGATCCCTTGGACGCCGATGCTGCGCCGGCGTCCCCGCTGCAGCCGGCGAGCCCGGCGGCGAGGAGGGCGGCGAAGGCCACGGCGGCGGATGCTACGACGCGAGTGCGTCCGGGAGTGCTGTTCACGATGTTCCTTTCCGTTCCGACGTCGTTGTCGGGGTTCTTCGATTCAGAGGAGGTTCTTGCGCTGGGCGCGGCGGTAGAGCAGGTGCGAGACGGTGACCGCGAGCACCACGGCCGCGCCGTAGAACACGTCGCGGATCCAGGCATCCAGGCCCAGCAGGACGAGCCCGTTGATGCCGGTGGCGAGGAAGAGCAGCGCCACGATCGTGCCCATCGGGTTGACCTTGCCCGGCTCGAACACGGCGGAGCCGAGGAAGGCCGCGGCGAACGCCGGCAGCAGCAGGCCCTGCAGCGACGACGGCTGCAGCCCGCCCGCGATGCCCACCACCATCACGCCGGACACCCCGGCCATGACGCTGGTGGACAGGAAGCAGACGACGCGGACCCGGCTGACGTGCAGCCCGGACAGGCGCGCCACCTCGCGGTTCTGGCCGATGAAGACGACGTGCCGTCCGAACGGGGTGTGCCGGTAGACGTACCAGCTGACGACGCCGATCAGGAGGGCGACGAAGAACGAGGCGTTGATCCCGATGATCGGGGAGTTCAGCAGCCGGCCGAACTCCGGGGACACGCCGCCGATCGTCAGGGAGTTGCTGATCCAAACCGAGATCCCGATCAGGAAGGTACCCATTCCGAGTGTCACGACGATGCTCTGCACCCCGACGCCCACCACAAGCAGCGCATTGATCGCGCCGACGAGTGCGGCGGCCACCAACCCGATCGCCACCGCGACGCCGATCGGCAGCCCGAGGACTCCGTTCAGCTGCCCGACGACCGTCGCCGCGAGGGTCATCGCCCCGGCCGCGGAGAGGTCGTACTCGCCGGCCGCGAGAGTGGGGACGACGGAGAGCGCCAGCACGATGAGTGCGGCCTGGGAGCTCAGGAGGGACGTCGCCGTGCCGACCGTGAAGAACGCGTGCGGTGACAGGACCGCGAAGATCGCGATCTCGATGATCCACACGCCGATCAGACCGTAGCGATAGCCCACGCCGCGCAGGCTGCGGCCGCGGCGGGCGGGGGCGTCGGGAACCTGTTCGCGCTCCGGCGCAAGGGGGCGCTGCGGCGTGTTCGAGCCGTCGATGGCGGGTGCGCCCAGATCTTCCTGGGTATGCATGGACACGTGCTGATTCATGGGCCTCTGACTCCTTCGTCAGGAAGGGAACGGGGTTCGGGTATCCGCATTGACAGAGTTGCGGCACCCCGCACCAGGGTCGAGAGGATTCTTCAGTGCAGAATCAGAGCGAACGTGCTTCCTTCGCGCCACCCTGTTCAGAAGCGCGACCGGCACCGCCTCGAACCGAGGAAGCGCCGCGGATATCCGGCGCCTGTCGCGCGGCGACACCCGGCCCCGAGATGCCCTGCACGCCCTGCGCTCGCTCGCTTGAGGAGCGCCGCATCAGTGTCTGTTTCTCAAACCCTCGAGGTCAACGGGCGTCGAGGTCCAGGGTCTTCGCGATCTCGGCGATCTCGTCGCGACAGTGGAAGACCTGGGCGAGCCGATGAGGCTCCAGCATCCGGTCCAGCCGTCCGATCGGTGTGGCCACGGAAATCCCCGCGAGGGGCGCACCGGAAGGGCCCGTGACAGGAACGCCGATCGCGCCGAGGCCGGGCTCGGTCTCTTCCCGCACGATCGCGTAGCCCAGACGGCGCACCTCCTCGAGCTCACTCAGCAGGCGCGCGAACTGCGCATCGGTCAGGGCGCTGCCGGCCAGCTGCGCGCCCTGACCGGCGTACAGGGCGCGCAGCCGCTCCTTGGACTCCAGCGCCAGCAGTGCCTTGCCGCTGGACGAGCCGATCGCCGGCATCACGGTGCCTCCGCGGTCGCCGATGCGCAGGATCGAGGCGGCTTCGACGGTGAGCAGGAAGCGGATACTGATGCCGACGCGCACGACCAGGTTCACGGTCTCGTCGACGCGCGAGCAGAGATCCTCCAGCGGCGCCTGGGCGAGCTTGCGCAGCTGGTGCAGCCACGGCGCGCCGATCGCGCGCACCCCCATCGCGGGCCCCGCGACGTACCAGCGGCGGTCGTCCTGCATCGCGAAACCGCGGTAGACGAGCATCGCCATGAGGCGATGAGCCGTCGACGGAGCCACTTGGAGTTCTTCCGCGGCCTCGGTCAGCCGGACCGCTCCGCCGTCGCGCAGCATCTGCACCAGACGCAGCGCGTTGTCCACCGACTCGATCGGATACGGAGGCTTCTGCTGCAGCGTTTTCTTCATAGCAGAACAGCATTGCCCTTCTCTCCTGGTTTGGAAAGAGTCAGTTTCGAAGCCGTCCCGACCCGAGCTCGAAGGAGAGATCGATGACCGATACCGCCACCGCCGCCGCAGGCGCAGGCACCCGCACCGACGCGCTGTACGTCGGCGTCGACACCGGTGGAACGTTCACCGACGTCGTCGTGATGGACGCGGCGGGTCGCGTCGTCACCGACAAGGCGCCCACCACCCCGCATGCGCTGGAGGAGGGCGTGCTCGCCGGGCTCAGCCTCATCGCGGAGAGCCGCGGAGAATCCCTCGCGCAGATGCTCGGCCAGGTGGTCAGCTTTGGTCACGGCACCACCCAGGCCACGAACGCGCTGATCGAGCGCCGCGGCACGACCACCGGGCTCCTCACGACCCGCGGCTTCGGCGACACGATCCTGGTCCAGCGCCTGATGGGCTTCACGGCCGGAATGCCCAACGAGACCCTCGGGCGCTTCAGCGCCCGGCGCTACCCGGATCCGCTGGTACCCCGCCGTCTCATCGCCGAGGTCCCCGAGCGTGTCGACCAGGCCGGGACCATACTGCTCCCGCTCGACGAGGACGCCGCCCGCACGCAGATCCGCCGCCTTCGCAACGAGGGCGCGGAGGCCTTCGCGATCAGCCTGCTGTGGTCGTTCCGCAACCCCGCGCATGAGCAGCGGCTCGCGGAGCTCATCCGCGAGGAGGTCGGCGCCGAAGCGTACCTGAGCCTGTCCAGCGAGGTGAACCCGGTGCTCGGCGAGTACGAGCGCACCGCCACCACCGTGCTCAACTCGTACCTCGGCCCCACCGTGGAGCGCTACCTGGAGCGGCTCGAGCGCACCCTGCGCGAGGCCGGCCTGCACGGAAGGTTCAGTGTGCTGAACTCGATCGGCGGCGTGATGAGCGCCCGTGACGCGGCCGAGCGCTCCGTGCTGCTGCTCGCGTCGGGGCCGACCGGCGGCGTGCTCGGATCCCACTTCCTCGCCCAGGAGCTCGGCCATCGCAACGTGATCACGACCGACATGGGCGGGACCAGCTTCGATGTCGGCCTCGTGGTCGCCGACCGTCCCGTGGTCTCGCAGGTCACGGAGGTGTCGCAGTACCACGTGGCGGTGCCGATGGTGAACATCACCGCGATCGGTGCCGGCGGAGGGTCGATCGCCGAGGTCGTCGCCGGCAAGCTGCGAGTCGGCCCGGCGAGCGCCGGGGCCTTCCCCGGGCCCGTCTGCTACCGACGCGGCGGCACCAAGGTGACGGTCACCGACGCCGACGTCGTGCTCGGCGTCATCGACCCGGAGGTCTTCCTCGGCGGGCGCATGAACCTGGACAAGGAAGCGGCGACCGAGGCGATCCGCACGCAGATCGCCGAGCCGCTCGGGCTGAGCGTGATCGAGGCGGCCGCGGGGATCAAGCGCATCGTGGACGCCCGGATGGCCGACACGCTACGCGAGCTCACGGTCGGCCACGGCCACGATCCGCGCGACTTCGTCATCTACGCGTACGGCGGGGCCGGCCCCATGCACTGCGCCGGGTTCGGTGCCGACCTCGGGGTCGGCACGATCCTCGTCCCCGCCACGTCCATGGCCCACTCCGCGTACGGCGCACTCGCGGCCGACATCCGGCACAGCGCCGAGCGCTCGGTGTCGTTCCGCTCCGCACCCGGGATGGCGGATCCGGCCAGCGCCTTCGACGCCGCAGAGCTCGAGGCCGTGTTCCGCGAACTCGAGGTCTCGGCCCGCGAGCAGTTGGCCCGCAACGACGTCGCGCCGGAGGACATGATCCTGGAGCGCACGGTCGACATGCGCTACCGGATGCAGACCCACGAGCTGCTCGTCCCGGCTCCGGACGAGCTCGACGGCCCTGACGCCGTCTCCCAGCTCGTGGAGCTGTTCGAGGAGATCTACGAGGACACTTACGGCCGCGGCGCCGGGTTCCGCGAGGCGGGGATGGAGATGACGACCTTCCGCGTATCCGGCATCGGCCGCTCCCCGAAGCCCTCGTTCGCCCGCGCGGACCGTGGTGCGACCGCCTCGACCGGCCGCACTCGCCAGGTGTACGACGTGAACGCGGCCGCCTGGTTCGACGCGGCCGTCGTCGACTGGAACGATCTCGGATCCGAGCACCTCGCCGGTCCCGCCGTCGTCGAGCACCCCACCACGACCGTGTACGTCGCGAGCGCCCAGCAGGTCGCCCTCGACGCGCTCGGCAACCTCGTCATCACCGCCATCCTCTGACAGGGAAGTCATCACCATGAGCACACTCATCGCCGAAGAGCGCGACAGCGCCGTCACCGTCGACCCCATCACCTTCGAAGTCGTCCGCAACCGCCTGTCTGCGATCACCGAGGAGCAAGCGATCACGCTCAAGGCCGTCTCCGGCTCTCCCGTGGTCACCGATGCGACGGACTTCAACGTCGGCACCTACCTCGCCGATGGGGAGATCGTCACCATGGGCCCGCAGGTGCTGCTGCACTCCGGATCGATGGCGAGCGTGGTCCGCAACATCGTCGCGGACCGCAGCGTCGACCCGGGCATCAACGAGGGCGACATGTTCATCCTCAACAACCCGTACAAGGGCGCCCTGCATCAGCAGGACGTGTCGATCGTCGCCCCGGTCTTCTACAACGGCGAACGCGTCGCGTGGGTCGGCGCCTGCGCGCACCAGATCGACATGGGCGGGATGAACTTCGGATCCTGGGGGATCGGCGCGCACACCGTGCACCAGGAGGCGGTGCTGATGAGCGGGGTGCGCATCGTGGAGAACGGTGCGATCCGCACCGACATCTGGGACATGGTGCTTGGCATGACCCGGATGCCGATGGCCGTCGGCCTCGATCTGAAGGCGATGATCGCGGCGAACAACGTGGCCTCGCGACGCCTGGTCGAGCTGTTCGACCGTTACGGGCTCGCCGAGGTGGAGCGCGTGATGGAGCTCGAGATCGAGCACTCCGAGCAGCAGCTGCGGGATACGCTGCGCCGGCTGCCCGACGGCGTGTACCGGGGCCAGGACTTCCTGGAGCACGACGGGCACACCAACGCGCTGTACGAGTTCCGGCTCGAAGTGCGCAAGACCGGCGATCGGCTCGTCTTCGACTTCACCGGTACGAGCGCCCAGGCGCCGGGCTTCATCAACTGCAGCTGGTCCGGCATGCTAGCCGGTGTCTTCACCGCCCTGCTGCCGACGCTCGCGCCCGCGCTGCGCTGGAACGAAGGGCTGCTCCGCGTCATCGAGATCGAGGCGCCCGAGGGGATCGTGTGCAACGCGACCTACCCGGCACCCGTCTCCGGAGCGACGATCTCGGCGACCTGGGTGGTCACGAACGTCGCTCTCCAGGCGCTGTCCCGACTCGCGGCCATGAGCCCGGAGACCAGGCCCGACGCGACCGCCGTCACCAAGGGATCCATGTCCGCGTTCGTCCTCAACGGCATCGGCCGGGATGGCGCGCCGTACGGCAACTTCCTGCTGGACTCCACGGCCGGCGGTGGCGGCGCGTACGACGATCACGACGGCCTGGACGGCTCCGGCGACTTCTGCGTGCCGCGACCGGCGATCACCAACGTGGAGTCGCACGAGGGCGCGGGCCCCGTTCTCTTCCTCTACCGCAACCTCCTCGAGGACACCGGGGGTCCGGGCCGCCACCGCGGCGGTCTGTCGATGGGCCTGGCGATCACCCCGCACGGCGTCGACCACCTGAACGGGATGATCGTCGGCCACGGCGTCGAGGTTCCGAACAGCCTCGGCCTGTTCGGCGGCCTCGAGGGTTCGTGCAACCGAAACGCCAAGCTGCACGCCGACGGCTCCAGCCCGGTGGGGCGGATCTCTGGCGTTGAGGATGTGGCGGAGTGGACCGGTCTTATCGAACGGTTCGACGCGAAGCCGGGCTTCTTCGGCATCGGATCCGGCGACGTGATCGCGTACAGCTTCCAAGGCGGCGGCGGCTGGGGGGATCCGATCGATCGCATTCCCGCAGCGGTGGCGGACGACGTCAGGGACGGCTTCGTGAGCGTCCGCGCCGCGAGCGAGATCTACGGCGTGGAGCTGGCGGCGGACGGCACGGTCGACGAAGCGGCTACCACGCAGCAGCGGCGCGCCATCCTGCAGAGCCGCGTCGCGGATGCGGCGGAGCAGGCGGACGTGGTCGCGCCGGAAGACGCCGTGTGGATCACGCCCGACATCCACCTCTCGGACGGGCAGGTGCGCACCCGCGCCGGCGCGGTACTGGGCACCGCGGACGACTGGGTATCCGGCACGGTGCGGCGCGTGGTCGATCCGCTGGAGCACGGCCCGTACCTGGCGCTGCACGAGGAGCTCGAGCTGCGGGAGTATCTGTGCCCGGTCAGCGGGCGGCTGCTGTGGTCGGCTGTGGCCCGCAAGGACGCACCGGATCTCGTTCCGGTGGAGCTCGCATGAGCGCGTCGTTCACCGCGCCGACCCGGATCGTCGCGGGCCCCGGCTCGCTCGCGGGGTTGCGGGAGGAGGCCACCCGCCTGGGCATGCGGCGCATCGCGGTGGTCGCCGACCATGGGCTGCTCGCGCTGGGCCTGGTCGACGACATCGTGCAGCGCGGAGGCATCGCCGACCTGATCGTCGCCACGATCGGCGCCGACGTCGACCCGTCGCCGGCGTCGGTCGAAGCGGCAACCCGGATCGCCGCGGCCGCCGATGCCGACGCGGTCGTCGGCATCGGCGGCGGCAGCGGGCTGTGCGCGGCCAAGGCGGTCGCGCTGCTCCTGCGACAGCCGGTTCCTGCGCTCGCGCTCGAGGGCATGGACCGCGCCACGCATCCGCCGGTGCCGACGATCGCGGTCCCGACTACCGCGGGCAGCGGCAGCGAGGTCTCCAATGCGCTCGTGCTGCACGAGCCGGGGCTGGTGCGGGAGATCGTCATCCGCGGCGACGGGTATCAGCCGCTCGTCGCGGTGCTGGACGCCACGGTGCTGCGCGGGCTGCCGCGCGCGCCGCTGGTCTACGCCGCCCTCGACGCGCTGAGCCACGCGATGGAGGCGCTCTGGGCCCGGCGACGCAGCCTGTTCAGCGATACGTGCGCGCTGCGCGCCGCCGAGATCATCCTCGACGTGCTCCCGTCGGCGGCCGAGGGCGCCGCCGACGGCCGCAATCGCAGCGGATCCGAGGACGAGACGCTGCAGCGGCTGCTCGAAGCCTCCAGCCTCGCCAACCTCGCGTGCGGCAACAGCGGCCTCGCGCTCGTGCACGCCCTGTCATCCTCGCCGGCGGTCCCGCTCGCGCACGGCCTGCAGAACGGGGTCCTGCTGCCGTTCGTAGCGCGCCTCAACCGCACCACGCTGTCGGCGGAGGGGCGCGCGCTCGCCGACCGCATCGAGCCGCTCTACCAGCGCCTCGGGTTCGTCACCCGGTTCGACGCGGGCGTGGTCGACATCGACGCGATGATCGCGGCGAGCGCCGGGCATGCCTTCCGCCGCAACAACGCGTACGACGCGACGGACGACGAGCTGCGCGAGCTGCTGCGCGAAGCCGGGGCGAGCCGGCTGTCCGCGTCGCTGGCACCGAGTGAGAGATGAGGAGACCACGATGATGACATCCCCCAAGCCGGCCGAGGTCGACGTGCGCGCCGCTGTGCAGGGACGCGAGAACGCCGAGCGCGTCCGCGAGCTGCTCGACAGGCCGTGGCGCATGCTCATCGGCGGGGAGCTGCGCGGCGCCACCGGCGGTGCCGTGTTCGCGTCGGTGGATCCGTTCTCCCGGCGCGTCATCGCGCAGGTTCCCGACGCGACACCCGAGGATGTGGACGCCGCCGCCGAAGCCGCCGCGGCGGCGCGGGCCGGGTGGCGGGCGACACCGGCGCTCGAGCGGGCGCGACTGGTGCAGCAGTTCGCCGACCTCGTCGAGGCGCATCGCGACGACCTCGCCCTGCTCGATGCGATCGACGCCGGATCCCCGATCGTGAACTCGCGCTTCGACGTGCAGATCGCGCTCGAGCAGATGCGGATGTTCGCCGGCTTCGCGCTTGAGATGAAGGGGCAGACGATCCCCGCCACCGACGCGCTGCACCTCACCGTGCGCGAGCCGGTCGGCGTGGTCGCGAAGATCTGGCCGTACAACCATCCGCTGATGTTCTTCTGCCGCATCGCGGCGCCGCTCATCGCCGGGAACACGGTCGTCGCCAAGCCGCCGGAGGCCGCGCCGCTATCGCCGCTGGCCCTCGCCGAGCTCGCCGCGCAGGTGTTCCCTCCGGGCGTGGTCAATGTGATCGTCGGCAACGGCCCCGCGGTGCCGGACCGGCTCGTGCGTCACCGCCACGTCCGCCGCATCGGGTTCATCGGATCCGAGCCGACCGGCCGCGCGATCCAGAAGGCCGCCGCCGAGAGCGGCGTGAAGCACGTCACGCTGGAGCTCGGCGGGAAGAACGCGATGGTGGTGTTCCCGGATGCGGATCTGGACAGGGCCGCGGCCGGCGCCGTCAACGGCATGAACTTCACCTGGTCGGGGCAGTCCTGCGGATCCAACTCTCGGCTGCTGGTGCACCGGGACAGCCACGACGCCCTCGTCGAGAAGATCGTGGCGCTGGTCGGCGGGCGTCACCAGGACGACCCGCTCAGCGAGAGCTCGCAGCAGGGCACGATGATCAACCAGGCGCAATACGACAAGTCGCTCGGCTACATCCAGGTGGCGCTCGAACAGGGTGCGCGGGTCGCGGCGGGCGGCGGCAGGCCGGAGGGGGAGCGCTTCGGCGAGGGGCTCTTCGTGGCCCCCACCGTGCTGACCGGCGTGCGCCCCGAATCCCGGATCGGCCAGGAGGAGGTGTTCGGGCCGGTGCTGTCGGTGATCCCGTTCGAAGACGAGGAGGAGGCGTTGCGCATCGCGAACGACGTGGAGTACGGGCTCACCGCCAGCGTGTGGACGCGGGACATCGATCGCGCCCTGCGGATGGCGCGCGGGTTCGAGGCCGGTTTCGTATGGGTGAACGGCTCGAGCGCGCACTTCCCAAACGTGCCGTACGGCGGCGTGAAGCGGTCGGGCGTGGGCGGCAAGGAGGAGTGCCTGGAGGAGCTACTCAGCTACACCGAGGAAAAGGTCATCAACATCCTGTGAGCAGCCGCACCCGCATCCGCTCGAACAGACCCAGAAAGTGAGGAAATCATGACCGATCACCCCGAGCTCCGGGAGGTGGTCGCGCTGTCCAGCCGCATCATGGCGGCATCGGGCAGCGGCGACTTCATCTGGGGGCATGTCTCCGCGCGCGACCCCGAGGGCCGCGGCGTCTGGCTGAAGCAGGCCTCCTGGGGCCTCGAGGAGATCACCCCGGAGCGCGTGCACCTGGTCTCCCCCGAGGGCGAGGTGCTCGCCGGAGGCGGGCAGCGGCACAGCGAGTACCCGATCCACACCGAGATCATGGCGGCCCGTCCGGACGTCGGCGGGGTCGTGCACGTGCACAGCCGGTACTCCGTCGCGCTGGCCGCGGCGGGAGTGGAGCTTCGGCCGGTGAGCCACGAGGCGAACTACTTCGCGCCGCTCGGCGTCCCCCGGTTCACCCAGACCGCCGATCTGATCCTCACCCGGAAGCTCGGCCAGGCGGTGTCCGAAGCGCTGGGCGCGGCGGAGGCCCTGTTCCTCGTCAACCACGGCGTTGCCGTCGTCGGCCCCGACCTGCAGACGGCGACCGTCGCTGCGATCGTGCTCGATCGCGCATGCCGGCAGCAGCTGCTGACGCAGAATTACGGCGGTGAGCTCAGCTGGTCCGACCCTGAGGAGTCCCTCGCGAAGCGCGAGCACATCTACGGCGGCAAGGCCCGTCACCAGGTCTGGGACTACCTCGTACGGCAGCTGCCCCCACAGTAGTCCGCTCTCCCCACGAACGGGCTGCCCGGATCCGACGGATCCGGGCAGCCCTATTTCTTCCTGTCGACGGAGGGACAGGTAGGGTTCTGCCGCGAGGATATGGTGGCGTCCGGCTACGGCGGGCAACCACTCCGATGCACGGACATGAGACGCAGCCGCACCGAGCGGATTCAAGAGACGGAGGTCGCGTGCGCAGGATCGTGCTGATCGTCGCGGTCGCGGTCGCCATGCTCGTCGCCGGATCGCTGGTCGCGCTGGCGGTGTCGTCGCGCTTCACCGACGCGGGCGGATCCGCCGGACCGAGCGGCGCGGCGACGGCGACGGCGGATCCGGTCTCCGCGAACGACTACTGCTACGTCGAGGCGATGATCTTCTACCGGGTCTCCGAATCGCGGAACGCGAAGGTGCTGCTGGGGAAGTCCGGCATCGACGCCGATGCGCGCGATTTCGCCACGGCGACGGCCGAGCGGGCCGACGCCGAGCTCGTCGATCTGCGCGCCTGGTACGTGTCGTGGGGCGGCGCGAACCCCGCCGAGCCGCCCGTTGACGGCCCCTGCGCGGGCCACGGAGCGGAGCACGCGCAGATGCCGGGGATCCCGTCGTGGGCACAACGGCAGCGGCTCGCCGATGCGCAGGATCCGGCGACGGCGCAGCGGCTGTTCGCGCAACTGCTGCACGACCAGCACGCGGGCATGCTCGCGCTCATCGCGCAGGTGCTCGACGACCAGGCGGATCCCCGGGTGCGCGCCTCCGCGACCGCGGCCCGGGAGCAGGCGGCGGCCGACGACGCGATCCTGGAGCGCATCGCCGCCGCGTGAAACCGTGGCCCGGGCCCGGCATCGTCCGCGCGTTCCGTCAGGCAGAACGTGACGGCTCGGCGACCCGACCGACCTCGGGCGCACACTCGCGGGCAGTCACGCTGCCCGCCGTGAGCCGGAGGGCGGCGAGCACGAATCCCGCGCCGACCACCCAGCCCGACGGCGAGGATCCGCACACGAGGATCGTGACGACTCCGGCGACGCCGGCCAGTGCGGCGGCCGTGGCACGGGTGCGTCCGAGCGATGGCGTCGCGGATCCGCGCCCCGCCTCGCGGCGCCCGACGAACGCGACCACGATCCCTACCGCGGCGAGCACGCCCGCGAACCAGAGCGGGCGACTCGCCCACCAGTCCGCGCTGAGCGGCGTCGGCAGTCCGACATGCCCGAGCAGCAGCGCCCCGGCCAGCCCGACCACGACGAGCATGTGCCAGGAGTAGATCGTCATCGCCCGGGCGTTCACCCAGGTGACGGCCGCCGACGTCCGCCGGCCCGCCGCGGCGGAGCGCAGCCGGGGCCGCACCGCGAGGAACACCGCGGTCTGGGCGACGCCGACCACGGCGAGGATCGCCATCGGCGGGTTCAGCGCGGTGATCAGGTCGGCCGGGGCCGCGCCGGTGAGGATCAGCACCGCCGCCACGGCGACCGCCATACCGGCGATGGGCAGGAGCATGCCGCGGCGGATCCGGTCGAGGGATCCGTCGGCGAGCGCGAACCCGACCTGCTGCATCAGCAGCCAGACGAACAGCATGTTCACGAGCCCGATCGCGGTGATTCCGGTCGCGCCGCGCACGATGTCGACGGCGACGACGCCCGCGGCGAGCGCGGCGAAGGTGGTGAGGCGGTGCCGCTCATGCAGGCGCACCATGACCGGGACGAGTGCGGAGCAGCCGAGGTACACGCCGAGGAACCAGAGCGGCTGGCTGATCCGGAAGCCGGCGGTCGCGACGATGTCGGCCGGCACTCCGGCCACCGTGAGCCCCGCGAGCGCGACCGCCGTTGCGAGGATCGCGCCCGACGCCGGCACGAGCAGCCGTCGCACCCGCGCGGCGACGTACTCGCCGGCGGTCGCTCCGCGTGCCCGCTGCCGGGTCCACTGCGTGCACGACGCGAATCCGCCGAGCACGAAGAACAGCGGCATGATCTGCACCAGCCACGTGAGGGGCGCGAACCCGCCCCAGCCCTCCATCGCGTTGCGCAGGATCGGGGTGCCGTCCGCGGCGACGCTCACGCCCACCATGAGCGAGTGCAGCAGCACGACGGCGGCGAGCAGGATCGCCCGCACCGCGTCGACGGCCCCGTCACGCGGAGAGCGCGGCGGGTGCACGGCGTGCGAGGCCCCTGGGGACTGCGCGGGCTGCAGGGCGCTCGATGCGGGCCGGGTTGCGGTCGTCGTCCCGGTCGCGGATCGAGCGGGTGCGGGGAGATCGAGGAGTGCCATGACCCCACCGTCGCGGCCGGGTCGGCGCAGGCGCATCCCGCTGAGGGGCCGGATCCGCCCCCTACCGCGGTAGGGGATTCAGCACCCCCGCGGCCGCCGGCCGGGCCTTCGCGCCGTGGCCGGTGCTCGGATCAGCGCCCAACTTCGGAGCAGGCGGAAGGCGCGCCGGCTCCCGCGCCTCGGGGCTCGGCGTGTCGAGGCTCGGCTCCGAAGTTGGGCGGGGCGCGACGTTCGGGCGGGGCGCGACGTTCAGGCGGGGCGCGCCGTCTCGCGCCACCTGCACCCCGGCGGGGCGGGCGCGGCTCAGGCCGGCGCGACCAGCCCGGCGTCGTAGGCGACGATCACGGCCTGCACCCGGTCGCGCACGCCGAGCTTGGCGAAGATCCGGCTCACGTGCGTCTTCACGGTCTGCTCGGCGAGGAACAGATCCGATGCGATCTCCTTGTTCGACAGCCCGCGCCCGATCAGCACGAGGATCTCGTGCTCGCGTTCGGTGAGGCCCTTCAGCCGCAGCTCCGCGGTGTTCGTACGGGGGCGGCTCTCCGCGAACCGCTCGAGCAGCCGCCGGGTGATGCGCGGGGCGAGCAGCGCGTCACCGGCCGCGACCACGCGCACCGCCTGCACCAGTTCCTCGGGCGTCGCGTCCTTGAGCAGGAATCCGCTCGCACCCGCCTGCAGCGCCTCATGCACGTACTCGTCGGCGTCGAACGTGGTCAGCACGAGCACCGCCGGCGGTGTACGTCCGTCGCGCTCGGCGGCGGCGAGGATCCTCCGGGTCGCCTCGATCCCGTCCAGGTTCGGCATCCGCACGTCCATCAGCACCACGTCGGGCCGCAGCGCCCGCGCCTGCGCGACCCCCTCGACGCCGTCGGCCGCCTGCCCGATCACATCGAGGCCGTCGTGCGCCTGCAGGATCGCGGCGAAGCCGGCCCGCAGCATCGCCTGGTCGTCCACGATCAGCACCGTCGTCATGCCTGCTCCTGTCTCGGGATCCGCACCCGCAGCTCGAATCCGCCCTCGTCCGAGGCTGTCGCCTCGACCGTGCCGCCCATCGCCTCGATCCGCTCGCGCATGCCCCGCAGGCCCTGCCCGCCGCTCTCCGTGCGGGGCACGCCGGGGCGCACGGGCGCACCGTTGCGGATCCGCACTTCGCGCGCGGATCCGTCCTCGGACCAGAGAATCCCGGTCGCCGCCCCGGGCGCATGCCGGGCCGCGTTGCTGAGCGCCTCCTGCACCACCCGGTACGCGGCGAGGCCGAGCAGCGGGTGCTCGCTCTCCGCGTCGTCGAGGTGCCAGGATCCGGTCTCCGTCACCGGTGCGAGCTCGTTCGCCCGTGCGACGAGCACCGGGATGTCGGCCAGTCCCGGCTGCGGCGCCCGCTCGACGTCGCTCTCCTCGTCGCGCAGAACCCCCAGGATCACCCGCATCTCCCGCATCGCCGAGCGAGCGGTGGCGGCGACCTCGTCGAACTCGGCGGCGGCCTCGGCGGACAGCTCGGGGATCCGGTAGCGCGCACTCGCCGCGCGCACCTGGATCGCGCTCATCCCGTGTGCGACGACGTCGTGCAGCTCGCGGGCGATGCGGGCCTTGTCCTGAACGGCCTCGCGGCGGGCGAGCTCGGCCGCGGTCGCCGCGCGCTCGGCCCGCAACTGCGCCCGCAGCAGCGACCAGTTCCGGATCCCGATCCCGAGCAGCGCGGCGCCGAGCGTCACCGCCGCGAACACGATGAGGTCGGCGACGACCAGCCCCGGCTCGGCACCCGTGCCCGTGTCTGCGTCGACGGCGACCATGATCGCACTGAGCACGCTGAATGCCCAGCCACCGACCGGCAGCCACCAGCGCGCCCGCAGCGCGACGCCGATCCAGACCAGGGTGTACGCGACGATCGTCGAGGCCGCGACCGGCCAGGGCTGATCCGGCACCGCGACGGCGAGTCCGGAGAGGGCGTTGCCGGCGATCACCGCGAACACCGTCGCCCACACCGGCGCGAACAGGGACAGCACGATCGCTGCGGCCTGCAGGAGCGAGAGGATGAGTGCGGCGGCGACGGGGATCCGGTAGAGCGCGGCACCGAGCGAGGCCGCGACCGCCAGCTGCGCCACGGCGCACATGATCGCGATGGCCCAGATCACGAGGTTCGCGCGCCCAGGCGCGACGCGCAGCGGCAGGATCCCGAGGCTCCGCCGGAGCCCAGAGCGCGGCCCGGCCTGCGCATCGTCGACAGACATACCCGCCCCTCTCCGCAGTCGCGCGCCGTCGGATCCACGCTACGACCTCCCGCCGACGCCCGCGTCACCCCGCGGTATCGATGACGACGGCGCGGCGGGCGCTGGACGGCGGCGGCATGGGCACGGGACGAGGGAGGCGTGGTCACAGACATCGGAGGCGTCGGTCGCTGGATGCGCGGTCGCGGGGTCGCTGACTCCGAGTGCACCGGAAGCTGTCGAGTGCACCACTTATCCACGTGAACAACCGGTGCACTCGGCAACAACCGGTGCACGCGACGAACCACCGCTCTCGACACGGTGACAGCCCGCGCCGCGACCCCACGCCGCATCGACGCCGAGTACACCTAAAGCTGTCGAGTGCACCGCGTAGCCGCGCGAACAACCGGTGCACTCGGCAACAACCGGCCCAGGCGACGAACCACCGCACTCGACAAGGTGACAGCCCGCGCCGCCACCCACGCCGCATCGACGCCGAGTACACCGAAAGCTGTCGAGTGCACCGCGTATCAACGCGAACAACCGGTGCACTCGGCAACAACCGGTGCACGCGACGAACTGCCGCACGCCGCACCGCGCCAGCCCACGCCGCCACCCCACGCCGCATCGACGCCGAGTGCACCGGAAGCTGTCGAGTGCACCTCCTATCCACGCGAACTACCGGTGCACTCGGCAACAACCGGTGCACGACGGAATACGCAACCGTCGGGGACGACGATGGCGGCCGCCGGATCCACTCGATGCGGATCCGGCATGGGCAATGCTCCCCATCATCGTGTCGCGGCGCTGTCAGGACCGGCGACTACCCTGGACACCGGTGCGCCGACGGATCGCGCACGTCCGAAGCCAGGGGGATTCCGCACGTGAGCCAGAACAACGACGCGTCGGCGTTCGCCGCGCAGACACCGCCCCCGCCGGCCGGCTCGGTGCCCCCGGCCCCGCCGATTCCCCCGGCTGCACCGATGCCGCCCGCACCGAGCACGCGTCGCGATCCGGTGGACGTGATCGGATCCGTGCCCGCCGCACCCGCGGCCCCCGCATCCCCCGCACCACCCCACGCCCCGGCCGCACCCCCGGCATCCGCGACCCCGGCCGCACCCCCGGCCCCCGCATCCCCCGCACCACCCCA
>JAFDWM010000034.1 GCA_018268455.1 Actinomycetota bacterium | reverse complement strand
CTTCCTGCTCTTCGTGCCCATCACGGACATCCTCCCCGACAGGCCCGCGAACACACGGATCCCGCCTGGTCAGTGTCCGGGAACAGGGGTCAACCGCACAGCGCGAGTGTGGAAGCATGGCGCGCATCCAATGACCCCGGCTTCGGCGCGTCGATCGTCAGCAACCCGAACCCATCCTTGGACGAACGGATCGGTGCAGTGATGAAGGTCGAATAGCCCTCGCCCGTGCCAGCCCACGTCCCCGGCGTGGTCTTCGCCAGATCTTCGATGATCACATACGGGGCCGCACCCTCAAGAACCTCGAAGGCCTTGTCGCCCCGAGCGGTGCCGCGCACGAAGGGATGCGGCCGAACGTGGCGGCCCGCCGGCGGGAGCGGGGTCATCGCGTTGCCGTCATCGTCAACGGTGAAGCCGACGACGCGGACATCAGCCACATCGTCGAACGCATTCCGCAGATCACTGAGCACCCGCTCGAACGCACTCTGAGCGGCACGCCCACGTTCGGTCTTGGACTCCGACACCGTTCCGGCTGCCAGCTCAAGCAGTGCAGGCAGGTTGTTCTCCATCAGCAGCTCGCGGGCATCAGCCTCGACTTCGGCTCTCTCCTCTCGGCGGCGCCAGAAAGCGCCAGGCACGGGAAGGAGCGCCGCTCCCAATATCAGGATCCACCACCACCCAGAGTGCGTGATGCCGAACGCACCGCCAATCGTTCCCACAGCGGTGAGTGCCGTGACGATCGGCGCTCCACGATCACCCCAATATCCCAGCCACAGCCAGGTGGCAACGAAAGGATTCTCCGGTGGGTCTTGGGACACGCCCTCACCTTACCGAGGAGGCGCACGCCGCGGCCCGTCCGAGAGCATGCAGGTCGTCGGCACTCCACCGGTGTGAATGACGAGAACGTGCGCTGAAGTCGGCGCTCAGTCGCTCCTAGGCTCCGGCAACCCAGCGATGTCGAGCCCATCCGTCAGGTCCGATCCGACCTCTCACGGACTTCAGCAGCGAATCCCCGGACACTCCACGGACACATTTGCCTGAGACCGATCCCAGGATGCCAGAAGCCCAACCAGAGAAAGTTTCAAAAACGTTCTCTGGTCGGGCTTTTTTGGCGGAGACGGAGGGATTTGAACCCTCGGTCCCCTTGCGAGGACTCCACCTTAGCAGGGTGGTGCACTAGGCCTGACTATGCGACGTCTCCAGATGTTCGGCGAACCGAACACCAGGGACCATCCTAACGGACGCCGCACAGTGCCGCGAACCGAGCCGGCGCTCGGCGACGACACGGGCGGCACGCCCGCCGGGCGTCACGATCAGCACACGCTGTCACGATCCGCACACGGTGTCACGATCAGCACACGGATCCACGTCAACATGCGCGCGAATCGTCACACGCTGTGCAGATCGTGACACCGCGGACGCAGACACAGACTCAGACACGGACACAGACGCCGACACGGACGGATCCGGCCGCCCCCGCACGGGGCGTGCGTCAGCCGCTGAAGCCGTTGCCGTTCGAGCAGGTCTGCTGTGCGGCAGACTGACCCGACACGTTCTTCGGCAGCACCACGGGGCCGCCGGTCGGGGCCGGGGTCGCATTCGGATCCGTCGCAGCAGGATCCGTCGCGTTCGGATCGGTCGCTGCCGGGTCGGCGGCGGGATCAGTCGGCTCCGGCGTCGCGGAGACGACTGCGTCGCCGCGCTGGCCGGCGACCTTGATCTCCTCGTTCGCCGTGAGCGCGGCCCACAGCTGGTCGGCGCTGTCATAGTCCGGAACGACCTTGTTCGGGTCGTCGGGGTCGGAGAGCACCGGGTAGTTGACGAAGTTGATCTGGTCCAGCGGCACGTCCTTCATCGCCAGCGCGATCTGCACGAGCAGCGTCGGACTGGTCAGCGTGGTGCTGGGCGTGACGTTCGACATCACCGTGTTCGCCAGTCGCAGCAGCGTCGCGGGGTTCGAAAGCACCTCGGCCGACACCATCTTGCGTGCCAGTGACGACATGTACACCTGCTGGTTGCTGCCGCGTCCGAGGTCGCTGCCGTCGCCGACGCCGTGCCGCGTGCGCAAGAACTGCAGCGCCTCGTAGCCCTGCAGCGTGTGCGTGCCGGGGGCGAGGTTCAGCGCCGTGTCGGGATCCGTGATGCCGTTCGCGATGCAGACGTCGACGCCGCCGATCGCGCTCGTGATGTCGATCACGCCGGCCCAGGTGATCTTCGCAGCGAACTGGATGTCGAGCCCCGACACCTTGCTGATCGTGCGCGCGACGCAGGCCAGGCCGTTCTTCGGACCGCCGGTCTCGAGCGAGACGTTGAGCGCCTGCTTCGACATCTCGCTGGTCGGGTTGCCGTCCGAGTCGGTGCACGACGGGATCGGGATCATCAGATCGCGCGGGAACGTGATGACGGTGACCCGGCGCGGGGCGTCCGAGATGTGCAGCAGCAGGTTGGTGTCGTTGCGCTCGCCCTCGACATCGGGGTCGGAGCAGCGGTCCCCGAACATCTCCTTGTACTTCTCGCCGCAGGCGTCGCTGCCCACGAGCAGCATGTTCACGCCGCCCTTGATCGCGCCGATGTCCGGCGGCACCGACTCCTCGCCGTCCAGCGCGACCGCTTTCGCCGTGAACGTGTGCCCGAGGTCGTAGATGACGTACCCGACCACCGACGCCCCGGAGACGAGGACCACCGCCATGGCGATGCCGATGATCTTCATCAGCTGGCTCCACGCGGACGGGCGGCGCAGCTGGCCGTGACCGGCGACAGGGCGTCGGGTGCGGGACGTCGCGCTCACTCGGTGCCTTTCACGATTCTGCGGAGAGTGTGGGATTCGAACCCACGGAGTATTGCTACTCACTGGTTTTCAAGACCAGATCCTTCGGCCGCTCGGACAACTCTCCTCGGGACGCGCGAGCGCGCACCGAACAGGGGTCGAGTCTAGTCGAGAACCAGGACGCGCCCCGGACGGGCGCGTCTCCATTGTTCCGGATCCGCCTGGAGAGGTGCTGAACAGCCCGATGCGACGGCGAAAACCCCGAGCATGCGTGCCGGCTCAGCGCGATGCCGGCTCGGCGGCGTCGATGAGGGCGTTCAGCACGGCAGCGAGACCGCCGTCAACATCCGTGCCGGTGACCTCACCCGCGGCGTCCCGCACCTCGTCGGGCGCCTGCCCCATCGCGACCGCGCGACCGCCGCCGGCGAGCGCCCAGCCGAACATGCCGATGTCGTTGCGGCCGTCGCCGGCGACCAGGATCCGGTCCCCGTCGACGCCGCGAGCCTCTCGCACACGCTCGAGCGCCGTGCCCTTGTCGACACCGCGCGGGGCGATGTCCAGCCAGGCCGTCCAGCCGATCGCGTACGACACCTCGTTGAGGCCGGCGTCCTGCACGAGCCGGTGGAAGTCATCCTCGTCGTGACCCGGCGAGACCACCACCACGCGCGAGACCTCCTGCGTGCGGAGTTCGTCGAAGGAGACCTGGCGTCCGCCGTCGAGCGTCCAGTCGTCGAGTTCGGCGGTGTACAGGCGCTGACCGGATCCGAGCTCCACCATGTACCGGGCGTCGGGCAGCCGGTCGTGCAGCAGCGCCAGCACCGCGCCGGGATCGAACGTCTCCACCTGCCAGCGCTCGTACGCCTCCGCCGCGGGCCCCGCCGTGCTCTCGCCCGTGCGGCGCAGGGTGACCGCGCCGTTCGAGCACACGGCGAACTCGGGACGGATCCCCAGCTCGTCGAGGAAGCGATGCGTGCCCATCCAGCTGCGGCCCGTCGCGAGCATCACCTCGTCGCCGGCATCACGCACGCGTGCGACGGCGTCCACCACCCCCGGGCTCATCGTCTCGTCCTGCAGCAGGATCGTGCCGTCGACGTCGAGGGCGATCAGCCGAGGAGCGGTCATGCGTCCTGACCAGCCGCCGCGTCCGCGTTCAGCGGCCGCAGCACCTCGAGCCCGCCCAGGTAGGGCCGCAGCACCTCGGGCACGAGGACGGATCCGTCCTCCTGCTGGTGCGTCTCGAGGATCGCGACGATCCAGCGCGTGGTGGCCAGCGTGCCGTTGAGCGTGGCGACGTGCTGCGTCTTCGCCGCGCCCTCCGCCGTCTCCGGGCGATGCCGGATGTCGAGCCGTCGCGCCTGGTAGGTGGTGCAGTTCGAGGTCGAGGTGAGTTCGCGGAACGCGCCCTGCGTCGGCACCCAGGCCTCGATGTCGTACTTGCGCGCGGCGCTGGATCCGAGATCCCCCGCCGCGACATCGATGACGCGGTAGCTCAGCCCGAGCGCCTGCAGCATCTCCTCCTGGAGCGCGACCAGACGCAGGTGCTCGGCCTCGGCGTCCTCGGGCGTCGTGTAGACGAACATCTCGAGCTTGTTGAACTGGTGCACGCGGATGATGCCACGGGTGTCCTTGCCGTAGGACCCCGCCTCGCGGCGGTAGCAGGTCGACCAGCCGGCGTAGCGCAGCGCGCCGCGGGACAGATCGACGATCTCGCCGGCGTGGTAACCGGCCAGTGCCACCTCGCTCGTGCCGACGAGGTACAGGTCGTCGTCCTTGTCGAGGTGGTAGACCTCGTCGGCGTGCTTGCCGAGGAATCCGGTGCCCTGCATGATCTCGGGCCGCACCAGCGTCGGCACGATCATGGGGGTGAAGCCGGCCGTGAGCGCCCTCTCGAGTGCGAGGTTCATGAGCGCGATCTCGAGCCGCGCGCCGATGCCGGTGAGGTAGTAGAACCGCGCACCGGACACCTTCGCCCCGCGCTCCATGTCGATCGCGCCGAGCAGCTCGCCGATGGCGAGGTGGTCGCGCGCCTCGAAGGCGAACGTCGGGGTCTCGCCGACCCGGCGCAGCTCGACGAAGTCGTCCTCGCCGCCGGCGGGGACGCCGTCGACGATGACGTTCTCGATCCGCTCAAGCGCCACGGCCGCGGCCTCGGCGGCCTCGTTCGACACGGCCTGAGCCTGCTTCACACGCTCCGCGAGGTCTTTCGCCTGCGCGACGAGCGCGGCCTTCTCCTCCTTGGGCGCCTTCGCAACCTGCTTGCCGAACGCGTTCTGCTCGGCGCGCAGCTCCTCGAACGCGGAGAGCGCGGCGCGGCGCGATCGGTCCGCCTCGATCGCCGCATCGACGGTCTCCGGCGCGTTTCCGCGCGCGGCCTGGGACTGACGGACGAGCTCGGGCTCGTCGCGGAGAAGGGCGAGGTCGATCACCCGTCAAGTCTAGTCAGGCGGTGCGCGGCCGATTCCCGGATCCCGTCCCGCCTTCCCGGTTCCGTCCACTTGCGCCCTGCTGGTGCCGGGTGCACCGGGCTAGGCTGACGCTGTGACCACCGATGACCGCCCGCGCGCCGCGCTCGTGGTCAACCCGGTCAAGGCCGACGCACCGAAGCTGGTGACCCTGCTGCGTGCGATCTCGACCCGTGCGGGCTGGGCGGATCCGCTGATCCTGGAGACCTCGGTCGAGGATCCGGGCCAGGACGCGACCCGCACCGCGCTGGACTCGGGCGCCGCCGCGGTGCTCGTGGCCGGCGGCGACGGCACGGTGCGCGCGGTGTCGGAGGCGATGAGCGGATCGGAGGTGCCGCTGTCGATCGTGCCCAGCGGCACCGGCAACCTGCTCGCCCGCAATCTCGGCCTCGCCCTCGACGACCCCGGCGCCGCGATCGCCGCCGCCGTGGTCGGGGATCGGACCCCGGTCGACATCGGCTGGGCCGAGCTCACTCGCGCCGACGGCACCGTCGATCGGCATGCGTTCGTGGTGCTCGCCGGCATCGGGCTCGACGCGCACATGATCGCCAACACCCGGCCCGGGCTGAAGAAGTCGGTCGGCTGGGTGGCCTATGTCGACGGTGCGGCCCGCGCCCTGCCCGGTGCCAAGCCGTTCCGCATCATGTATGCGGTCGACGACGAACGCCTGCACTCGGTCAAGGTGCACAGCGTGCTGTTCGCGAACTGCGGTGCGCTTCCGGCCGGGATCGCCCTGGTCCCCGACGCGTCGATCACCGACGGGCTGCTCGACGTCGCGGTGATCCAGGCTCGCGGCGCGTTCGGCTGGCTCGCCGTGTGGCGCACGGTGTGGTGGCAGAACTCGGTGCTTCGACGCACGAAGGCCGGCCGGCGCGTGATCGAGCTGACCGGATCCGACAACTCGATCCGCTATCTGAGCGGCCGCGATGCCGACGCCGCCACCACCGAGCCCGCGCCGGTGGAGCTGGACGGAGACGAGTTCGGCGAAGCGGTGCGGATCCGCTGCCGCATCGATGCCGGCGCACTGCTCATGGCTGTGCCCGCCGGCCATGTGATCAGCCCCGCCTGAGCGACCCCTCGCTCAGGCGGGTCGAGTGGTCAGCCCAGGACCGTGACCTTGCCGTCGAGGTGACCGCCGGTGAGCGTGAGCGTGAACTCTCCGCCGGTGTGCGGCGTGGTCGTGCCGAGGATCGTCAGTCGCGGCGCCATGTCCATCGTGCAGGGGCCGGTCATGTCATCCGAGAACGTCACCGTCGCCCCACCATCGGTCTCGTCGAACCCTCCGACGACCGGCGGACAGGTGGAGGATCCCCAGGTCAGCAGCACGATGCCGCTCGGATCGAACCAGCCGGCGCTGGGCTTCATCTCTCGCGGGCCCCCGGTGCTCTTGTCAGCGAGACCGGTGAGCGGTACGCGCCCGGCGAACTCGCCGCCCTGGAACGACACCGTGACGTCCTTGGTCGGGTCCACTCCCGCCGGCATCTCGACGTACGTCGCGCGGGGCGCGAAGTCGGCGGTGCACACGGCGTTCTTGTCCGGCTCGGCGAGGGTCACCTGCACGGTCTGGCCGTCGCCGGTGACGTCGACGGCCTTCGGCACGCAGGCGAGCGACGAGGATCCCCAGGTGACGAGTCCGACCGCGTGGCCGCCGTCGAGCCAGGCGGCGCTGGGATCCGTCGAGGGCTGAGCGGGCGTCTGGGTCGCATCGGGCGTCGGGATGGGGTCGCCGACGGGCTCGACGCCCGCGCATCCGGCGAGGGCGAGCGTCACGGACGCGACGACCGCCGCGATGGCCAGGGGGGTGCGGATCTTCATGCGCACATGCTATCCATGCGTCAACGCACGAGGAAGAACGTGCGACCGGACGTGACCGGATCGATCACTGCAGCGCCGAGGTGAGCCGGGCGAGGTTGTCCAGAACGGTCGAGCGCAGCGGCTGCTGCATCCATTCGTCGAGCGTGAGCTCCCGGCTGAGCCGGCGGTACTGGTCCTCGACCTCGCGCACCTCCTGCACGAACTCCTCGCCGCGCACGAGCATCGAGATCTCGAGGTTCAGACCGAACGAACGCATGTCCATGTTGCTGGATCCGATGACGGCCACGTCGTCGTCGATCGTCAGGCTCTTCGTGTGCAGGATGTAGGGCTTGCGATACATCCAGATCCGCACACCGGCCCGCAGCAGCGCCTCGTAGTAGCTGCGCTGCGCGTGGTAGACGACGGCCTGGTCGCCCTCCTCCGATACGAACAGCTCCACCTGGAGCCCGCGGTCGCAGGCCGTCGAGACCGCGAGCAGCAGCGCCTCGTCCGGCACGAAGTACGGGCTCACGATCATGATCTTCCGCTTCGCCCCGTACAGCAGTCCCAGGAACAGGCGCAGGTTGTTCTCCACCTCGAACCCCGGTCCCGACGGCACGATCTGGCAGTCGAGGTCTCCGGATCCGCTCTGCGTGGTGATGAAGTCGACCGACTCCGGCACCTCATCGGTCTCGCTGTACCAGTCGGAGAGGAACACGGCGTTCACGCTCGGGACCACGGGCCCGTCGACGCGCACCATGAGGTCGACCCAGTGCAGACCGCGCTTGATGTTCTTCGGCAGGTTGTAGGTGGAGTCCGTGACGTTCTGCGAGCCGAGGAAGGCGACCTCGCCGTCGACGACGAGGAGCTTGCGGTGGTTGCGCAGATCGGGACGCTGGGTGCGGCCCCGCAACGGCTGCACGGGGAGCATGAGATGCCAGTCGGCGCCCATCGCGTCGAGGCGCCGGATGGTCTGCTTGTACCGGGGCTTCCAGCGGTTGGCCCAGTGGTCCAGCAGCACGCGCACGGGTACGCCGCGGGCCGCCGCCTCCTCCATCGCGCGGAAGAAGTTGTCGGTCGCCGCGTCGGACTGCAGGATGTAGAACTCCACGTGCACGAACTTCTGCGCGCCGCGGATCGCCTCGGCCATGGCGTCGAGTGAGGCCTGGTAGTCGGAGATCAGATGCGCGCCGTTGTCGCCGGACAGCGGCAGCGCGCCGAGGCGCTGATTCATGCCGATCAGCGACCGCAGCCACTCCGGGGTGCCGGGCCGCGGGGTGCCGAGATGCAGGTCTTTCGTGACCTCGGCGATGGTCTCATTGATCAGCGCCTGCTTCTTGCGCCGCGCGCGCGGCAGGCGCGGGTTCCCGATCAGCAGGAACAGCAGCACCCCGATGTAGGGGATGAAGTAGATTGCCAGCAGCCAGGCCGTGGCCGCCGTGGGACGGCGGTTGCGCGGCACGACGATGATCGCGATCACGCGGATCGTGAGGTCGATCAGCACCGCCACGATGGCGACGATCAGGGACCACGCGTTGGCGTCCATGCACCACCCGGATCTCGGAGGAGCCGCCGATCGGCGGTCCCGTCCACCCTAGCCGGTGCGTGCGACATCGCGTGGCGGCGGAGATGGTGGCGTGCGATCCCCGGGGGATCAGCGCGATGCGGCCGGGTCAGGCACGCGGCGGGAGCCCGCGGGCGGCGCGCTCCTCGGCTTCGATGCGCGCGTGCGTGCGACGCTCGGTGCGGTCGAAGCGCAGGATGCCGCGCAACACGAACCAGAACACGACGCAGACGACGATCGTGGGAATGATCGACCACGCTGCGGCCACCCAGAACTCGTCCATGCTCCGATTCTACCCGTCGCCCGCGATGCCCCGGCTGAGGGCGCCCAGCGGCGTGACCGGTCCGACTCCGCCGGCTCGACTCGGCTCGGTCGGCTGGGCTCATCCGCCCGGTGCGCTTCGATCCGCGAATCGCCTGTGCATAACCTTCTCCGGGACTGTTCCGTCCCTGGCGCGGAGGACCCTCGCGCCCGCCGCCGATGGTGGTGGCATGACAACCATCGTTCACGCCGCCGGCGCCGCAGAGCTGCTCGCCGCGATCCCCGTCCTCACCGGCTTCGCTCCCCGCGACTCGCTGGTGCTGCTTCCGTTCCGTGGCTCCCGTACCGCCGGGGCGCTGCGTTTCGACCTGCCGCACCCCGCCCCCGACGGACCCTCGGCCGAGGAGTTCGCCGCGACCGCGATCGGGCTCGCCTGCCGCGTCCCCGAGACCGACGCGCTCGCCCTCGCCGTCTACACCGACGAGGGCGACTCTTCGGCGGGTGCCCCGAGCGCACTCCCCCGTGCTCTGCTCGTCGCCGAACTCGTGCGCCGCGCCGAGGCGTGCGGACTGCACATCGTGGAGGCGCTGCACGTCGGATCCGAATCCTGGGCCGACTATCGCGACCCGAGCGCGTCGCCGCGCCCCCTCGACGAGGTGCCGGACGCGCCGGCGATTCCGGGCTTCGCCGGACCCGCGCCCGACCAGTTCTCCGGCACCGAGCTGCCTGACCCCGGATTGTTCGCCGGCGAGTCCGTCGGCCGCGCCCTGATCGCGTTGGAGCGCCTCCTCGGTTCCGCGGCCCCCGGCCGGAAGGCGCCCGCCCGCAAGGATCCGATCGATCCGCGTGCGAGCGAGATGGCCGACATGCTCGACGATCTGCCGGCATTCCTCGAGACGGTGCTCGACGCTCCCGAGTCGCTGCCTCCGTTCGCGACGGCGGCGCTGATCTGGATCCTCGACCGGCCTGCCCTGCGCGATGTCGCGCTGGTGCAGTGGGCGAGCACGATCGATCATGGCGACCGGGCGCTGTCGGCGCAGCTCCTGCACCGGCGCACCCGCTCGGCCGTGCCGGCGGACGTCGGCGGCCTGCTCATCGGGCAGGGGCCGCGGCCCGATCGCGACCGGCTCGGGGTCGCGCTGACTCTCGTCCGGTGCACGGCAGGCCTCGCGCCGCGCGACGCGCGCGGCGGCCCGCTCGCGGCCGCGGCGTGGCTGAGCTGGGCGGTCGGCCGTTCGACGCATGCCGCGCAGTACCTCGACCGTGCGCAGGAGGTCGACCCGAAGCTCAGCTTCGCGCAGCTGCTGCGCGCGGTGATCGATGCGGGGATGCTGCCGGACTGGTCGTTCTCCGACGCCGCCGCATGAGGCCCGGGACCGTGATGCCCGGCTCGAGTGCGGGCCGGATCCTGGCACTGGCGGTGGCACCGGGCCTGGCACTCGCTGGGGGTCCGCGGCGCGGACCCCCAGCGATCGGTCACTTGACGAGCGGGAAGAGGATGGTCTCGCGGATGCCGAGTCCGGTGATCGCCATGAGCAGGCGGTCGATGCCCATGCCCATTCCGCCGGTCGGCGGCATGCCGTGCTCGAGCGCGCGGAGGAACTCGTTGTCGACGCGCATCGCCTCGAGGTCGCCGCCCGCGGCGAGCTTGGCCTGCTCGACGAAGCGCTCCCGCTGGATGACGGGGTCGACCAACTCGGAGTATCCGGTGGCGAGTTCGAAGCCGCGCACGTACAGGTCCCACTTCTCCACGACACCCGCGATCGAGCGGTGCTCGCGCACGAGCGGCGAGGTGTCGACGGGGAAGTCCATCACGAACGTGGGCCGCTCCAGACCGCCCTTGACGTAGTGCTCCCACAGCTCCTCGATGAGCTTGCCGTGGGTGGCGTGCGGCGGCACCTCGACGCCGTTGGCCTCGGCGAACGCGATGAGCTCGGCGACCGGGTCGGCCGGCGTGAACGTGCGTCCTGCCGCCTCGGAGAGCGAGTCATACATCGAGATGCGCGCCCAGTCCCCGCCGAGGTCGTACTCGGTGCCGTCGGCCCAGGTGACGAGAGTGGATCCGGCGACCGCGATCGCGGCGTTCTGGATGAGCTCCTGGGTCAGGTCGGCGATGCCGTTGTAGTCGGAGTACGCCTGGTAGGCCTCGAGCATTGCGAACTCGGGGCTGTGCGTGGAGTCGGCGCCCTCGTTGCGGAAGTTGCGGTTGATCTCGTACACCCGCTCGATGCCGCCGACGACGGCACGCTTCAGGTAGAGCTCCGGCGCGATGCGCAGGTACAGGTCGGTGTCGAACGCGTTCGAGTGCGTGATGAACGGGCGGGCAGACGCACCGCCGTGCTGCACCTGCAGCATGGGCGTCTCGACCTCGAGGAAGTCGTGGCCGGTGAACGTGGCGCGCAGGCTCGCGTTCACGGCGGCGCGAGCGCGCACGGTGGTCCGCGCCTGGTCGCGGACGATGAGGTCGAGGAAGCGGCTGCGCACGCGGCTCTCCTCGCTGAGCTCGCCGTAGGCGTTGGGCAGCGGCAGGATCGCCTTCGACGCGATCGTCCATCCGTCGGCCATGATCGACAGCTCGCCGCGGCGGCTGGAGATCACCTCGCCGTGTACGAACACGTGGTCGCCGAGGTCGACGAGCTCCTTCCACTGCGCGAGCGACTCCTCCCCGACGTTGGCGAGCGAGATCATCGCCTGGATGCGGGATCCGTCGCCCGACTGCAGCGACGCGAAGCAGAGCTTGCCGGTGTTGCGGCTGAACACCACGCGGCCGGCGACGCCGACCTGCACGCCGGTCTCGGCACCGGCTTCGAGCTCGCCGTACTCGGCGCGCAGCTGCGGGATGGTGTGCGTCACCGGCACCGCGACGGGGAAGGCGCCACCCGATGCGTCCGCGCGCTCGGCGATGAGCCGCTCGCGCTTGGCCAGGCGGACGGCGCGCTGCTCGAAGGTGTCCTCGGCGTCCGTGCCGGGCGCGGCGCCGGTCGAAGGGTCGGCGGGGACGGCGGTCGGCGCGGGCGCGTCAGTCATGGGTGGGGCTCCTCGAAAAGTCGCCGCCCAGTCTACCGGCGCGCACCCGGACGCCCGCTGCGCGGAAGCGGTGCCCCGGCCGTCGCCGCGCCCGCAGGGGCGACCGGGCAGGGCGATCAGAGCGGATCGGGCGGGGAGGCCTCGCGCAGGGCGCGGTCGAACGTCGACGAGACCAGCGCCGAGAGATACCCGCCCGGGTTCTCGACACCGATGCCGCGGAGGATCCCGGTGGCCTGGCCGACGATCGACCGCGCGAACTCGGTCGCCGTCGAGATCGCCTCCGCGTACGCGGGACGGTCGGCCTCCTCGATCACCACCGGTTCGCAGCCGAGCTCGACGGCGAGCGCCTGCGCGATCGGCAGCACCATCGGCGGCGCGGTCACCGCCGCGTACGAGGCATGCAGCTGCCGCAGGTCGAGGCGCGTGCCGGTGAACGAGATCGCGGGGTGCACGGCCAACGGGATCGCGCCGCCGCGCTGGGCGGGCTCGAGCACATCGGTACCGTACGCGGGATCCGTGTGCAGCACGAGCTGACCGGGCTGCCAGGCGCCGATCTCCGCGAGGCCGGCGACGAGACCGGGCAGCTGGTCGTGCGGCACGGCTATCACGACCAGCTGCGCGGCGCGGAGCAGGTCGGGCGGATCCATCACGGCCACGCCCGGCAGCACCGCCGCCGTGCGGTCGGGATCCGAGCCGGCGGTGATCCCGACGAGCGCGTGCCCGGCTCCGGCGAGCGCGGCACCGAGCACGGGGCCGACATGCCCCGCGCCGATGATGCCGACGCCGAGGCGTCCCGGGCGCGTCACGGCGCGGTGCGGGCGGAGCCGCCCAGATCGGAGGGCAGCTCATGCCCGACAGGCACGGCCGAAGCGCCCGCCGAGCCGCCCAGATCGGAGGGCAGCTCATGCCCGACGGGAACCGCACCCGACCAGGCCTGCCCAGTGAACGCCGCCGGCAGGGGCTCCTGCCCGTCGGCCCAGCGGTGCGCGCGGTCGTGTGCGGCGGCACGCGCGGCCGACACTGACAGCGTGTTCAGCATGGCGAGCATCGCCGCGCTCTCCAGCCCGGACACGTCGCCGCGCACCGGCCCGGTCGCGGAATGCGCACGGGCCTTGGTCACGCGCTGGATCCGGTCGATCGGTCCCTGCTCGAGCGAGAAGCCCTGCAGGCGGGCGAGCGGGAACACGGCCAATTGACGCCAGATGCGACCGCGCCGCAGGAAGAGGGCGAAATCGGTCAACGCCGCGCCATGACGACGCCAGGAGATCGGCCGGCGCCACCATGCGCGCGGCGGGATCGTCGTGTACGGGTCGCCCGCGACCGGGCCGAGCACGCCCTGCTCCCAGATCATCGGCAGCATGTCGGCCGGCACGTCGGGCAGGATCATGCCGAGCACGCGCTCGACGTCGGCACGCGCGCCCACGGGCAGCACGATGTTGAACTGCTGCCCCTGACTCGACTGCTGCTGGCTGGCGCTCTTGCCGCTCATCCGGTTGATGCGCACCGACCACCAGCCGAACGGGCGCCACAGCGCCGGCTGCATGACCTCGACGGCGAAGATGCGTCCGGGCGGGATCGTCTCCGTGACGGTCGTGAACAGGCCGAACGTGATCCGCACGCCGTCGGGCGTGGGCGCGATCGAGTAGCGGAGGGCGCGCGCGATCCGGCTCCAGGTCACGGCGAGCGCCGCCAGCAGCAGGGGCAGACCCATCGCGAGGCCCACGCCCAGCGTGATCGCGGCCGCGCCGGGGCCCGCATCCTGAAGCACGTTCGGGAGCACCGTGACCATGCCGATCGCGAAGATCACCGCGAAGAAGGCGAGCCAGGTGAGGCCCGACAGCACATGCGAGCCGACCAGGCGCCCCGTGGGGATCCGCAGCACGTGCTCGGGCGCGACATCATCCAGATCCACGCCGGTGATGAGACCGGTGACACCGGCGTCCATCGACTGCGCGAGCTGCGCGCGGAGGGTGCGTGCCGCCGCCGGATCCGTGCTGCCGCGGGTCGCCTCCTTCGCCTGCCGCGCGCCGGAGGCGAGCCGCAGGATGTCGGCGCGCACCGCCTCGGCCTTGGCTGTGGAGAGGTATTCGAGCGGGACGTTCGCGTCGTTGCCGGCACCGTCCACCTCGAGCTTGGCGAGGCCGATCAGCCGGGCGGGGAACGGCCGGGTCAGGTTGACGCCCTGCACCCGGTCGAGCGGAGCACGGCGATGCGAGCGGAAGATCACGCCCTTGCGCACCTCGACGTGCGCCTCGGTGATGCGGAAGTCGTGGAATCGCCACATCATCCAGAACAGGGCGATGAGCAGCACTGCGACACCCGCGACGACGAGCAGCACGACCACGACGAGATTGTTGGCGAGCACCCAGTCGACCGGATCCCCACCGAGCTCCGGCACCCTCGCGGGCGTGAACAGGGACACCAGCCAGTAGATGAGCTTCTCGCGCAGGTTGGCGATGATATAGCCCAGCACGATCACCAGCACCAGGCCGCCCTTGAGCAGCGGGGTGAGCGGGTGCATGCGGTGCCAGGCACCGTCGGCGAGCGACGGCCGCTCCGGCGCGCCGGGAACCGGCTGCGGCGGCGCGCCGAACATCGGATCCCGCGGCGTGCTCACAGGCCGGTCCGGCGCATCTCGGCGACGTCGATGAGCGTGTCGCGCAGCGCCTCGGCCGCGTCCTCGGTCATGCCGGGGATCTCGACACCCGTCGTCGCCGCGGCGGTGACGAGCTTGAGCTTGGCGATCCCGAACGCGCGGTCGACCGGGCCGCGGGTGATGTCGACAAGCTGCATGCGGCCGTACGGCACCGCGATCATGCGCTGCCACAGGATCCCCCGACGGAACACGATGTCGTCGGCGCGCAGCATGTACCCGATCGCCTTCGCCTGGCGCGGCAGGATGATCAGCTCGACGAGGGTGTAGGCGGCCATGAAGCCCGCGACGACCCACGCCCAGGGCCACGGCTGCGGCAGCAGGTTCGTGGCGGCATAGGCGGCAATCGCGATGATCACGAGCCAGACGAAGCGCAGGATCACCTCGGCGACGACGTATTTCGGCGAGATCTGATGCCAGGATCCGTCGAGCGCGAGCGCGCCCTCCCCCTGCGGCACGCGCAGACCGGGGTAGGTGTCCTCATCGAGCACGGGCGCAGACGGCGGCGCCTCATGCGTCGCGACCGCGGCGACCGCCGCCTGCTCGGCGGACGCGGCCCGCGCGGCAGCACGGGTCTGCTGCGCGGCAGGCTCCGAGACAGGCGCAGCCGGCGCGGCGGTCGGCGGTGCGGGGGCAGGGGCAAGGGCGGCGGCCGGATCGGGCACGCCGCCGGCCGGCTCAGTGCCCGGTGTCTGCGGCGGTTCGGGGATGGTCGTCATCGTCGTCCTCCAGGCGCGGCCCGTTCGAGCCGTCGGGGTCGTGCGGCCCGTCACCGGGCAGCAGACAGAAACTCTCGGCGATCACCGCGGCGATCGTCAGCACGAGGCCCGCGGCTGCGGTCGCGACGACCGCCGTCATCGACCCTACCGGCGGGTCGATCGGGCGGGTCAGCAGATAGGCGCCGAGCCCCACGCCGACACCGCAGATCACGGCGCCGACCAGGCTCGAAGCGCGCGCGAGCATCGCGATGCGCAGCGCGCGGAACGGATCCACCCGATGCCGCGCCGCGCCGCGCGTGCTGCGCCGGACCGGCCAGGCAAGGGCCAGCACCGCGAGTCCCAGCAGCACGAGGAAGATCGGCAGCACCGCCGACGGCGTGAACGTCGCCCTGCCCGCCGTGGTCAGCGCGTGGTCGAGCAGGAAGCCCGCGGCCGCGCCGGCGAGCGCCAGCACGAGCAGCAGCACCGCCGAGATGCGCTTCATGCCCCGCCCTTCGCGGTGTCGCCGGATCCGTCATCCGTCACGGGCGGATCCTCACGCTGTGCGGCCCGCAGCGCGGCGAGCAGGTCGGCGACCCGGCCCCGCCCGGGCAGCTCTGCGTCGGGATCCACGTCGAGCCACGGCTCGAGCACGAACGTGCGCTCGGCCGCGCGCGGGTGCGGCACCAGCAGATGCTCGTCGTCGCTGTGCAGGTCGCCGTAGGCGATGAGGTCGAGGTCGAGCGTGCGGTCGCCCCAGCGCTCGGCGCGGACGCGGCCGTGCTCCTCCTCGATCGCATGCAGCATGCCGAGCAGCACCTGCGGGGCGAGCCGTGTGGTGACGATCGCGACGGCGTTCGCGAACTCCGGGGCGCCCGGATCCGGCCCGTCGAGCCGCACCGCGACAGTGGTGAAGATGCGCGAGACGCGCACCTCGTCGACGAGCGGCAGCCGGCGGATCGCCCGCACGGCGTCGTCGATCGTGGCCGAGGTGTCGCCGAGGTTGGATCCGAGCGCGACGACGGCGTGCACTGGCTCCGCCTCGGGTCGCGGATCGATCGCGGGCAGGCGACGACCGCGCGGCACCGGCGGGATCGGTCGGTTCGGGCTCACCGGGACACGCTCCAGGACGGCTCGCCCCGACGCGGGCGCCGCAGCGTGACGGAGACGTCGGCGAAGGTCAGCGGGATGGGCGCGTGCGGCTTGTGCACGGTGACCTCGACCAGGTGGATCCGCTCATCCTCGAGCACCACGTCGGCGATGCGGGTCGCGAGCGTCTCGATGAGATCGACCGGCTCACCCGCGACGACCGCCGCGACCCGCTCGGCGAGCTCGCCGTAGTGCACGGTGTCTGCCACGTCGTCGCTGGCCCCGGCCGGCGACAGCGGCAGATGCAGCACCAGGTCGATCACGAACTCCTGGCCGTTCGCGCGCTCGTGCTCGTACACGCCGTGGCGGCCGAACACGGTCAGCCCGGTGAGCGTGATCTGGTCGAGGAAGTCCATGCCCACAGCCTACGGCGGGCCGACGACGCGCGGCCGCGGCGCCTGGTCTGGCGTCCGTGCGCCCGTTCGGCAGGATCCGACCCCCGTTCTGCAGGGACCCCACATCGTTCTGCAGGGACCTCCCGATCCGCCGCACGGTCCAGCCGCGGAAACTCAAGTCACGCCGACAGCCCCAGGCGCACGCCTCCCTGCACAACGGCGGGCCCTCCCTGCACGACGGCGGGCCCTCCCTGCACGACGGCGGGCCCTCCTCGCACAACAGCGGACCGTCCCTGCACAACCGCACGGGTCGCGAGGAGGCCGGTTGTTCAGCCGTCCCAGGCGCTGAGCACGGCGAGGGCGTCGCGCGTCGTGGCGACGTCATGCACGCGCACCGCCCAGGCGCCGGCGCGCGCGGCGAGCGCGCTGGTGACCGCGGTCGCGAGGTCCTTGCGCGCCTCACCGGCGTCGTCGCCCAGCGCCGATGCGAGGAAGCGCTTGCGCGAGGTGCCCACGAGCACGCGAGGACCGAGCGCCACCACGTCGGCGAGCTCGCGCAGCAGATCCCAGTTCTGCGCCCCGGCCTTGGCGAAGCCGACACCGGGGTCGACGATGATGCGGGCCGGGGCGATGCCGGCCGCGCCGGCAGCGGAGATCCGCTCGCGCAGCTCCTCGGCGACCTCGCGGCCGATCCGCGTGTACTCGGCACGGGCGTACATGTCCGACGACGGCCCGCGCCAGTGTCCCAGCGCGATGTCGGCGCCGGATCCGGCGACAGCCGCGAGCATGTCGGGATCCGCGAGCCCGCCCGACACGTCGTTGACGATCCGCGCACCCGCGCGCACCGCGGCGAGCGCGGTCGAGGCGTTCAGGGTGTCGATGCTGATCGGGATCCCCTCGGCGGCCAGCCGCTCGATCACGGGCAGCACGCGGCGCTGCTCCTCGGCGGCGGGCACCCGCTCGGCACCGGGCCGGGTTGATTCCCCGCCGACGTCGAGCACGTCCGCGCCGTTCGCACGCAGCCGGAGTCCGTGGGCGATGGCCGCGTCGGCGTCGGCATAGCGTCCGCCGTCGCTGAACGAATCCGGGGTGGCGTTGACGATGCCCCAGATCGCGGTCATGCGAGCGATCCGGATGCGCCGCCGATCAGCGCGATCAGCTCGGCGCGGGCGACCGGATCCGTGTATGCGCCGCGTGCGGCGATCGTGAGCGTCGACGCCTCGGTCTGACGCCCGCCCCGCATCGTGACGCAGCCGTGCACGGCGTCCATCACCACGAGCACGCCGTGCGCGTCGAGGTGCGTGGCGATCGCGTCGGCCACCTGCTCGCCGAGCCGCTCCTGCACCTGCGGGCGGGACGCGAGGATCTCCACGACCTTCACCAGAGCGCCGAGCCCGACCACCTGCTCCCCCGGCAGGTACGCGATGTGCGCGTGCCCGGCGAACGGCAGCAGATGGTGCTCGCACACCGAACGGAACCGGATTCCGCGCAGCAGCACCGCGCCCGAGGGCAGCGTGTCGGGGGCCGGGCCCTGCGACACGCTGATCGTGCGGGCGAGCGGAGCGCCCGGATCCTCGCCGACGCCGGCGAACAACTCGGTGTAGAGCTCCGCCACGCGCTCCGGCGTGTGCGTGAGACCCGGCCGCTCAGGATCCTCGCCGATGGCGAGCAGCAGCTCGCGGGTCAGGTGCGCGACGCGCTCCCGATCGACCGCCATCTCTCAGGCCGTCGCTCTCAGGCCGTCGCGGGGCGCGGCTTGCCACCGCCCGCGGTGCCCGGCCGACGCTCGGAGGACGGCTGCGCCGACTCGTTCGCCGCGGTGCCGACCTCGACGCCGCGCTGCGGCATCTCGATCGGGGGCACCAGCGAAACCGGGCGGTCCTCGCTGGAGAGCCACTGCGGGCGCTCGGGGAGCTTGCGCACATCGGTGAAGATGTCGGCGATCTGGTTGTGGTCCAGCGTCTCCTTCTCGAGCAGCTCGCGGGCGAGCTTGTCGAGGATGTCCCGGTTCGCGCTGATGACCTCGTACGCCTCGTTGTGCGCCTGCTCGATGAGCGCGCGCACCTGCTCGTCGACGGTCTCGGCGATCGACTCGGAGTAGTCGCGGCCGCGGTTCATGTCGCGGGCGACGAACATCTCTCCGGATCCGGATCCGAGCTTGACGGGTCCGACCTGCATGGTCATGCCGTACTCGGTGACCATCTTGCGGGCGATGTCCGTCGCCTTCTCGATGTCGTTGGACGCGCCCGTCGTCGGGTCGTGGAACACGATCTCCTCGGCGACGCGACCGCCCATCGCGTAGGTCAGCTGGTCCTGCAGTTCGTTGCGGGTGACCGAGAACTTGTCGTCCAGCGGCAGCACCATCGTGTAGCCGAGGGCCTTGCCGCGCGGGAGGATCGTGATCTTGGTGACCGGGTCGGTGTAGTTCATCGCCGCTGCCGCGAGTGCGTGTCCGCCCTCGTGGTAGGCCGTGATGAGCTTCTCCTTGTCCTTCATCACGCGGGTGCGGCGCTGCGGGCCGGCGATGACGCGGTCGATCGCCTCATCGAGGGCGCGGTTGTCGATGAGCTGCGCGTTCGAGCGCGCGGTCAGCAGGGCGGCCTCGTTCAGCACGTTCGCCAGGTCGGCGCCGGTGAAGCCGGGGGTCTTGCGGGCGACGACCTCGAGGTCGACGCCGTTGGCCAGCGGCTTGCCCTTCGCGTGCACCTCGAGGATGCGCTGGCGGCCCTTGAGGTCGGGCGCGTCCACGCCGATCTGGCGGTCGAAGCGCCCGGGGCGCAGCAGGGCGGGGTCGAGGATGTCGGGACGGTTGGTGGCCGCGATCACGATCACGTTCGCGTTCGGGTCGAAGCCGTCCATCTCGACGAGCATCTGGTTCAGGGTCTGCTCGCGCTCGTCGTTGCCGCCGCCGAGGCCTGCGCCGCGGTGTCGGCCGACGGCGTCGATCTCGTCGATGAAGATGATCGCGGGCGCGTTCTCCTTGGCCTGCGTGAACAGGTCGCGCACACGGGAGGCGCCGACACCGACGAACATCTCGACGAAGTCGGATCCGGAGATCGAGTAGAACGGTGCCCCCGCCTCGCCGGCGACCGCACGGGCGAGCAGGGTCTTGCCGGTTCCGGGAGGGCCGTACAGCAGCACGCCCTTCGGGATCCGCGCGCCGATGGCCTGGAACTTGCCGGGATCCTGCAGGAACTCCTTGATCTCGTCGAGCTCCTCGATCGCCTCGTCGGCGCCGGCGACGTCGGCGAACGTGACGGTCGGGTTCTCCTTGTTCACGAGCTTCGCGCGGGACTTGCCGAACTGCATGATCTTGCTGTTGCCGCCCTGGGCGCTGGAGAGCAGCCACCAGAACAGCAGGCCGAGCAGGAGCATGGGGATCAGGATGGAGAGGAAGCCGTCGAACCAGCTCGCCTTCGGCACGGCGTCGTTGAAGCCGTCCTTCGGGCTGGCGGCGTCGATCGCCTTCACCACGTCGGCGGCCCGCGCCTGCACGTAGTAGAACTGCACCGTCTTGGAGCCCTTGTACTCCTCGGACAGCGTCATGTCGACGCGCTGGTCGCCGTCGGTGTTGACGACCTTCGTGACCGTGCCGCCCTTGAGCAGATCGAGACCCTGTTCGGTCGAGATCTGGGAGGAGGATCCGAGATTCGTGATCAGCATGAAACCGCCGATCAGAAGCAGACCGATCAGCACCACATACGTGAGCGGATTGCGCGTGACCTTCTTGACATCCATGATCCGATCAGCGTAGCGCGACAGCCTTTGCGCCCTGCTGGGGATTCGCCCATGGCGTACCCGGAGGACGCCGCCGCGGCCCCCGCTCGCGCCGTGTCAGGCGTACACGTGCGGCGCCAGCACGGCCACGTCGCGCAGGTTGCGGTAGCGCTCGGCGTAGTCGAGGCCGTAGCCGACGACGAACTCGGTCGGGATGTCGAAGCCGACGTACTTGCAGTCGATCTCGACCTTCGCCGCCTCGGGCTTGCGCAGCAGCGCCAGCACCTCGATCGACTCCGCTCCGCGCGACGCGAAGTTCTCCAGCAGCCAGCTCAGCGTGAGGCCCGAGTCGATGATGTCCTCGACGATCAGCACGTGCCGGCCGTGCAGGTCGGTGTCGAGATCCTTGCGGATCTGCACGACGCCGCTCGAACGGGTGCCCGCGCCGTAGCTCGACACGGCCATCCAGTCCATCGGCGCGTCGATCGGCAGGGCGCGCGCGAAGTCGGCCATCACCATGACGGCACCCTTGAGCACGCCGACCAGCAGCAGGTCCTTGCCCACGTAGTCCTCGGCGACCCGCGCTGCGAGTTCCACGAGCTTGGCGTGGATCTCCTCCTGGGTGACGAGGATCTCGGTCAGGTCGTCGGCGATGTCCGCTGCGCGCATGAGTCGATTTTAGGTGCACTCAGTCCATCTCCCGCCCGAACGCCTCGCCCGCTACTGTGAGCGGAAGGAGGGCGGGGTGGCGCCCGGTGGAACCGGGCACCCGCTTCGGACGGAAGGAATCCCATGGACATCGACGAGATCCTCAAGCAGATCCCGATCGGCGACATCGCGCAGAAGCTCGGCGTCAGCGAAGACGTGGCCACGCAGGCGGTGCAGGAGGGCGGCGCAGCGCTGCTCGGCGGCCTCGCCAAGAACGCGGAGACCCCGGAGGGATCGGCCGCGATCGAGGCCGCGCTCGCCAAGCACGGCGGGTTCTCCGGCGCCGCGTCGCTGAACGACGTCGACGAGGCGGACGGCGCGAAGATCGTGTCGCACGTGTTCGGCGGCGACGCCGACCAGGTCGCATCGACGCTCACGAATGAGCCGAAGACGGCCGGCATCGACTTCGGCAAGCTGCTGCCGATGCTCGCGCCGATCGTGATGGGCCTCATCGCGAACAGCCAGAAGGGCGCGGCCGCGGGCGGATCCTCCGAGGGCGGTCTGGGCGGTCTGCTCGGCGGGCTCTTCGGCGGCGGCCAGCAGGGCGGCTCGGGCGGCGGGATCGGCGACATCCTCGGCGGCCTCGGCGGGCTGTTCGGCGGCGGTCAGCAGGGCGG
>JAFDWM010000033.1 GCA_018268455.1 Actinomycetota bacterium | reverse complement strand
GATGTGAGAGTTTCCTCGAAGGATCACACGGTGACCGCGTCTACGTCGTAAGCGACGAGCCAGCCACCGCGCGCTACACCACGTTAAGGGACGCAACTGCGTTGGCAGCAGCGATTTCGCTACCCCCGGCCGGGATATGGCCGCGGGGTCGTCGACGTGCGCCAGTAGCACTTGGGTCTCCGCAGGCGCGGCCGGGGGAAGTTCTCCTCGCAGCCAGCCTTCAACCTCTCGGAGACCCTCTCATGTCGTATGCCGACTATCTGACTTCTGACCAGCTTCACCGTGCGCTGACCATGCGCGATCTCGCCGACCCCGCGCAGGGCGCGCATGCCATCCAAGAGCTCCTCGGCGCGGTCGTCTCGGCGCTCCAGTCCACGTGGGGCAGCACCGTCCGCTATGTGCGAAGCTCGCCGATCGTGCCCGTGCGGGAGAACTACGATCGCCTGGGCTACGAGCCCGGTGATGTCACGCGCGCGCAGCGATACACGCGTTACATCAGTGAGACGGTCATGCTCCGCAGCCACACGAGCGCACAGCTCCCTTCCGCGCTCGACGCCTATGCCGGCCGCGTCGACGTCGACGAGCTGATCGTCGCGCCAGGGCTCGTCTACCGCCGCGACGTCGTCGACCGCAGTCATGTCGGCGAACCGCATCAAGTGGATCTTTGGCGGATCCGCAGCACGCCGGATATCGACGACAGCGACATGCTCACGATGATCGAGCAGCTGGTCGAGGTGGTGCTCCCCGGGGCGGAATGGACCGTCACCGACGTCACCCACCCGTATACGCTCGGCGGCCGGCAGATCGACGTGCTCCACAACGGCGAATGGCTGGAGCTCGCGGAGTGTGGGCGGATCCATCCCGACGTGCTGCGCGACTCGGGTCTCGATCCCGCACACTGGTCCGGGCTCGCGCTCGGCATGGGCCTGGAGCGAGCCCTCATGCTGCGAAAGTCCGTCCCCGACATCCGCTACCTCCGGGCGGCGGAGCCCCGCATCGCGGAGCAGATGCTCACACTCGAACCATGGCAGCATGTCTCACCGCTGCCCGCCGCCCGGCGCGACATCTCCGTGGTTCTCGGAGAGGAGGAGGACGAGGAGACGCTCGGCGATCGCATCCGCACGGCTCTGGGCGACGATGCCGACGTGATCGAGTCTGTCGACGTGCTCAGCCGCACCCCGCACGACGAACTGCACGAGGCCGCCCAGGCACGCTTGGGCACCCGCCCCGGACAGGTGAACGTGCTGCTGCGGATCCTGCTGCGCCCGGTCGACCGCACCCTGACCTCCGACGAAGCCAACCGGATCCGCAATGCGATCTACAGCGCCGTGCACGAGGGGCCGGTGATGGAACTCATCTGAGAGTCAGGATCGGATGGTCAGAGCGGCTCGCCCATCGCCACCACAACTCACTTCCCGCTGTAGACCGGGAACCGGTCGTCGTCGCCGTAGTCGCGGGCGTCGAGGTGGCGCAGTGTCGTCATGTCGTCGTCCGAGATGACGAAGTCGACCTGTGCGTTGGCGCGCATGTGGTCGGGGTTCGCGGTCTTCGGCAGCGAGACCGTGCCGAGCTGCAGGGTGTACCGGATGCAGAGCTGTGGCACCGTGACGCCGTACGTCTCGGCCATCGCGGCGACGAAGCGGTTCTGCAGCATCCTCCCGTGCGCGATCGGCGAGTAGGCCTGCACGCGGATGCCGCGGTCGGCGCAGAACTCGAGCAGATCGGTGGGGGTGTGCCCGACGTGCACGAGGATCTGATTCACGTGCGGCCCAACGCTCCCGCCGTCGAGGATGTTCGCGATGTCGGCTTCGAGGAAGTTCGAGACACCGATCGCACGGAACTTGCCTGCCGCGTGCGCCTCTTCGAGTGCGCGCCAGGCGGCCCGGTTGCCCTCTGCGTAGTCGCCGCCGCGGAAATCGGCCCACGGCTGCGGACTGTGGATCAGCATCAGGTCGACATAATCGAGGCCCATCGTGCGCAGTGACTCGTCGATCGCCGCTACGGCGGCGTCGTAGTCCTTGATCTCGGCGGCGAGCTTCGTCGACACGAACAGCTCCGATCGGGCGATGCCGGAGGTGCGGATCCCTTCGCCGACGCCGCGCTCGTTGCCGTACGCCTGAGCCGTGTCGATGTTGCGGTAGCCGATCTCGACGGCATCGCGCACGGCCTGCGCGGCCTTGTCGTCGTCGATGAACCAGGTGCCGAGTCCGAGTTTGGGGATCTCGACCCCGTTCGACAGGGTGTAGCTCTCTTGCAGGATGCTCATGCGTTGCGTTCCTTCTCGCTGAGAGTGTCGTAGTACTCGTCTGCGACGGGCTCGAGCCATTCGTTGGACGTGTTCTCGCCGGGCACGGCGATCGCGACATGACTGAACCACGAGTCGGCCTTCGCCCCGTGCCAGTGCTTCCGCCCGGCGGGGATCTCGACGACGCTCCCGGGCTCGAGGCTGATGGGCTCCTCACCCTCGGCCTGGAACCAGCCGCTCCCCGCGACGGCCAGCAGGATCTGCCCGCCGCCGGACGTCGCGTTGTGGCGATGCCAGTTGTTGCGGCATCCGGGCTCGAACGTCACGTTCGAGACGCTCATGCCGAGACTCGCGAGCGGCGCGAGGTAGCTCTGCCCGATGAAGTACTCGGCGAAGGCGGTGTTGGGTTCCCCCTGAGGGAACACGCTGTCGAAACTCGCGTCAGCCATCCCGATCCCACTCTTCTCGTCGGTCATGTCGTCCTCCTTGATCAGTCACCACTACTCAACCCCCGATCGCGTCATCGGGGGAGTCCCTGGCAAGACGTGTACTCGCAGGGAACCCCACGAACCCGCCGGTGCGCGTAGCGTCGGCGGCATGGACAACAAGGCGGAGGTACGCGAGTTCCTCACCTCGCGTCGTGCAAGGCTCACCCCCGAGATGGTCGGGCTCCCGGGCGGCAGCAACCGGCGCGTCCCCGGGCTGCGCCGCAGCGAAGTCGCAACGCTCGCCGGGGTGAGCATCGAGTACTACGCCAAGCTCGAACGCGGGCAGATCGGCGGCGCGTCGGAGTCCGTGCTGCAGGCGCTCGCGCACGCTTTGCAGCTCGATGATGCGGAGCGTGAGCACCTCACCGACCTGGCCCGTGCGGCGGGAGCTGTGTCCACCCGCACGCGCCGGACGCGCGGTAACCCCGCCGTGCGCTCCGGCATGCAGCTGATGCTCGACGCGATCACCGGCGGTGCCGGGATCGTCCGCAACGGGCGGCTGGACATCCTCGCAGCCAACGCCCTCGGCCGCGCCATGCAGAGCGAGGCCTTCGAGTCACCCGGCGACGGCAACCTCGCCCGGTACACGTTCCTCGACCCTCGAGCACGAGACTTCCACCCGAACTGGGAGAAGGCGGCAGACATCACGGTCGGGATCCTGCGCACCGAAGCCGGCCGCGACCCATACGACCGCGGACTGCAAGACCTCGTCGGGGAGCTCTCCACGCGCAGCACCGAGTTCCGCACCCGCTGGGGTGCGCATAACGTCCGTCAGCACGGTGCCGGGGTGAAGCAGTTCATCCACCCCGTCGTCGGCGCGCTCGAACTCAGCTATGAAGACATGCAGTTCGTCCAGCACCCGGGGCTCACGTTCCTCATCTACGTTCCCCGCCCCGGATCCGAGAGCGAAGAGCGATTCCGAATCCTCGCGAGCTGGCAGGCGACTCACGAAGCCGCGACCGCCACCGTGGCCCGGGACGACGCCGGCGCCGCCACACGAAAGGACTGATCATGCATACTCGCACTCTCGGACAGGGACTTCAGGTCTCAGCGGTCGGACTCGGCTGCATGGGCATGTCGCAGAGCTACGGCCCCAACCCCGGTACTCGCGACGACATGATCGCCGTCCTCCGCTCAGCGATCGATCTCGGGGTCACCTTCTTCGACACGGCCGAGGTCTACGGGCCGTACGTCAATGAGGAGCTCGTCGGCGAAGCCCTCGCACCGGTCCGTGACCAGGTCACGATCGCGACGAAGTTCGGCTGGGACATCCGAGACTCCAAGAGCATCGGACTGAACAGCCGCCCGGATCAGATCCGCGCCGTCGCCGACGCATCCTTGAAACGGCTGCGCACCGACGTGATCGACCTGTTCTACCAGCACCGCGTCGACCCGGACGTGCCGATCGAAGACGTCGCGGGAACTGTGGGCGAGCTCATCGCCGCGGGCAAGGTGCGCCACTTCGGGCTGTCCGAAGCATCCGCCGCCACGATCCGTCGCGCCCACGCCACGTTCCCCGTGACGGCGTTGCAGAGCGAGTACTCGCTGTGGACCCGCGACCCGGAAGGCGAGGTGCTGCCGGTGCTCGCGGAACTCGGCATCGGGTTCGTGCCGTTCAGTCCGCTCGGCAAGGGATTCCTCACCGGAACCGTCGACCAGAACACCTCCTTCACCGCCGGCGACGTGCGCGCCACGATCCCGCGATTCACCGAAGAGAACCGCCAGACGAACAATGCTCTCGTGGCACACGTCGCGGCACTGGCCGCGTCGAAGGGTGCGACCCCGGGACAGGTCGCCCTCGCATGGCTCCTCGCGCAGCAGCCGTGGATCATCCCCATCCCCGGCACGCGACGCACCTCACGCATCGAGGAGAACGTCGGATCCACCACCGTCCCCCTGTCTGCCGACGACCTCGCAGACCTCGACACCCTCGCCCAGCGCATCGGCGTGCACGGCGCCCGCTACAACGAGCTGCACATGGGGTACGTCGACCGCTGATCGACCGGTCCCGGCGCGGGCGCGGGGGCAACTCAACCCCGATCGCGACGTTCTCATTCGCCGCGGTCACGGACGAGCGGCCAGAGGATGATCAGGTAAGCGACCAGGCCGAGCACGACCGGCACGAGCTCGGGCACGATCCCGGAGAACTCCAGCACGAGATACACCGCCACCATCGCGAACGGGATCCAGCTCGTGACCCGGGCACGCCATGCCGCACCCGCGAACACCAGCAGCGCGATGGGTGCGGCGAACAGGCCGAAGAACAGAGCATCCGGCAGCTGCGCCGACAGGATCGAGGTGGCCGCCACATCGGGCGCACCGGCCGTGATGAGCGTCAGGCACACGAGGTGCACGCTCGCCCCCGCCGCCCCCGCGACGGCACCGATCGCGGCCAGCGCGGCGCCGAGCGAGCCCAGCCAGGCGCCCCGATGCCGCAACGCGCTGACCATCGCGAACGCCAGCCCCAGAAGGAACAGCGGCGTCAGGTACTCGAAGAGCACCTGGGCGCCGATCTGCGGCAGGTTCGTCTTGATGTGTGCGAGTTGCGCGGCGGGGCTCGCGTCGCCGTCCACGGTGCTGACGACGCTCTCGATGAACGACGAGCAGAAATAGCCGATGGCGCAGAGGATGCCGGCGGCCGACCGCGTGCGCTGGGCGGCGTTCGCCGAAGGCGCCGCCACCGGGGCGGGCCAGATCAGGGTTGTCATGATGTCTCCCTATGGTGTGAGTGAGGTGTCGATCCCGTCGAACGTAGACATCCGACGGTGCGCGACGCGTCATCGCGGAGGCGGCCACGTCCGCCGCCGCGGCGCATTCTCCGGGCGCCGGTGTCATCCGCATCGACGACCCGCGTCATCCGCATCGACGACGAACCGGGCTGCGCAGAGCAGTATCGTCGTGGCATGAGATGGCGCGCAGCGTTCATCGCCGATGAACCGCGACCGACGACGGCCGACATCATCCTGGCCGCCGGCCTCTGTCTCGCGGCCCTCCTGCAGGCGGCAGCCGCCGGCATCACCGTCGCCGGCGTGGCCGTCGCCGTTCTACTGGGCGTCGCGGTTCTGGGCGCGCGCATCACCCCGTTGCCGGCGGTGGCGCTGCTGTGTGCGGCGATCGCGCTCGCCGCCGCCGCGGGAATGGTGCCCGACGACCAGATCGCGCTGGTCGTGGCGACCATCGTCGTCTGCTATCGCATCGCCGCGTGGGCGGCGGTGCCGGTCGCCGTCATCACGGCCGTCGCCGTCGTGACCTGCATCGTGACGACAACGCCGCACACTCTCACCGATGTGCTGTGGGAGTCGGTGCTGATGGTGCTCCCCGTCGTCGGCGGGTGGGCGATGAAACGCCACCGGCGTGTGCTGCGGGACCTCGAGGTCGCGTATGCGGAACTCGACGCCACACGCCACGAACGCGCGGCGGCCGCCGTGGATGCCGAGCGGCTGCGCATCGCGCGGGAGCTGCATGATGTGATCGCCCACGGTGTGAGCGTGATGGTGGTGCAGGCCGGCGCCGCGGATGCGGCCTGGGAGCGGGATGCAGCGACCGCGCGGCGCGCCGTGCAGGCGATCGAGCGGACCGGGACCGACGCCTTGCGCGAACTGCGGGGCCTGCTGGGCGTCCTGCGCACCACGGACGGCGATCCGTCGCGGTCCGTGCCACGGGGGCTCTCGGATCTCGACCACCTCGTCCGCGAGTTCGGCGATGCGGGGCTGGCGGTGCGGCTGGATCGAGACGGCCCCGAGGTGTCGATCCCGGCGGGTGTCGACCTGGCGGCCTATCGGATCGTGCAGCAGGCGCTGACCAACGCGCTGGCCCACGGTTCGGGGCCGGGCGCGACCGTCCGGGTGCGCACCGCCGAGGAAGAGCTCGCCCTCACCGTGAGCAACGCGTGCACCGCCACGACACCCCCGGTGGCGCGTCACGGCATCGCGGGTATGCGCGAGCGTGCCGCGGCGTTCGGCGGCACCGTCGAGATCCGCACCGATCCGCGCGGCGAATTCGTCGTCGCCGCCCGACTGCCGCTGGAGGTGCTGTGATCCGCGTTCTCGTCGCCGACGACCAGGTGCTGGTGCGCGACGGCATCACGACGATGCTCGAGGCCGAGGACGACCTCGAGGTCGTTGCCGTCGCCGCCGACGGGCGGGAGGCCGTCGCGCAGGCCCGCGCGCACTCTCCTGACGTCATCCTCATGGACGTGCGCATGCCCGTGCTCGATGGGATCGAGGCCACCCGCGAGATCGCGGCGAGCGGGCAGCGTTCCCGCGTGCTCATCCTGACCACGTTCGACCTGGATGAGCACGTGTACGACGCGATCCGGGCCGGGGCCAGCGGGTTCCTCCTCAAGGACGTCGGCCGTGCGGATCTGGTGCACGCGGTGCGCGCGGTCGCGCGTGGCGACGTGCTGCTGGCCCCCACCGTGACGGCACGGCTCGTCGCCGAGTTCGCCCACCGGCCGCCGCCGGGCGGAGAGACGCACGCCGTGGGGGCGCTCACCGCACGAGAGCTCGACGTGCTGCGCCTGGTCGGGCGGGGACTCGGCAACGCTGAGATCGGCGCGCGCCTGTTCATCGCGGAGACGACCGTCAAGACGCACGTCGCCCGGTTGCTGGCGAAACTGGGGCTGCCCGACCGCATCCACGCCGTGGTCTTCGCCTACGAGACCGGGATTCTCGCACCGACCGGGCAGTGGGATGGAGCCGCCGGCCCGGGATGAGGACGGCGCGGATCCGGCCCGCGCGTCGGGGCGGCCGCGGCGTGCCGCACCACGCGAGGCCTACGTCGTCAGCTCGGTGACGAGCGCGTTGCCGAGCCAGGTCTCGAAGCGCTGCGGTGTCCAGCCGGCGGTCTGCACGAGCTCTCCGTACACGCCGGTCGCCCCGAGAGCACGGAAGATCGCGCGGGCATCGGCGAGGGGGATGCTGAGCTCGTCGCGTGCCGACGTGATGAGCTGATCCATCACATGATTGCGACCGCGCAACTTGCCCTGCAGCAGAGCGCGGGTCTCCGCGTCCTCGTCGACGGCGGAGTCGAGGATGCGCGCGACGTCGAAGTCCGTGGAGTAGAGAACGGTCAGCCAGTGCGCGGCGCCGCGCAGCCGCGAGATCGCATCGGCGCGTGCGAGCACGTCCTGTGCGAGCCCGCGGGCATCCGCCTGCTCGAGCCAGCGCTCGCAGATGAGGTTGAGGATCTCGCGCTTCGCGCCGAACGCCGCATAGACCGTGCGCGTGGCAACCCCGGCCTGAGTGGCGATCGCCTCCATGCTCGTCGCGCCGTAGCCGTCGGTGGCGAAGAGCTCCCGCGCGGACTCCGCGATGCGGACCTTCGTGGCCTCCGCCTGCTGCTGTCGATAGGTCAGAGATCCGCTCTTGACGCCGCCCTGCATGCGGACATACTATCCCTGCATTCAATACAGTGCCTCTGCAATGGATGCACTATTCATGCAAAGGAGGATGACATGGAAAGCAACGCAGCCGCACGAGACATGGTCTCTGTGGTTGAACGCATGCTCACGGAGGGATTCGCCGGCGGGCGCCTCGACGTGGTCGACGAACTCTGCGCTCCCGACGTCGTGGAGCACCAGTTCGGGCTCGCCGGGGTCGGTGCGGAAGCGATCGCGAAGGTGCGCGACGGCATGCATGTCGTGCACACGGCGTTCCCGGATCTCCGGTTCACGGTTGAGGACTGGTCGGTCTCCGGCGACATCGTCTGGGTGCGCGCGGAAGGCGTCGCCACGAGCACCGGGCCGTTCCTCGGGCCGCCGACGGGCAAGCCCGTGAGCTTCACCGTGATCGACGTGGCGCGGATCCGCGACGGGCGCATCGTCGAGCACTGGGGCATCCCCGACCGCTTCGAGATCCTCGTGCGGCTGGGGCGGATCTCCGTTCCGGACGCCGCCTGACGATCGCCCGCGGCGCAGCCCCCGGGATTTGTCCTGCAGGCCCCCGCTCCCGATAAACTGCTGATCACTCGGCGCTGGGATGCCGAGCTCGGGGGACTCGAGAAGGCGCTGGGAGCCGATGCCTGTCATGATCACCGCGCGTCCCCGTCGTGTCCGCGAACCAGATGGTGCGGTGCGTGTCGTCGCGGACGTCGAGGGCGCAGAGCCGCTGTGGTTCTCCGTCGAGAGCGAGTACGAAGCGCTGCTCGCCGAGCGGGCCGACCACGTCGCCGTCGCCCTACTGCTGCCGGCTATGCGGTACGGCCGCGATCTCCGCATCGGCGGGGTCGTCACCGACGTGCTGCTGCACCGGCTGAACCACGACGTGCAGGGACTGGTGCGCGCGGTGGATCCCGGGTTCCGCGCCATCGAAGTGACGGCCGAGGAGACGGCGCCCGCCGGGCCGCCGGCCTCCGGCGTCGTCACGGGCTTCTCCGGTGGCGTCGACAGCTTCGCCACCCTCGCCGAGTACGCGACCGGATCCGCCGTGCCGCCCGACCTGCGCATCACTCACCTCATCAACAACAATGTCGGGGCGCACGGCGATGGTGGCCGCGCCCTCTGGCGCGTGCGCTACGACGCGCTGCGGCCGGTCGCCGACGAGCTCGGGCTGCCGTTCATCCCCGTCGACAGCAACATCGACGCGCATTACCCGCAGATGGGCTTCATGGAGACGGTCACGTTCCGCAACGCCGCCGTCGTGCACCTGCTCGGCGGGGGCATCGGGCGCTCGTATCACGCGTCGGAGGGCACCTATCGGAACATCCGGATGCCGCCCCCGCACGGCGACATCGGGCTCGCCGGTGCGATAACGTTCCCGCTGCTGTCGACGCCCGCGCTCACGTTGGAATCGACGAGCTCGGCGCAGTCGCGGATCGAACGCACGCTCGCGCTGGTCGGCAGCCCGTACGCCGACCATCTCGACGTCTGCATCGACTGGGACCCGCATCGCCTGGTGAACTGCTCGCACTGCTGGAAATGCATGCGCACGATGCTCACCCTCGAGATCGCCGGGCACCTCGACGAGTTCGTGCCGCACGTGTTCCAGCGTGCTCCGTACGAAGCCCGGCGCGCGGCGTACTACGTCGAGATCATGGCGTCGGATGAGCCGAACGACACCGAGCTCGTCGAGTTCGGCGACCAGCGCGGCTGGCACTGGGGCAGCGGGACACGTGCCCGCGCCGCCGCCGTGCGTGCTCGCCGTTCGATGCTGGACACGGCGCGACGGGTGCGGCGGAGCATCCGCTCGACGATGCGGGGCAGCCGATGATCGACTACGCCAGCACCCTGCGGCGCCGCGCGCGTGCGATGCGCCGCGTCGTCTACGCGAGTGCGCAGCAGGCGATGTGGCGCAGAGGTCGCGTCGTGCCGGCATTCTGGTGGGACGGGCACCCGAACTTCGGCGACGACATGACGCCGTGGCTGCTGCCGCACTACGGCGTGATCCCCATCTTCCGTGCCGCCGAGAGCGCCACGTTCGCCGGCGTCGGCAGCATCCTCGAATTCCTGCCGTCGTCGTTCGCCGGCGTGATCTGGGGATCCGGTCTGATGGAGGAGCGCGAGCACCCCCTTCCCGACGCACGACTGCTCGCGGTGCGAGGCCCGCTCACCGCCGAACTGATCGGCGCCCGAGACCCCGTGACATTCGGCGACCCCGGGCTGCTGGTGCGACGGGTGCTGCCGCGGCCCCGCGTGTGCCGGCAGGTCGCGATCGTGCCGCACGGGCATCATCGGGCGCACGAGGGCCTGCGCCGGCTCGTCCGCCAGGCCGGAGACCGCGTGCGCGTCGTGAATGTGCACCAGGGCGCCGGCTCCGCCGTGCGGGAGATCGCCGCGAGCTCTGTCGTCTTCACGACCTCCCTGCACGGTCTGATCACCGCCGACGCCTACGGCATCCCCGTCGTCTGGACCTCGCTGGAGCCGAGTCTCACCGGTGGCGATTTCAAGTTCCGCGACTACGAGGCGGTGATGACCCCCGGCAGCTCGCGGTTCATCGACGCCGACGCCGACCTCTCCGTCGACGACATCGTGCGGCACGCACGCGCGGTCGATGCGGCCCGTGTCGACGAGGTGTGCCGGGGTCTCGAGCGGGCGCTCGCGCTCCTGACCGAGTCGACCGATCCGCTGCCGCCGTTCCCGCGCGGCGTGCTGGACGTCGTCCGGCGCTGAGCGGGCGGCGGCGCACTGCTCATCGGGCGCTGCGGCGCTCCGTGCGCGTGCGGGCGGCATCGTGCGCCTCGCGCAGCAGCGCCAGCACGAGGTCGCCGATGCGATCGCCCGGGTTGACCGCGCTCACCCAGCCCGACGATCCGTACAGCGGATGCGGCGCCAGTGCGTCGACCGCAGCCGGGTCGTCGCCGAGCACGAGCTGCGCGGCGCGGTCGCGTCCCACGTGGATGTTGACCCGAAAGCGGTCGGCGGCGTCCAGCGCCGAGGAGTGGTCATCGGGGTAGTCCTTCGTGACGATCGTTCCGTAGGGCTGGGTGCGCTCCGGCATGACCCCGTCGGGCGCGTAGTAGAAGAACGCGTCGCCCCACGCGATCTCGGGGAACGGGCTGCCGGCCTCCGGGGCGAGCACGAGCACGCCGTCGAAGCCGCGGACATGATCCAGGATCTGCTGCTTGTTCATCCCTCCATCGTGAGGCTGACGTGCTTATGTGGACTCATGGAGGAAGAATCCCCGAAAAGACAAGGGAATCACGTCGTCAACCCTCCAGAGCAGTGGTCGACGGCCGAGGTTGCGCGGCTTGTCGGGTACTCCGCGCAGCAGGTGCGCGATCTGGAGCGTCTCGGCGTGCTGCCACCCGCCCTGCGCGCGCCCAACGGCTACCGGCGGTACGGCGCCGCGCACGTCACCGCCGCACGCGCCTATCGTGCGCTGGCCACCGCGATCGGTCCGGTCGACGCGCGCGCCTTGGTGCCTGCCCTGAGGGAAGGCCCGATCGAGGACGCGGCGTCGCGCATCGACGAGCTCCACGCGGGCCTCGCCGTCGAACGCCGCCGGGTGCGCGAGGCGCTGCGCGGGCTCGACACGGTGCTGGACGAGGCGTCGGAGGCCTTCGAGGAGGGCGACGCCATGACGATCGGCGAGCTCGCCCGGGCGTTGGGCGTGCGCCCGTCGGCGCTGCGGCACTGGGAGCGCGAAGACCTCGTGCGCGCATCCCGTCCCACCGGTTCCGGCGCCCGCGTGTACGGCGCTCTCGCGGTCACGGAGGCGAGGACCGCCGCCGCACTCCGCGCCGGCGGATACCGGATCCCGGCCGTGCGCAGCATCCTCGACGAGGTGCGCGCGCACGGCAGCGTCGCCGGTGCGCAGCGGATCCTGCAGCAGCGTCTCGTCGACCTCGCCGCACGCAGCGTCGATCTGCTCGCGGCAGCGGGGCTGCTGCACGACCTGCTGCGCGAGTCGTCGGCGGACGAGGAAGCGCGCGACTGAGGCGTCAGCGCCGCACGACGACCGTCCGGTTGCCGAGAGTGACGCGGTCGCCGTCGACGAGCTGGCGACCGCGACGGATCTCCTCCTCGTCGTTGACGAGCACGAAGCCGTCGGCGATGGCGGCCTTGGCGTCGCCGCCGGTGCCGATCAGCCCGGCGAACTTCAGGAACTGGCCGAGGCGGATCGACTCGCCGCCGATGGAGACCTCGTCGAGCGGGGCGTCGTTCGTCATGCCCGAATGCTAACGCGGCAGGGATCAGGGAACGTCCGGCGGATCCGGATCCGGAACATCGGGAGGAGGATGTCGATCGACGCGACTCCCGCTCGTCATCATGGTGTCGAAGCTCATTCCTGCCTCGACGTCCACGCGAAAGGATCGATCATGCGTTACACGCTTCTGCTGCAGTACCCCGAGATGAGTGCCGAGGATCTCGGACCGGACGCCCTCGCGGAGGGCATGCGCGCCTTCGCCGTCTACGCCCAGGCGCTGGACGAGGCCGGAGTCCTGCGCAGTGCCGAGGTGCTTCACCCGTCGACGGCCACCACCACCGTGCGGATGCGCGAGGGAGAGCTCGTCATCCAGGACGGCCCATTCGCCGACACGAAGGAGCAGCTGGGCGGCACGTTCGTGATCGAGGTGGATGACCTCGACGCCGCGATCGCCTGGGCCGGCAAGGCGCCGTCGGTGCAATGGGGTGCGGTCGAGGTGCGACCGGTCGCGACCCGGTTCGTGGACGGCGCCTGGCAAGGCGCCGCCCCGGTCGACTGACCCGATCCCAGCCTGGCGACCAGGAGGCGCGATGACCGCGGCCGATGAGACCAGCGCCGCCGCCGAACGCGCGGTGCGGGCATCATACGGTCGGCTCGTGGCGCTCCTCGCCGCCGGGAGCGGCGATCTCGCGCTCGCCGAGGACTGCCTCGCCGATGCCCTCGAACGCGCCCTGCTCCGGTGGCCGATCGCCGGCGTGCCGGACAACCCGGAAGGATGGCTGCTCACCGTGGCCCGCAATCGACTCCGCGACGTGTGGGGATCAGCGGCGTACCGCACCGGTGCGCCGCTGGACTCCGATGCGCCCGGTGAGCGCGAGCTCGATGGCGGGATCGATGTCGCGGCGCTCGTCGAGCAGGGCGAGCGGATCCCCGACCGCCGTCTGGAACTGCTGTTCGCCTGCGCGCATCCGGCGATCGATGCCGGGATCCGCACCCCGCTCATGCTGCAGACGGTGCTCGGCTTCGACGCCGCGCGGGTCGCGCGGGCGTTCGATGTCGAGCCGGCGGCGATGGCGCAGCGGCTCGTGCGGGCCAAGCGCCGGATCCGCGACGCGGGCATTCCGTTCACGCTCCCCGCGCGCGCCGACATGCCGGCCCGCATCGCCGCGGTGCTCGAGGCGATCTATGGCGCCTACGCGCTGGACTGGCTCGGTGTGCACGACGACGTGCGCACGACACTCGCCGACGAGGCGCGCTGGCTCGCGGTGCTCACCGCCACCCTGCTCGCCACCGACGCCGAGGCGTGGGGGCTGGCCGCGCTGCTGACGCTCGCACAATCGCGGGCCCCGGCGCGGGTGCCGCCCGCCCCGGGGCAGCCCTGGCCGCCGCTGGACGAGCAGGATCCGGCGCTCTGGGACCGTGCCCTGATCGCGGAGGGCGAGGCGCTGCTGCAACGTGCCGCGAAACTCAGCGGCATCGCCGAGGGCGGCGTGCCGGGGCGGTTCCAGCTCGAGGCCGCCATCCAGTCGGTGCACTGCGACCGGGCGTGCACGGGAGTGACCGATTGGGCGACCCTGCGCACCCTCTACCGCGCACTCGTGCAGCGAGCCCCGACCCGCGGCGCCGTGGAGGCGCTCGCCGCGGTGGAGGCTCGCTGCGGCGACTGAGGCGGATCCGCGTCGTTCCCCACAACACGGTGCGCGGACCGGTTTCGCACGGATTGCGGAACCGGGACTCCGCCCGGCGCCGGGGCTCGCCATGCTGTGACCATGCAGAGCTTGCGAACCCGCGGTCCGATGATTGTACGGATACGTACAACGACGTACGATCGCGTCATGGACACGATCAGCGCGTCCGACGCGCGCCAGACGCTTCCCGCCCTGCTCGATCGGGTCGAGGCGGGGGAAGACCTGGCGATCTCCCGGCATGGGCGGGTGATCGCGGTGCTGGTCAAGCCTGAACGGCTGCGTTCGCGCCGCGCGGCGGACGCATGGAAGGTCGCGGATGATCTCGGGCAGCGGCTGGAAGCCGCGCGTTCGCAGCCGCTGTCGGTCGAGCCCGCTCTGAGCCACGAGTACGCGGAGGAACTGATCGACTGGATCAGGGACGGGCGCGACGCCCGATGAGCACGATCACCGCGTTCGACGCCGACGTGATCATCTACGCCGCAGACGGGGCTCACCCGTTCCAACGGCAGATTCTGACGCTGCTCGCCGAGGCCGGAGCCGCGGGCCGCGGCATCGGATCCGTTCTGCTTCTTCCGGAGGTGCTGTCGAAGCCGCTGCGGAGCGATCCGGACTCGGTCGAGACCGGCAGGCTCACGGAGCTTCTCGGGACACTGCGGTTGCTGCCGATGGATGCCGACGTCGCGCGACTCGCGGTGGCACTCGGTGCGCGGTACTCACTGCGCGCTGCCGACGCCGTGCATCTGGCCACAGCCGTCGCTGCCGGGGCGGATCGGTTTCTCACGAACAACCGCAAGGACTTCCCCGTCGAGGTCGCGGAGATCGACGTGATCTTCCCCGAGCAGCTCAGCTGAGCCGCTCGGGGAGGATCCGCCACCCGCGTCAGCGTCCGAGGATGTTCCGCACGGTGACCTCGGGACGCAGGTCGAGGCGGCGCAGCAGCTGGGCGTTGAGGGCGACGACCACGGTCGACAGCGACATCAGGATCGCGCCGACCGACATCGGCAGCACGAACCCGAGCGGGGCGAGCACGCCCGCGGCCAGTGGCACCGACAGCAGGTTGTAGCCCGCCGCCCACCACAGGTTCTGCGTCATCTTGCGGTACGCGGCCCGGGACAGCTCGATCACCGACAGCACCGAGCGCGGGTCGGATCCGGCCAGGATCACCCCGGCCGAGGCGATCGCGACGTCGGTGCCGGCGCCGATCGCCAGCCCGACATCCGCCTGGGCGAGGGCGGGGGCGTCGTTCACACCGTCGCCCACCATCGCCACCCGGCGGCCCTCCTGCTGCAGCTGCCGCACGGATGCGGCCTTGTCCTCGGGGCGCACCCCGGCGAAGTACCGATCGACTCCGAGCTGCTGCGCGACGCTGTGTGCGACGGCCTCCGCGTCGCCGGTGATCATGACCACCTGCACGCCCCGGGCGTGCAGGGCGTCCACCGCGTCGCGCGACTCAGGGCGCACCTCGTCGGCGAGCTTCAGCGCGCCGACCACCCGGCCGTCCTGCAGCACATGCAGGATGATCGCGCCGTCGGCCCGCCACGCCTCGGCGACGGGCAGCTCGCGACCGCCCTCCTCGCTCAGCAGGTGAGGCCCGCCGACGCGGATCCGGGATCCGTCGACCGTGGCCGTCACCCCGACCGCGGGGGACGACGTGAAGTACGCGCTCGCCGGGACAGCGATGCCCCTCGCCCGCGCCGCCCTCACGATCGCCTTCGCCAGCGGGTGCTCGCTGTCGGCCTCGGCGGCCGCGGCGAGGGCGAGGATCCGCTCCGCGTCGGCGCCGTCGGCGACCGCGACGTCCGACACGGTCGGCTCTCCCTTGGTCAGGGTGCCGGTCTTGTCGAACAGCACGGTGTCGACCGTGCGCATGCTCTCCAGCGCCAGCCTGTCCTTCACCAGCACGCCGCCGCGCGCCGCCCGCTCGGTCGCGATCGAGACGACCAGCGGGATCGCCAGGCCCAGCGCATGCGGGCAGGCGATCACGAGCACGGTGATGGTGCGGACGACCGCCTCATCCGGCAGGCCGAACAGGGTCCAGGCGACCGCCGTGATGGCCGCGGCGCCCAGCGCGAACCAGAACAGCCCGCCCGCGGCGACATCCGCCAGGCGCTGCGCCCGCGACGACGAGTTCTGCGCCTCGGCGACCAGGCGGCCGATCCCCGCCAGCGCGGTGTCGCCGCCGGTCGCGGTGATCTCGATGCGCAGCCCGGAATCGGTGGCGACGGTGCCCGCCGTCACGGCGTCTCCGATGGTGCGCGAGACGGCACGCGATTCGCCGGTGACCATCGACTCGTCCATCGCGGCCCGGCCCTCGACGATCCGGCCGTCGGCGGGGACGCTGCCACCGGGGCGCACCACGACGAGGTCGCCGACCGCCAGGTCGGAGGGCGCGACGATGACGATCTCTCCGTCCTCCACGCGTTCGGCCTCGTCGGGCAGGAGCGCGGCGAGCGAGTCGAGCGCGGAGGTGGTCTGTGCGAGCGAGCGCATCTCGATCCAGTGCCCCAGCAGCATGATCACGATCAGCAGCGCGAGCTCCCACCAGAAGTCGAGGTCGTGGTGCAGGATCCCCAGCGTGGCGCCCCACGAGGCGACGAATGCGACGGTGATCGCGAGCGCGATCAGCAGCATCATGCCGGGGCGGCGGGAGCGGATCTCCGCGACGCCGCCCGTGAGGAACGGCCGCCCGCCCCACACGTACATGACGGTGCCGAGCACCGGCGACACCCAGGTGAGCCCGGGGACCTCGGGTAGCCGATAGCCGAGGATCATGGCGAACATGCCCGACAGGGCGACGGTCGGCACCGCGAGCACGAGCATGATCCAGAACAGTCGGCGGAACTGGCCGACGTGATCGCCGTGGCCCGCGTGGCCGCCGTGCGCGGCGTGGTCGCCATGGTCGCCGTGCTCCGCGTGGTCGCCGTGCCCTGCGTGGTCGCTGTGGCTCGCGTGGTCGGCGTGCTCCCCGTGCTCGCGCTCCATCGTCGCGGCGTGGTCGTGATGCCCTGCCTGCTCCGGGTGCCCTTCGTGCGCGTGCTCCATGATCCCGATCCCTTCGACGCGTGACGAGTCTGTGATCACCCGTAACGACATACCCCAGGGGGGGTATTCCACCTTCGCGGGATCCCGTGCCGCAGGGCGCTCAGCCGGCGGAGCGGCGCCTCTCGTGCTCCGCCTCGAGTTCGGCCGCGTAGTCGGGCACGAGCGTGTCCGGATCGCGCGGCGGACGCTCGTATCCGCCCGACACCGGGCGCGGCGGGATCTCGACGGGCTCGCGGTCGACGATCTCGTAGGGGATGCGCGAGAGCAGATGGTGGATCATGTTGATCCGGCCGCGCCGCTTGTCCTCGTTGTCGACCTCGAACCAGGGCGCCTCGGGGATGTCCGTGTGCACGAACATGGTGTCCTTCGCGCGGGAGTAGTCCTCCCACTTGGTGATCGACAGCACGTCGTTGGGGCTGAGCTTCCAGCGCCGCATCGGGTCGTCGTTGCGCGAACGGAAGCGCAGCTCCTGCTCCACATCCGAGACGCTGAACCAGTACTTCAGCAGCAGGATCCCGTCTTCGACGAGCATCCGCTCGAAGATCGGCGCCTGGTGCAGGAACCGGTGGTACTGCGCGTTCGTGCAGTAGCCCATCACATGCTCGACGCCCGCACGGTTGTACCAGGAGCGGTCCATCAGCACGATCTCGCCCGCGGCCGGCAGATGCGGCGCGTAGCGCTGGAAGTACCACTGCGACCGCTCCCGCTCGGTCGGCATCGGCAGGGCCACGATGCGCGCGACCCGCGGATTCAGGTACTGCGCGACGCGATTGATCGTGGATCCCTTGCCCGCCGCGTCGCGGCCCTCGAAGATCACCATGACCCGCGCGCCGGTCGCCTGCACCCACGCCTGCATGTCGACCAGATCCGCCTGCAGCGCCTTGAGCTCGCTCTCGTACAGCCGCTTCGACATCCGATCACTCATGCTCGGACTGTACTCGATGCCGTCTCCCCGGCAACGTCCTGGACCTCAGGCACCGGGCGGCGCCGGAGCACCACGCCCTGGCTGACCAGGATGCCGAGTACGACGATCGCCCCGCCGATCGGTTCGTACCACTGCACGCCCTCACCGAGCACGAGCACGCCGAGCACCACCCCGACCACCGGCGTGAGGTAGGTGACCGTCGACGCACGCACCGGCCCCCAGGCTCGGATCACGCGGGTGAACCAGATGTACGCGACGCCGGTGCCGAGCACGCCCAGCGCCACGATGCTCAGCACCACCGGCAGGGACAGCGTCACCGGCCCGCGTGCGGTGAACGGCGCCATCACCAGCACCACGGCGGCGGCCATCGCCAGCTGTACCGACGACAGGGTGATGGAGTCGTACGGGAGGCCGCTCACGAACCGGCGCAGGTACAGGCCGGCGAAGCCGTAGCTCACCGTCGCGCCGAGGCAGGCGAGCTGCGCGGGCAGCGTGGTGCTGAGGTCGGCCGCGCCGATCAACTGCCACGGCCCCGAGAGCACGACCACGCCGACGATCCCGACGAACAGGCCGAGGATGCGGGCGCGGCCGAGCCGCTCCGACCGCAGCACGAGCGGCGTCAGCAGCAGCGTCATGATCGGCGTCGTGGCGTTGTAGATGCTCGCGAGGCTCGACGGAACGTACTGCTCCGCCCAGGCGAACAGGGTGAACGGCAGGGCGCAGAAGAAGATCCCGACCACGATCATGTGGCCCCACACCCGCGGTTCGCGCGGCCAGCGCCGTCGCGTCACGAGCATGATCACGGCCAGTGCGAGCGCGCCGAGGAGGATCCGCCCGAGCACCACCTGCGCCGGCGACAGTCCCTCGAGGCCGACCTTGATGAACAGGAAGCTCGCACCCCAGACGAGCGACAGCGCGAGGAAGGCGAGGAGAGTCGTGGACGACTTGCCGGTGCTGTGCATGAGGCCTAGTCTTGGAGCCACCACCGACATGAGGCAAATGAATTCACCTCATCCGATCATGAGGAGCATCGATGGCGCTGACGCTGCCGCAGCTGCGCGCACTCACCACGGTCGTCGACACCGGATCCTTCACCTCCGCCGCCGATCGTCTCGGGATCAGCCAGTCCGCCGTGTCGCACGCCGTCGCGGGCCTGGAGAAGGAGATCGGCGGGCGCGTGCTCGAGCGCGGCACCGCCGTGGCGCTCACCGAGATCGGCCGACGCGTGCTCGATCACGCCCGCGCTGCGCTCGCGTCGGTCGCCGCGCTGGAGAGCGCCGTGCACGCAGCCACCGATCTCGCCGGCACGGTGCGGCTCGGTGCCGTCGCCACGGTGTGCCAGGGGCTGCTGCCGGATCTGCTGCCGCTGTGGGCGGCGCGGCTCCCGCACGTCGACGTGCAGATCTACGAGGGCGACGACGACGAACTGCCGGAGTGGCTCGAGGCCGGCGTCGTCGATGCCGCGATCCTCGTGGCGCCGACCACCGATCCGGCCGGCAGCCGTCTTGTCGCGACCGACGAGTTCGCGGCGATCGTGCGCACCGACCATCCGCTCGCCGGGCTCGACGGGATCCCCCTCGCCGAGCTGCAGATCGACGGGCTCATCGTCTCGACCGGCGGCTGCGAGGGACACGTGCGGCGCATGCACGATGACGAGGGGCTGCCGTACACCTTCTCGCACCGCGTGCGTGAGATGAGCACCCTGTTCCGCATGGTCGAGCAGGGCATGGGCGTGGCGATCGTGCCCTCGCTCGGCCGGCGCATGCTGCCGGACAGCCTCGTCATGCGCCCGCTGGCGTCGCCGCGCCCGCGCCGGCTCGTGCTGTCGGGGCCGACGTCGCGCCCGTGGCACCCGCTCGCCCACGCGCTCGTCGACGCCCTCTGAACTGGGTCCGCGTGCTGGCGGCCGGCGCCGGGCGTGAACGAACCCACAGCTACCCGGTGCTTCTTCAATCCGCACAAGTGCACCACCGCGAGGATTCAGCACCGATCCCGCAGGCGCGGTCCAGTACAGACCCCGCCCGGCGAGGATGCTGTCATGTCGCTTCGCAGGTTCCGGATTCCCTTGCCACCAACCCCGTTACATGTAACACTCGATGCCATGGACGTGAACGGACGCGTCGGTGACTACCGCAGGCGCATGCGCGCCCGCGGCTTCAGGCCGGTGCAGATCTGGGTTCCGGACGTACGCGGGCCGCACTTCGCCGCGGAAGCGCGGCGGCAGTCGGCCTTGGTGGCGGGTGCCGGGTCGACGTCGGATGACCAGGCGTTCGTCGAGGAGATCTCCGTCGACTGGGGCGAGGACGACTCGTGATCCGCGGCGAGCTGTGGACGGTCGCGGGCGGCGTCTACGCATCGAAGCCACGACCTGCGCTGATCCTGCAGGACGACGCCTTCGCCGGCACGGATTCGGTCACAGTCCTCCCGCTCACGACCAGTCGCATTGATGCCCCCCTGCTGCGCGTGCGGATCGGTCGCACGTCACTCTCCGGACTCGATCAGGAGAGCGACATCATGATCGACAAGGCGACCACGGTGAGGCGACGGAATGTCATGACACGTGTCGGGAGGCTGGCGCCCGAGGAGCTGGTGCAGGTCGAGCGTCTCGTCATGGTCTTCCTCGGCCTCGCCCGCTGATACGGCACCGGCTCGAGTCCGAGACCGACTCGGCGTGTGCGGGCCCGGGTGGGCAATAGTCTGCCCGCATCGGGTACGGACGGATCCGTCACGTGGGGCCCTGCCGAGGGAGCGGAGGAACCGCGGTTACGCGACCCAGGGGAACGGGCGCTCCCGGTCGAGCTCGCCGTCGTGTCCGATGGCGTTGAGCGTGTCGCCGCCGCCGCGCATGCACAGCCACTTCAGCGGGCGGCCGGCGTCGGCGGCGCTGTGCACGGCACGCCAGGTCTCGGGTGCCACGCGCACCACGGTGCCCGCCTGCACGTCGATCACGTCGTCGTCGAGCGCCATCTTGCCCTGGCCCTCGAGGAAGACATAGACCTCCTCGGACCGCTCGTGCCGGTGCCAGAACGGCGAGCTCGCGCCCGGATCCGTCGCGTTCACCGACAGGCCGAGGAACTGCCCATCCTTCCCGTTGGCGAACCGCTTGCCGGTTCCCTCCGCGACACCCCAGGTGTCCATCTCGCCGAACTCGGTCACGTCGTAGCCACTCATGCTGTCACGCTAGCGGAGCAAACAGAGGGTGGGGCCGATCGCGCGGCGACAGGTTCGCACCACAGGCCGCGCCCGGTGCGGCCCGGCTCCACGCCGGGTCCGCACCAGGCGAATGCCTACTTGCCCTGCGGGGCGAACGGCGTGCCGAGCTCCTGCGCGAGGGACTGGAAGATCCGGGTCGCGGGGGAGCTGCAGGGCAGATCCGTCGGGTTGTCGGTGAGCGTCCTGGAATCGCTCGGGCAGTCGCCGGAGGGGATGTCGCTGTTGACCATCGTGATGATGGTGGTGTCGTCCTTGGTGTTGTAGAACATCGAGGTGTTGTAGCCGGGCAGCTCCCCGGCGTGGCCGACCCAGCCGTTCTGGCAGCCCCACCCGATGCCGTAGCCGCCGTTGCCGGGACCGTTGAACTCGCGGAACGACGTGAGCCGCTCGGTCTGGTACTTCGCGGGCACGAGGCCCGCACCCGTCGCCTCGGCCCGTCCGAACTTCAGCAGGTCGTGCACGTTCGAGATCAGCTCACCGGCGGTCCACCCCCAGGAGGGGTTCCAGTTCGTCGTGTTCGCCGGGTCGTCCGGGGTGCCGTGCCCGCCCTGCAGGGTGAATCCCTGGGCGTGCGGATCCGGGAACGCGGCGGAACCTGCCGGGAAGATCGTGTGCGTGAGGCCGAGCGGGGTGAGGATCTTCTCCGCCAGCACATCCTGGAAGCTCTTGCCGGTCACCTTCTCGATCACGAAGCCCAGCAGGACCGTGTTGGTGTTCGAGTAGTTGAACGCGGTGCCCGGCGCGAAGTCCTGCGGCGGGAGCGAGATGCCCGCCTTGAGCAGCTCCTCCGGCTTCCACACCCGCTCGGGCTCGGAGAAGTAGCCCTTCTGCCAGGCCTCGTCCAACGTGTAGCTCGTCACCGAGCTGGTCATGTCCGCGAGCATGCGGATCGTGACCTCGTCGCCGCGCGGCACGCCGTCGACGTACTTCGAGATCTTGTCGTCGAGGCTGAGCTTGCCCTCGGCCGCGAGCTGCAGGATCAGGGTTCCGGTGAAGGGCTTCGTGATGGATCCGACGCGCTGGTAGATGTCGGTCGTCATCGGGGCACCGGTGGACGGATCCGCCACGCCGTAGGCCTTGAGGAACAGCCCCTGCGGCGACTGCACGGCCACGACCGCGCCCTTCGACGAGATCTGGGTCAGCGCGGTCTGTGCTGTCTTGTCGATCTTCGCGATCAGGTCGTCGGGAAGCGCCGACGTCGGCAGATCGGAGGTGCGCGCCACGACGGCGGCGGGGTCGGCGACGCAGGTCGAGACCGCGGGCACCGTCGAGGAGGGCGTGCCGGCGCCGGTCGAGGTCGGGCCGGTCGACGGCTGGGTCGAGCAGCCGGCGAGCACGAGCAGGGCGGCCGCGAGCGCGACCGGCTTCGCGAGACGAGCGGTGACCATGGCGGAGCTCCTTCCGGGGATCAGACTTCTCCACCACGACTCTCGCACCCGGGGCTTCCGGGAGGAATAGACGTAGGCCCATTCCCGCTCGAGCCCGCCTCCGGGAGACTGGTGATCACATGGGGATGCTGGAGGGGACGACGGCCGGATCCGCACGTGCGGATC
>JAFDWM010000032.1 GCA_018268455.1 Actinomycetota bacterium | reverse complement strand
TGTCCGGGAACAGGGGTCAACCCCAGCGGAATCCGGACGGATCAGGGATCCAGGACGGGTCCGGATCCGACCCCCACCCGCCCAACTTCGGAGCTAGAGCGCGACACGCCGTTGCATCCGGCCGCAGCCACGGCGTGTCGGACGCCAGCTCCGAAGTTGGGTCCAGCGGCGACGAGATCGAGGGCGGGGCGGGGCGGGGCGAGCCAGGGTCAGGATCCAGGACCCCGGACCGGGGTCAGGATCCGGATCCGCTCAGTCCACGAGCAGGGCGGGCTCCTCCAGCACCGAGGCGACGTCGGCGATGAAGCGGCTCATGCCGTCGCCGTCCACGACGCGGTGGTCGAAGGATCCGGCGACGGTCGTCACCCAGCGCGGGCGCACCTCGCCGTCGACGACCCACGGCTTCTGGCTGATCGTGCCCATGGCCACGATGCCGGCCTCGCCCGGGTTGATGATCGGCGTGCCCGCGTCCATCCCGAACACCCCGATGTTGGTGATCGTGATGGTGCCGCCCTGCTGGTCGGCGGGTGTCGACTTGCCCTCGCGTGCGGTCGTCGTGAGGCGGTTCAGGGCGCGGGCGAGATCCTTCATGCCCATCTCCTGTGCGTCCTTGATGTTCGGCACCAGCAGGCCACGCGGGGTGGCCGCGGCGATCCCGAGGTTCACATAGTGGCGCACGGCGATCTCTGCCCCGTCGGCGGTGTCGATCCACGCGGCGTTGACCATCGGCGTGCGGCGCACCGCCCAGATCACCGCCCGGGCGACGATCAGCAGCGGCGAGACCTTGATGTCGGCGAAGTCGGGCGAGGCCTTGAGCCGCTTCACGAGCTCCATCGTGCGGGTCGCGTCGACCTCCTTCCACACCGTCACATGCGGGGCGGAGTAGGCGCTCTGCACCATTGCCGAACTGGTCGCCTTGCGCACGCCCTTGACCGGGATCGACTCGGTGCGGCTCTCGTCGGCGCCGGCACGGGCGGGCGAGACGCCGCGGGCGAGCCCCACCGGCGCGGGCTGCGGCGCGGGCACGGTCTCCTCGCGCACGTCCCCCCACTCCGGGGTCTGGATGTTGCGGAACACGCTCGCCTGCTCGGCGTGCTTCATCACGTCGTCGCGGGTGACCTCACCGTCCGCGCCCGACGCGCTGACCTGCGTGAGGTCGACGCCGAGGTCGCGCGCGAGCTTGCGGATCGGCGGCTTCGCGATCACCCCGACGCTCGAGCGCACCGGGCGCTCGGCCGGGCGACGGCGGCGCGACGTGGCCTCGTGGCCGGATCCGTAGCCGACGAGCACGGATCCGGATCCCTCCTCCGCGGGAGCGGCGGGAGCCGGTGCGGCGGTGGGCTCGACGGCGCCGGTCACGAAGGTGATGATCGGGGTGCCGACGTCGACGGTCTTCCCCTCCGACACCAGCAGCTCGCCGACCGTGCCGGCATGCGGTGAGGGCAGCTCGACGAGCGACTTGGCGGTCTCGATCTCGCAGATCACGTCGTTGACCGCGACGGCGTCGCCGGGGGCGACGCGCCAGGTGACGATCTCGGCCTCGGTCAGCCCCTCGCCGACGTCCGGGAGGGTGAAGGTCTGGGTGCTCATGGTCGGGATCCTTTCATGAACGGAGGATGCGGATCAGTACGCCAGCGACCGGTCGACGGCCTCCAGGATCCGGTCCGGATCCGGCAGGTAGACGCTCTCGAGCTTCGCGGGCGGGAACGGGGTGTCGTAGCCCGACACCCGCAGCACGGGCGCCTCGAGGGCGTAGAACGCGCGCTCCATCACCGTCGCCGCGATCTCGCTGCCGAGGCTCACGAAACCGGGGGCCTCCTGGGCGTAGACCATGCGACCGGTGGAGCGCACCGAGTCGAGGATGGGGCCGTAGTCCACCGGCGACAGCGAGCGCAGGTCGACGACCTCGCAGCTCGTGCCCTCGGCCTCGGCGAGCGCGGCGGCCTGCAGCAGGGTGGACACCATGGCGCCATGACCGACGAGGGTGACGTCGGATCCGCGCCGCACGATCCGCGAGGCGTGCAGCGGCAGGGCGGGGGCGGCGAGATCGACCTCGCCCTTGGGCCAGTACCGGCTCTTCGGCTCGAGGAAGATCACCGGGTCGTTCGACGCGATCGCCTCCTGGATCATCCAGTACGCGTCGTTCGGGGTGGACGGCGAGACCACGCGCAGGCCCGGCGTGTGCGCGAAGTACGTCTCCGGGCTCTCCTGGTGGTGCTCGACCGCGCCGATGTGCCCGCCGTACGGGATGCGGATGACGACCGGCATCGAGACCGCGCCCTGATGGCGTGCGGTGATCTTGGCGAGCTGCGTGGTGATCTGGTCGAACGCGGGGAAGACGAAGCCGTCGAACTGGATCTCGATCACTGGACGGAACCCGCCCATCGCGAGCCCGATCGCGGTGCCGACGATGCCCGACTCCGCCAGGGGCGTGTCGAGCACGCGCTGCGGTCCGAAGTCGCGCTGCAGGTGCTCGGTGACGCGGAACACGCCGCCGAGCGCGCCGATGTCCTCGCCCATGAGGATGACGCGGGGGTCGTCCTCCATCGCCTTGCGCAGACCGGCGTTGAGGGCCTTGCTGAACGGCATCGTCTCGATGCTCGTGTCCGCCGTGGTCTCGACAGTGGTCATGCGTTGCCTCCGAACGACGCCTCGTACTGCGCCTGCCATGCCTTCTGCTCGGCCATGAGCGGATGCGGATCCGTGTACACGTGGTCGAAGATCGTCTCCGCGGTCGGCGAGACGAGCTCGAGGGTGCGCACGCGCAGGTCCTCGGCGGCGTCCGCGGCCTCGGCCTCGATGTCGGCGAAGAGGGATCCGGCGGCGCCCTTGTTCTGCAGGAACGTGCGCATGCGGGCGATCGGATCCCGCAGCGCCCACTCCTGCTCCTCGTCGCTGCCGCGGTACTTCGTGGGGTCGTCGCTGGTGGTGTGCGCGCCCATCCGGTAGGTGACGGCCTCGATCGCGCGGGGCCCATCGCCGCCGCGCGCCTCGTCCAGTGCCCGGCGGGTGACCGCGTAGCTGGCGAGCACGTCGTTGCCGTCGACCCGGATCGACTCGATGCCGTAGCCGGATCCGCGCTGCACGAGCGGCACGCGCGACTGGGTGCTGACCGGCACGGAGATCGCCCAGTGGTTGTTCTGCAGGAAGAACACCTCGGGCGTCCGATAGCTGGCCGCGAACACCATCGCCTCGTGCACGTCGCCCTGGCTGGACGCACCGTCACCGTAGTAGACCATGACCGCCTCATCGCGGTCCACGTCACCGGTGCCGCACTTGCCATCGAAGACGAGCCCCATCGCGAGGCCGGTCGCGTGCAGGGTCTGCGACCCGAGCACGAGTGTGTAGATGCGGGTGTTGCCGTTGCGGGGGTCGGTGGGATCCCAGCCGCCGTTCGAGGTGCCGCGCATGAGCTTGATGATGTCGACCGGATCCACACCGCGGATCCGGGTGACGACATGCTCGCGATAGGAGGGGAAGAGCGTGTCCTGCGGGCGGGCGGCGCGGGCGGATCCGACCTGGGCGGCCTCCTGACCGCGGCTCGGCGGCCAGAGCGCGAGCTGGCCCTGGCGCTGCAGGTTGGTCGCCTGCGCGTCGATCGCGCGGATGATCACCATGTCGCGGTAGAGCTGCTCCAGGTCCGCATCGGGCAGCGCCTCGATGAGCGGCAGATACTCCTCGGCGGCGGGACTCGGGGCGAAGGCCCCGTCGGCGTCGAGCACGCGGACGAGGGGGGTTTCGATCGGGGTCACCTTGTCTACGGTAACCGAGCGATCCGCTGATGCGGTGGAGGGTGCCCACAAACGATGCCCGGGCTCCTGTGACGATCCCCACGGACGCATGCGGGCGCGCGGATATCAAGGGATCCCATGCATTTATGCCAGGTCCCCCTAGCTTTTTGCATGGGACGCCTTGCATCGGAACGGCCGGCGGCGGGCGCCCGGTGGTGCCGACCGGCACAGGTGGCGGTGGCCAGGAGCGCGCACACGGCGCGACGGATGCAGGATCCCGCGACGGATGCAGAATCCCGCGACGGATGCACGACGGATCCGCCGGATCGCTCCTGCATCCGTCGCAGCGTCGTGCATCCGTCGCACGTGCACGCCAAACGGGCGGACGGGCGCCCGACCTCGTGGACCCGTCAGGCCCGCTGCGCGGCGGCGACGGCGAGCACGCGCGGCAGCGACTCGGCCTCGCCGACCGAGATGCGGATCCCGTCGCCCGGAAACGCACGCACGATCAATCCGGCGTCCTCGAACGCCTGCGCGACTGCGACGGTGGCCTCCCCGGTCGGCAGCCAGACGAAGTTGCCCTGCGCGTCCGGCACGTCCCAGCCCTGGGCGCGCAGGCCCTCGACCAGCTCCGTGCGGCGCTCGACGATCACCGCGACGCGCGCGCGCAGCTCGTCCTCGGCGTCGAGGCTGGCGATCGCGGCGCTCTCGGCGGCGGCCGTCACCGACAGCGGGATCGCCGTGGTGCGGGCGGCGTCGAGCACGCGCGGGTGACCGATCGCGTAGCCGACGCGCAGGCCCGCGAGTCCGTACGCCTTGGAGAAGGTGCGCAGCACGACCACGTTCGGGTGCTGCTCGAACACGCGCTCGGCGAGTCCATCGACGGCGTCGGGCGCAGTGACGAACTCGACGTAGGCCTCGTCGAGCAGGATCAGCACGTCCTGCGGCACCCTCGCGACGAACGCCGCGAACTCGGCGCGGGTGACGATGGGGCCGGTCGGGTTGTTCGGCGTGCAGACGATCACCACGCGGGTGCGCTCGGTGATGGCGGCGGCCATCGCGTCGAGGTCGTGCCGCGCGTCCGGCAGCAGCGGCACCTGCACGCCGGTGGCCCCGGCCACGAGCGGAAGTCCCGGGTACGCCTCGAACGAGCGCCACGCGTAGACCACCTCGTCGCCGACGGTGGCCGCCGCCTGCACGAACTGGTACAGGATCGCGACACTTCCCGATGCGACGTGCACCGCATCCGGGGCGACGCCGTACCGTTCGCCGAGCCGCGCCCGCAGCGCCGCGGCGGTGGCGTCGGGGTAGCGGTTGATCGGCGTGCCCGTCGACAGTGTCGCGACGACCGACGGCAGCGGATCGAACGGGTTCTCGTTGCTGGACAGCTTGAACGCGTCGGCACCGGCCTGCTTGCCCTGGCGGTAGGGCGGGAGGGCTGCGATCTCGGCGCGGATGCGGGGCAGAGTGGGCTCGGTCACGCGTCGAGTCTAGATCGGCGTCGCGGGGCGCCGGCAGACTCGATACCCGGCGGATCCCCGGGTGGATCCGCAGATCCGGATGCGACAATCGCACCATGAGGTTCCTGATCCGCGTCATCGTGAACGCCTTCGCCATCTGGGTGGTGAGCCTGATCACGATCCTCCAGGTCACCGTCACGCCGTACCCCCCGGGTGAGATGGTGCCCCTGCTCGTCACCCTGCTCGCGATCGGCGCCGTGTTCGCGATCGTGAACACCATCGTCGGCACGGTCGTGAAGGTCGTCGCCTTCCCGCTGTACGTGCTCACGCTCGGCCTGATCTCGCTCGTGATCAACGGCTTCCTGCTGTGGCTGACCGCCTGGATCACCGGGTTCTGGGGCTGGGGCCTGGCCCTCGGCGACTTCGGCTGGACGATCGTCGCAGCCCTCGTGATCAGCATCATCAACGGGATCTTCAACATCATCCTGCGCCCGCAGCGCCGCCACGAGCACGACCGCTGAGCGCGGGATCCGCCGCGCCCATCTCGGCGGCCCGCGGTCATCCCGGGATCCGCTCGGCCGTGTAGTCGGTGGAGGTCATGCGCGCCGCCTCGCGCAGCCCGGCGAAGTGCTGGGTGATCGCGCCCATCCGCGCATCTCCGGACTGCTCGGCCAGGCGAACCGTCTCCCGGTAGCGATCGAGCTGATGTGCGGGCACGTCCGGATCGGCTCCGTGCCCGCGCTCGACCGTGCGCGTGATCGTGAGGCTGTCCGCAGAGCCTGTGCCGTTCGGGCTGCCGCCGCCGGCGAGCGAGGCCACCGGGTCGTCGGTGTGGCGGACCGCGACGCTCAGCACGTCCTCCGGGAGCGTCGCCTCGACCGGAGAGCCGACGGTGAACACGCCGCTGACGGTGAACTCGCCGCTCGCCGCGACGACGTTCGCGAGCATGCCGCCCTGCGAGTATCCGACCAGATCGACCGGGGTGCGTTCGTCCACTCCGGCGTCGCGCAGCGCGGCGGTGACCGCCTTCAGCGCGTCGGAGTCCTGTCGATCCGCGTAGAGCGCGATGTTCGAGTCCATGTCCCAGGGCTCCGCCGGACCGCCGTCCGGGCGGGTCCCGTCGACGTAGGCGACGGCCCGCCGGGTTCCGTCGGCGAACTCGTACATCTCCACCCGCACCTGCGGTCGGCCACTCGGCACCCGCGCGACCGCCTCGCCCAGCGTCGCCGGTGCGCCCGCCACGCGCCCGGGAGCGGGATCCGACCGCATCACCCGCACGTCGCCGGGCCCGAGCGCGGCGGCGCCGCCCGCCGTGAGCGCCGCTCCCGCGCGCGGATCCACGACTCTTCCGGTGGTGTCGACGACGACCGCATCGCCGGGCGTCGGCGCCAGCCGCAGACCCGCCGGCAGCACGCCCTGTGCGTGCGCGAGCGCCTCCACCCCCGTGCGCAGCAGCGCCGGCGTGAACCGCAGAAGCACCTGCATGGTTGCGGGGCCGAGGATCCAGCCCAGCGCGCCGAGCGCCGGATACTTCCGCAGCCAGCCCTGCGGATCCGCATCCAGGCCCCAAGGCTCGGCGAACCCCTCCATGACGTGACCCTCCCAGTCCGCGCGCAGCCGCGCCTCGGTCGGACGCAGCAGCGCGTTGCCCGCCAGCAGCCGATCCACGCGCTGCAGCAGATCCCGAGCCTGCGCCGCGTCACCCTCGCCGGCGCCGAGCATCGCCAGTCGAGCGCGCAGCTCGGCGAGCTCGAACACGTCGGCCATGGTTCCGATCGCGCTCGCCAGCCCGTCGAGATCCGCTTCGGCCCGGGACAGCCGCACGGTGGCCTCCGACAGCTGCAGGCTCGCGGCACCGAACCCGTCGATCGCCGCGGGCATCGCCAGCAGGTCGTCGCGGGCGAGGGTGACCTGCACCGAACCGCTGCGCACGCGGCTCGCCGCCGCGCGCAGATCGTCGGGATCGACCGCGACGTAGCCGCCGTGCGTGATCTCGATCTCACCGCCCATGCGGCTCACCCCGCCAGTGCCGAGGCCACGGCACCGAGCTGATTGTGCACCAGGTTCAGCTCACGGGCATGCTCGGCGAGCTGCGCACGCAACGGGGCGATGGCTCTGGCCTGCCAGTGCATGCCGTCCTCGAGCGCCCTCAGGCCGGCGACAGCGATCTCCACCCTTTCCCGGGCGCTGTCGCAGCGGGAGAGGGCGTCGGCGACCTGCCAGGATCCGGGCGACGATTGCGGTGCGATCGAGTACATGCCCCCACCCTGATGTCCGGCCGCAGGCGGTGGCGGGCCGTCCGCGCAACCCGTGCGGAGCTCCCGTGCCGCTGTCGCTGTGCAGGACGAAGGGCAGCGAAGCCGGGCGATGGCGGATCCGGCCCGGCGAGGCCGGATCCGTGGGCCAGAATGGTGCCATGACCGAGACGGATCCGTTCCGCGTCATCTTCGTGTGCACGGGCAACATCTGCCGGTCCCCCATGGCGGAGGTGGTGTTCCGCGAGATCGCCGAGCAGCAGGGCCTGGGCGAGCGCATCGTCTCCTCGAGCGCCGGCACCGGCGACTGGCACGTCGGCGAGCAGGCCGACCGCCGCACGGTCGAGGCGCTCGGCCGCCGTGGATACGACGGATCCGCGCACCGCGCCCGGCAGTTCACCTACGACGACTTCACCCGCAACGACCTCGTCGTCGCGCTCGACCGCACCCACGAGCGCATCCTGCGGCAGTGGGCGCGCGACGAGTCCGAGGAGGGGAAGGTCACGCTGCTGATGTCGTTCGAGCAGCACCCCGACCTGCTCGACGTCCCCGACCCGTACTACGCCGACGCGCAGGTGTTCGACGACGTGCTCGCGATGATCGAGAGCGCGAGCCACGGCCTGTTCCGCCAGCTCGAGCCGGCCATCCGCCCCGCGCGCCCCTGACGACAGGCCTTCCGCGCCCCGCCGACGCCCAGGTCGGCGTCGACGCGCTCGGTATGATCGAGAGCGCGAGCCGTGGCCTGTCCGACCGGCTCGATCCCGCCATCCGCCCGCATCCGTGACGTCCCCTCGCTCCGACACGGTCAGGGCCTCGGATCCACGAATCTCCCGGAGGACCCCGTGACCGCCTCGCTCCCCGTGCAGCCCCTCAGCCCGCTCGACGGCCGCTACCGCGCCGCCGTCTCGCCGCTCGCCGACTATCTGTCCGAGGCGGGTCTCAACCGCGCCCGCGTCGAGGTCGAGGTGGAATGGCTGATCGCCCTCACCGACCGATCGCTGTTCGGCACGGCACCGCTCGCCGAGGCCGACAAGGAGCGCCTGCGCGGCCTGTACCGCGACTTCGGCCAGGCCGAGATCGACTGGCTGGCCGAGAAGGAGGCGGTGACCCGTCACGACGTGAAGGCCGTCGAGTACCTCGTGCGCGACCGGCTGTCGGCGCTCGGCCTCGACGCGATCGCCGAGCTCACCCACTTCGCCTGCACGAGCGAGGACATCAACTCCGCCTCCTACGCGCTCACGGTCAAGCGCGCGGTCGAGCGCGTCTGGCTGCCCGCCCTGCAGGACGTGATCGCCAAGCTCCGCGAGCTCGCGAACGAGCACGCCGACGCCGCGATGCTGTCACGCACGCACGGCCAGCCCGCGACGCCGTCGACCATGGGCAAGGAGATCGCGGTGTTCGCGTGGCGTCTGGAGCGCGTCGCGAAGCGGATCCAGGGATCCGAGTACCTGGCCAAGTTCTCCGGCGCGACCGGCACCTGGTCGGCGCACCTCGCCGCCGAGCCCGACGCCGACTGGCCGCGCATCTCCCGCGAGTACATCGAGGGCCTCGGCATCGACTTCAACATCCTCACCACCCAGATCGAGTCGCACGACTGGCAGGTCGAGCTGTACGACCAGGTGCGGCACGCCGGCGGGATCCTGCACAACCTCGCCACCGACATCTGGACCTACATCTCGCTCGGCTACTTCGCGCAGATCCCCGTCGCCGGCGCGACCGGATCCTCGACCATGCCGCACAAGATCAACCCGATCCGGTTCGAGAACGCCGAAGCGAACCTGGAGCTGTCCGGCGCGCTGCTGAACTCGCTGTCGCAGACCCTTGTCACCAGCCGCATGCAGCGCGACCTCACCGACTCGACCACGCAGCGCAACATCGGCGTCGCGTTCGGGCACTCGCTGCTCGCACTGGACAACCTGCGCCGCGGCCTGAACGAGATCTCGCTCTCCCGCGACGTGCTGCTCGAGGACCTCGACCACAACTGGGAGGTGCTCGCCGAGGCCATCCAGACCGTGATCCGCGCGGAGGTCGTCGCCGGGCGCTCCACGATCCAGGATCCGTATGCGCTGCTCAAGGAGCTGACCCGCGGGCACCGCGTCGGCGGCCCCGAGCTCGCCGCGTTCGTGCAGCAATTGGAGATCGGCGACGCGGCGAAGAAGCGCCTTCTCGCGCTGACCCCCGCGACGTACATCGGCCTCGCCGAGACCCTCGCGAAGTAGCATCGTGAACAGCGCTGAACTCGCCGCGGCCGTTCTCCCACACACCCGATTCCGTGACGGGTTCGCGATCGACGAGGTCGACGCGCTCATCGACCGGTGCGTCGAGGGCCTGCGTGCGTGCGAGCAGGGCCGTCCATCGCCGATCGCGCCGGAGGAGATCGTGATGACACAGTTCCGGCACGTGCGATTCGCGGACGCCTACGATGCCGACGCCGTCGATGATCTCCTCGACCGCGTCGTGGTCGCGCTCCGCGCGCATCTGCCTGAGGGCGAGACGGCGCCGCCGCAGTACATCCCGTCGCCGGACGTCGTCGCCCGCGCCGAGCGCAACCTGCTCCTGTTCAAGGTGTTCGGCGGGATCGTGATCGCCGTCGGCGTCGTCGTGGTGATCGCGACGAGGTTCCTGGGCGGCGCTTAGCCGCAACCTCAGGCTCCGGGCGCGGACTCCTCGGCGGGATCGGGTGCGGCCTCACCGGAGTGCGCGCCGGCGCGGTCCTTCGGCATCGCGAAGACGGAGACCAGCACCATCGTGGCGGTCACGGCGGCCGCGATGAACACCCAGGTCGAGGCGCGGATCACGGATCCGGGATCCGAGGATCCGCCGCCCGCGGCGAGCACCGCATTCGAGATCGCGCCGTACGCGGCCACGCCGACCGCGGCGCCGGCGGAACGGGCGAACGTGTTCATGCCGGTCACCGCGCCGCGCTCGCCCCAGCCGACCGAGGCCTGCGCGACGATGAGCGTCGGGGCGGCGGTCCAGCCCAGGCCGAAGCCCAGCACGAACGCCACCCCGGCCACGGCGAACGCATTCGGATACGGCCCGATGAGGGCGAGCCCGATGGCGCCGATGGTGGCGATCGAGGATCCGATCAGCGCGGTCCGGCGGAACCCGAGCCGCAGGTAGAGCCTGCCCACGTTGGCGGCCGCGAGCGGCCAGCCGAGCGTCATCGCCGCGACCGCGAGCCCGCTCAGCAGCGGCACGACGCCGATGGATCCCTCCAGATACGCCGGGGCGAAGCTCGTCACGCCGGTCAGCAGCGCGCCGATCGCGAGCGAGACCAGCGTCGTGGTGAGGATGAGCCGCCGCGAGATCAGCCGCAGGTCGATGATCGGCTCGGCGGCATGGCGCTCGACGAGGGCGAACAGGGTGAGTGCGAGGGCGCCGCCGATGAAGCACACGAGGCTCTGCGGCGACGACCAGGCCCAGGCGTTGCCGCCCTCGAGCACGCCCAGGATGAGCCCGGTCAGCCCGATCGTGAGCAGCACGGCGCCGAGGTAGTCGATCCGGTGCCGCCTCGGCTCGATCCGCTCGTGGAACCGGCGCACGAGCATCCAGCCGGCGAGCAGGCACAGCGGCACGTTGATGAAGAAGATCAGCCGCCACAGGTCGAGCTGCGCGAACACGCCGCCGAGGGCCGGCCCGACCACGGAGGCGACGGCCCAGACGCTCGCGAGGTAGCCCTGCACCACGGCACGTTCGGCCACCGTGTAGATGTCGCCGACGATCGTCATCGCCATCGGGCCGACGGCACCCGCGCCGATTCCCTGAACGAGACGGAACAGGATGAGCGACGACATGCTCCAGGCGAGTCCGCAGAGCACCGATCCGATCAGGAACAACCCGATACCGAACAGGATGATCGGCTTGCGGCCCACGGTGTCGGCGAGCTTGGAGTAGATCGGCACACTCACCGCCTGCGCGAGCAGGTAGACCGAGAACAGCCACGGGAACTGCTGGTAGCTGCCGAGATCGGCGACCACGCTGGGCACGGCCGTCGCGAGGATCGTCGCGTCCATGGCGATCAGGCCGGTCGCCAGCATGAGCGAGAGCAGCACCGGCCCGCGCTCGGAGCGGAAGCCCACGGCGGCGCGGTCGATCGTGATGCTCACTTCAGGATCAAGCGCCCTCCGGCGTGCACTATTCCCGCCGCGCCGGCGTCGGGCGGGGTGAGCGGATCAGGATCCGCTCGTCGAACCGCCCACGCCTCCGTCGGATCCGGTCTCGGTCTCGGCGGATCCGGTGCCCTCCACACCCGTCGCATCATTTTCCGCGGCGTCGGGCGCCTGCTTGTCGAGCAGCACCGGGCGGTCCACCGTGTGCGAGAAGTCGCGCGGGTCGATCGCGAGCATCAGCAGCGACAGGATCAGCAGGGCCGCGATGAAGATCGCGCCGGCGACGATGAACGCCAGATTCCACGGCGGGATGCCCTCGTAGGTGCCGTTGTCGACCATCCGGATCACGTTCTGCGTGAACGCGCCAGTGGCGATCACGGTCACGATGCCGGCGAAGACGCCGCACAGCAGCGAGAATCCGACCAACGTCAGCGGGCGCATGAGATCCTTGCGCCGGGTCTTCTCGGTCATGCCTGTCCTTCGTTGTCGGCGGCGGCCGTGCCGACGGCCGCAGGTGCTTCCTCCCGGGCGCGCGGGCCGAGGCCTGCGATGCCCAGGAACACGGCCACGACCGCGGCGTAGGCGCCGAAGATCCCGACCGCGAGGGTGATGCCGGTCAGCGTGAACGAACCGGCCTCCGCGATGGAGTAGGTGAGGGCGTAGGTGGTCGGCACGCAGAGCAGCCCGACAGCCAGGGCGAGCCCGAGGGATCCGGTCAGGATCGCGTCGCGCGCGCTGTCGTGCTTCGGCATCCGGCCCGCGGCGGCCAGGCGCCGGGCGCGGATCCCGGCGACGAGCTCGACCGTGCCGGTCAGCGCACCCCAGGCGATCACCACGACGAAGAACAGCGGCGTGGAGCGCCAGGCCGGCACGCCCCCCGCCATGCCGGTGAGCACGGAGACGACCGCGAGCAGAACGTAGGGCCAGCGCCAGCCTTCGGGCATCGCGAGCCACGCGGCGATGATGTAGATCAGACCGCTGACCAGGGCGAATCCGCTGAAGACCGACAGGCCGACGATGGCCGAATGGTCGGCGGAGAACGTGATCATGAGCGCCGCGACGGCCGCGAAGAGGGCTCGGAGGAGCTGCACGTAGCGCAGCGGGAGCGGGCGGGTGGCGGACATGGCGAATCCTCGATGCCTGGAGGCGGGCGGGCTGCTCCAGTCTACGCGGGAGAACCTAGGCGGCCGCTCGGGAGCGTTCCCGTCCGGCAGGCGGCATCACGGATCGCCGACGGATCCGGACAGCTGCTCGGTGGACCGGGAGGGGTTCGGCGCCGCGTGCGCGCCGGGATCGGTCGGATCCTGATCCGGGTCGGCGGCGTCGGCGGGGCGCCGGCGGCGCGGCTGCAGCTCGCTGAGCAGGTTGCCGACGATGATGAGCGCGGCGCCGAGGATCGCGAGCGCCGGGATCCGCTCCCCCGCGATGCGCCCGACGATGCCCGCCCACACCGGCTCCCCGGTGTAGATGATGGTCGCGCGCGTGGGCGAGACCGAGCGCTGCGCCCAGGTCATGGTGAGCTGGATGAGACCACTGGCGAGACCCATCGCCACGCCCGCGATCACCCACACCCAGCTGAACACGGGGATGCCCTCGCCGACGACCGGCATCGTCGCGAAGCCGAGCAGCGACGCGGTGAGCAGCTGCACCACGGTGAGCCGGCCCACGTTGAAGCGCGTGCCGAACATGGTGATGAGGATGATCTCGCCCGCCATCGGCAGCGTGCCGAGCAGCGTGAGGATCTCTCCGGTGCCGAGGTGGATGCCCCGGGATCCGATGCCGGCGACGAGCAGCAGGCCGACGAACGCGAGCCCGGCGCCCACGAGCACGAGCGCGCGCGGCGGCCGGCGCAGCACGAGCCACTGCAGCAGCGGCACGAGCGGCACGTAGAACGCGGTCATGAATGCGCTCGTGGACGAGTCGATGGTCTGGAGTCCGGCGGTCTGCAGTCCGTATCCGCCGTAGATCGCAGCGCCGATCGCCGCACCAGCGCCGATCTCCCGCCACGTGATGCCGCGCAGGGAGCGCCAGAACACGGCCACGGCGAACAGCGCCGCGGCGAGGAAGCGGAAGCCGACGAAGAACCACGGGCCGGAGTGCTGCACGGCCGTGTGCACGACGAGGAACGTACCGCCCCAGATGGCGGTGACGACGACGAGCGCCCACTCCTGCCGGCTGAGCCCGAGCACACGACGGGGAGCGGACTGGTTCACAGTAATATGTTACCGGATCCGGCGCTCCGCCTTGCCCGCGAGACTCCATCTCCGTCGCGAGACTGCGGCGCTGTGCTGCAGTCTCGCGACGTGGATGAAGTCTCGCGGGCAGAACGCGCTCAGGCGGGGCGGTCAGAACACGCTCAGGCCGCGGTCGTTCACGCCGCGGTCGCGATCCAGAGCCGACCGGATCCGGTCACCGCGATCTCGGCGGCACGGGTGACGAACACGGCCGTGCCCCGCGGCACGGCGGCCTCGGCGTCCGCGCCGACGAGCGCGAAGGATCCGTCGGTCGTTAGCGCGATCGAGGCTCCTGCGAGCGACACCGTCGCATCGCCGTCGACGGCGAGCAGCTCGAACGGCACGTCGGCGCCGGAGGCGTGGATCCGCGGGCGGTAGCTGCGCACGTGCTCGGCGAGCGTGACGGGCACGAGGTGGTCGTCGTCGGACGCGGTGAAGGTCAGCACCCGCTCGAGCTCGACCGTGTCGACGTGCTTGGGCGTGAGTCCACCGCGCAGCACGTTGTCGCTGGGGCCCATGAGCTCGACGCCGGCCCCGCGCAGGTAGGCGTGGATGTTGCCGGCCGGCAGCCACAGCGACTCGCCTGCCGCGAGCACGACGTGGCGCAGCATGAGTGCGACCGCGATGCCGGGATCCCCCGGGTAGGCGGCGGCGAGCCGCGTCACCAGCTCGAACCGCGCGTCCTCCGCGGCCGCGTCGACGAGCGCGGCGACGGCGGCGTCGACAGGCGCGCCGCCGTCGAGCAGCCAGGAGAATCCGGTGCGAAGCCCCTCGGATCCGCTCAGCCGCTCGCGCCACGGCGCCAGCGCATCCGCCGTCGCGGCGCCCCCGGATCCGGCGAGCGCGTCGACGTCGGCGACGATCTCGGCGACCGGACGGAATCCGCACAGCGCCTCGAAGCCGTCCTCGAGGGCGACGATGAGTTCGGGCTTGGCGAACGGATCCTTGTAGTTGCGATGTGCGGCATCGAGCGGGATGCCGCGCGCGTTCTCGTCCGCGAACCCTGCCGCGGCCTGCGCGGGCGTGGGATGCGCCTGCAGCGACAGCGGGCCCGCGGAGACGAGCACCTTCAGCAGGAACGGCAGCGTCGCGCCGCTCGCGCGCTCCCAGTCGAGGAGCGTCGGCCAGGGCTCGCCCGCCGCGGTGCGCGAGGGCGACCCGGGGTGCGCGCCGAGCCAGAGTTCGGCCTCGGGGCCGCCGGATCCGGCGGTGCCGAGCACCCCGGCGACGCCGTCCACGCGCCCCCACGCGTAGTCGCGCGGGGTGTTCTCGACGGGCACGAACAGCGGGTCGTCCTGGGCGGTCATAGGGGAAGCGTATTCGCTTTCGATGTGCGCACTTGACCGCTTCCGCCCACCGGGTGGGGCCAGGTGCGCACTTCGAAACCCAAGGTTCAGGGACCAAGATGGAACAGACGAAGGAGTCCGATCATGAGCCAGCCCCGCCCCGCCACCGCCGCGACCGCCGCGATCCGCGCCGCCCGCGACCTGCTGCTCACGCACGCGACCGACTACGCGGGCGCCCGCGCGGCGTTCCGCTGGCCGGTGCTGGCGGAGTTCAACTTCGCGCTGGAGTGGTTCGACGTCGTCGCCGGGGAGAACCCCGACCGCCCCGCGGTGCAGATCGTCTCGGCGGATCCGTCCAGCCGCAGCTGGACCTACGGCGAACTGGCGCGCCGCTCCGACCAGGTGGCGAACTGGCTGCGCGGCCTCGGGATCCGCCGGCATGACCACATCATCGTGATGCTCAGTAACACGATCGACCTGTGGGAGGTCATGCTGGGGCTCACCAAGCTCGGCGCGGTCGCGATCCCGACCTCCACTCTGCTCTCCCCCTCCGACCTCGCCTACCGCGCGGAGAAGGGCGAGGCCCGCGGCGTGGTCTCGCTCGGATCCCTCGCCGGCAAGGTCGCCGACCTGCCCGCCGACTTCGTGCGGATCTCGGTCGCCGACGAGCCCGGCGACGCCGCGCCCGACGGCTGGCACGACTTCGCCGACTCGGCCGATGCCTCCGACGACTTCGTCCCCGACGGGCCCACCCCGGCGGGCGACACGAGCCTGCTCTACTTCACCTCGGGCACGACGAGCCGCCCGAAACTCGTGCAGCACACGCACGTGTCGTACCCGGTCGGGCACCTGTCGACGATGTGGTGGCTGGGCATGCGCGAGGGCGACGTGCACCTGAACATCTCCTCGCCGGGCTGGGCCAAGCACGCCTGGTCGAGCTTCTACTCGCCGTTCCTCGCCGAGGCCACCGTGTTCGTGTACAACTACGATCGGTTCGACGCGAACACGCTCATGAGCGTGATGGACCGGCATCACATCTCGACGTTCTGCGCCCCGCCGACCGTGTGGCGCATGCTCATCCAGGCCGACCTCAGCCGCCTGCCGCATCCGCCGCGCGAGCTCGTCGGGGCCGGGGAGCCGCTCAACCCCGAGGTGATCGGACGGGTGCGCGACGCCTGGGGCGGCACGATCCGCGACGGCTTCGGGCAGACCGAGATGACCGCATGCGTGGGCAACTCCCCCGGGCAGGTCGTGAAGGACGGATCCATGGGACGCCCGCTGCCCGGTTATCCCGTGGTGCTCGTGGATCCGGTCACCGGCACGCGGCTCGATGGCGACGCGGACGGGGTCGCGGAGGGTGAGATCTGCCTCGACCTCGCCGAGCAGCCGCTCGGACTCATGGCCGGGTACTACACCGACCCGGAGGCGACGGCCCGCTCGCGCGAGGGCGGATTCCATCACACCGGGGACATCGCCACGCGCGACGCCGAGGGCTACCTCACCTACATCGGCCGCGCCGACGACGTGTTCAAGGCCTCGGACTACAAGATCTCGCCGTTCGAGCTCGAGTCGGTGCTGCTCGAGCACCCGGACGTTGCCGAGGCCGCGGTCGTGCCGAGCCCGGATCCGACCCGCCTCGCCGTGCCGAAGGCCTACGTGACGCTCACCGCCGCCGCGCACGACGACCTCGACGTGACCGCCGGCTCGATCTTCGCGCATGCGCGCGGCCAGCTCTCCGCGCACCTGTGGGTGCGGATCATCGAGTTCGTGCCGGAGCTGCCGAAGACGATCTCCGGCAAGATCCGCCGGGTCGAGCTGCGCGCCCGCGAGGCCGAGCGCATCGCGAACGGCGACGAGGCGAACCAGCATCACGACCGCGACCACCGCTGAGGGATCCGCACTCTGGACGGTCCGCCGGGGACCACGGCCAAGGCGGGCCGCACGCTCGGGACGGTCCGCCGGGGACCACGGCCCGGGCGGGCCGCACGCTCGGGAGGAGAACTCGCTCTCGGGAGGACGTTTGCGCGAGGATTCTCCTCCCCAGCCGGAGAACTCCTCCCCAGCCGCCGCGCCTTTGGTCCCGAGCCGCCCCGCCCTGGTCGCCAGCCGCCCGCCCTGGTCCCAAGCCGGCCACACTCGCCCGGGGTCAGAAGTCGGCGATGATCAGCTTCTTCATGGCCATCATGTGGGCATAGGCGTTCGGGCGCTGCATGAGCTCTGCCATGTTCGCCGGCACGATCTGCCAGCTCACGCCGAACCGGTCGGCGAGCCAGCCGCACTGCTCGGCTTCCGGCACGGCGGTGAGCGCGTCCCAGAGCCGGTCGATCTCGTCCTGGCCGTCGCAGTCGACCAGCAGGGAGACACCGGGCGTGAAGGTGAAGTCCTGGTCCATCTGGGAATCCATGACGGCGAAGGTCTGGCCGGCGAGGCGGAAGTCGGCGTACATCACGGCGCCGACCGGCTCGGCGGAGGTCGTCACCGGATACGTCACGACCCGCCCGACGCCCGCATCCGGGAACAGCCCCGTGTAGAGCTCGACGGCCTCGGCGGCCCGGTTCTGCACCCCGTCGCCGAACATCAGCATCGGCACCACCGGCGGCACGGGATCCGCTCCGGCCGCGGCGAGCTTCAGCTGCCAGCTCATCCCGAACTTGTCCTCGACCCACCCGTACAGTCCGCTGTACGGGTACTCGCCGATGTCCATGAGCACCCGCCCCTCCTCGGCCAGCGCGGTCCAGATGCGGTTGATCCAGCCGCGGGCGGCGTGCTCGTCGCCGTCGAAGTCCCGCGGATCCGCGGTGACGAGGAACGAGATCGACGGGTTCGGCGCGAATGTGGCGTCGGCGTTGATGAGCGAGAAGCGGTATCCGCGCAGCACGACGTCGACCATGACCGCCTCACCCGCGAAGTCGCGCTGGAACTCCGGGAGCCCCTCGGACGGATAGCGGGCGGTGACCCGGGAGGTCGTGTCGTCGAACACCGATGCGTAGAACGCGCCCGCCTGCTCTGCGGTGCGGTCGCACCAGATGTTCGGGGTGATGCGCTGCGTCATGCGCGTGCTCCTCGGTCAGGCTGTCGCGGCACCCGGCGCGTCTGCCCGTGCTCTGCCAGCACCAGCGTCGCGCCTGACGCCGGATCGCACAAGACGTCAGGGGTTGCGCACACCGGATCGTCAGCCTCGCGGGGCTCCGGCACGTGCACGGTCACCGGTGCGGCGACGCCCGACCGGGCCGCGGCGGCGCTCGGCGATCACCGGCACCGGCGCGGTGATCACCGCGTCGACGACCATGGATCCGTCGCTCGGCCCGACCACCGGGATCGCCGTCGTCGGGGTGACCTCGATCGGATCCACCGGCATCGCGGCGAGCGCGCGATGCGCCTTCAGGTACGCGGGGACGAGCAGCGCGACGGCGCCGATCCAGGCCAGCGGGTTGCTCAGCGCCACCCCGACGTAGCCGATCAGGGCACCGAGCACGACCGCTGCAGCCACGCGCATGACGAGCTCGATCACGCCGGTGACGGTCGGGATGAACGTGTGCCCCAGGCCCTGCAGCACGCCGCGCAGCACGAACAGCACGGCGAGGAAGGTGTAGCTGACGCCGTTGATGAGCAGCATGAGGCTGGCGAGATGGACGACCTCATCGGATCCGTCGCCGATGAACACGCGCACCATCGCGGATCCGAACAGCACCAGCGCGGCGCCCAGGACGACGGCGGTGATGACCGCCATCCAGGTGGCCTCCGCGACGCCACGGCGGATCCGGTCGGGGCGCCGGGCCCCGAGGTTCTGCGCCGTGTACATGGAGGCCGCGAGCCCCAGCGAGGCGAGGAACGCGATCGCCAGGCTGTCGACGCGCGAGGCCGTGGTGTACGCGGCGACGGCGTCGGGGCCGAGCACGTTCAGCGCGACCTGCACCGTGATGGTGCCGATCGCGATGATCGACGCCTGGAAGCCCATCGGCAGGCCGAGGCGCAGGTGCTCGACGACGTCGGCGCGGGTGATCCGCCAGTCGGCGCGGTGCACATGCAGCACCGGGAGCCGGCGCCACACGTAGACGAGGCAGAGCAGGACCGAGACGCCCTGCGCGACGACGGTGGCCCATGCGGCTCCCGCCACGCCCCAGCCGAAGACGCCGACCATGAGGATGACGAGCACGATGTTCAGTGCGCACGAGATCGTGAGGAACACGAGCGGGGTGCGCGAGTCTCCGATCGCACGGATCACCGCGGCGAGGTAGTTGAAGAACATCACTGTGCTGCCGCCGATGAAGGTGACCTGCGTGAACACGGTCGCCTCCGGCATCAGCACCTCGGGCGTCTGCAGCAGCGCCAGCACGGGCTGCGCGATGATCGGGCCGCCGATCGAGATGATCACGCTCGTCGCGGCGGTGAGGATCGTCCCGGTCGCGACCGACCGACGCACGGCGGCATGGTCGCCGGCGCCGAACGACTGCGCGGTCGGGATCGCGAAACCGCTGGAGAGGCCCCAGGCGAAGCCGATCAACAGGAAGATCAGGCTGCCGGTCGCGCCGACGGCGGCGAGCGAATCGACGCCGAGGTGCCGGCCGACGACGATCGCGTCGGCGAACTGGTACAGCTGCTGTACGACGTTGCCGATCAGCAGCGGAACGGCGAACGCGAGGATGACGCGCCAGGGGCGGCCAGTGGTGAGGGAGACAGCCATGCGGGGACTCTTCGAGGGGGATCGGCGTGGACGAAGCAAAGCCTGTCGTGATCGGTCACGACAGGCCGCCTCCCATGGTATCGAATCGATTCGGAGAAATGGTGGGAATCTGCGATCCCGGAGTCCACGGCTGCGCGTCGTCGAACCCGAAGGAGAGCAGCGTCGCTGAGGCTCCCCGCCGCACGGCGTCGAGCGCGATCCGCTCGTGCGGCGGCATCCGCTCGGGCAGGCGGTCGAGCCCGAACCACTCCAGGCCGGCGCACTTCTCCGGCTCGAGGATGGCGGGATCCCCGCGCCAGGACCGGCAGGTGAAGAACCAGTCGACACGCTGCTCGATCGGATCCGCCGTGCCGTCGGTGCGCTGCATGACGGCCACCGGAAGCAGCGCGCCGGGCTCCACCTCGACGCCGAGCTCCTCCCGCAGCTCGCGGATCGCCGCAGCCTCCGCGGTCTCCCCCGGCTCCACATGCCCGGCCGCGCCCGCCGCCCAGCGGCCATCCATGTATCCGGTGCCCTGCCGCAACTGCAGGAGCACGCCGCGGGCGCTCAGCAGGTAGATGTAGGCCGCGGGGATCAGCGCGAACCGGGTGGATGCGGCGCTCATGTCGACCTCCCTCTCTGTTTCTAACAGGTATATCGTTTGCTTTTAGAGAAGTCGAGGCGATGCGGCCGACCGAGGAGGGCGATGAGGATGGGCGCGACAGCAGAGGTACCGGGCCGATGAGCGAGGGCCCGGCCACGGCGTCGCGCACGGTGCGCCGCATCGGCGCGCGGGTGTTCGACTTCTCCCGGCAGATCGCGGTGATGGCCGTGGTGAACCGCACGCCCGACTCGTTCTCCGACCACGGCGCGACGTTCGCGCTGCAGAGCGCTGTCGACCGGGCGCTGCAGGCGGCCGACGCGGGCGCCGACTGGGTCGACATCGGCGGCGTCCCGTTCGGACGGGGCCCCGCCGTGACGGTCGCGGAGGAGCTTGAGCGCGTGGTCCCCACGGTCCGGGCGATCGTGTCGGCGCGACCGCAGCTCGTCGTGTCCGTCGACACCAACCGCGCCGCCGTGGCGGAGGAGGCGATCGCCGCGGGCGCCGCGGTCATCAACGACACCAGCGGGCTCGGCGATCCGCGCATGGCCGTGGTGCTCGCGGCGAGCGACGCGCACGTCGTGATCACCCACAGCGTCGGGCCGCCGCGCGTCGAGAAGCCTGCGGCGCACTTCGAGGACGTGGTCGGCGAGGTGTGCTCGTTCCTGCGCGCCCGCGCGGCGCAGGCGGAGGCGGCGGGGATCCCGCCCGAACGGCTCATCCTGGATCCCGGTCACGATCTCGACAAGAACACCCTGCACTCGCTGGAGCTCACCCGCCGGCTGGACGAGATCGTCGCGATCGGTCTGCCCGTGCTCGTCGCCGTGTCGAACAAGGACTTCATCGGCGAGTCCATCGACCGGCCCCAGGGCGAGCGACAGACCGGTTCGATCGCCGCGATGGTCGCGTGCGTGCTGCAGGGCGCGCGCATCGTGCGCATGCACGACGTGCCGGCGACCGTCGACGCCGTGCGCATGATCGAGGCGATCCTCGGCATGCGTCAGCCCGTGCGGCTGGAGCACAACACGCATCCGACCCGCAATGTCTGACGCCGGCCTCAGACGGCGACGTCGTCGAGTGCGACGGCCGGATCCGCGAGGCGGTCGGGATCCACGCGCACGCGGTCGGCGATGAGCGGCTTGACCAGATCGACGACGTCCCACACGTTCACGTTCATCGCCGCCGCGATGGTGTTCTCGTGCGTGAGCCAGAACGCGACGAACTCGCGCGCCGCGAGGTCGCCGCGCACCACGATGCGCTCGTAGGTGCCGTCCACGGCGTTGCCGATGTACTCCATGCCGAGGTCGTACTGGTCGGTGTAGAAGTAGGGCAGCTCGGTGTAGCCGGCATCTCCGCCGAGGAGGGCGGCCGCCGCGGCCTTCGGCTGGTTGAGCGCGGTGGCCCAGTGCTCCACGCGCACCCGCCGGCCCAGCACCGGATGCTCGTGGTTGGCGATGTCGCCCACCGCGAAGATGTCGGGATCGCTCGTGCGCAGTGACGCGTCCACGAGCACACCGTTCTCCACCGCGAGTCCGGCCTGCTGAGCGAGGGCGATCTCCGGGGCGACGCCCACGCCGACCACGATGGCATCGGCGTCGATCAGGGATCCGTCCTCGAGCCGGATCCCGATCGCCGCCCCGTCGTGCGTCGCGATCTCGGCGATGCGCGCACTCAGACGCAGATCCACGCCGTTCTCGCGATGCAGATCCGCGAACACCTGCGCGAGCTGCGGGCCGAGCACGCGCAGCAGCGGCAGCTCCGCGGCCTCGACCACCGTGACCGACGTTCCAGCAGCACGGGCGGCCGCGGCCACCTCGAGGCCGATCCAGCCCGCGCCGATGATCGCGAGCCGACGGCCCTCGCCGAACGTCGCCCGGATGGCGTCCGAGTCCTCGACCGTGCGCAGCGTGAGCACTCCCGACGCATCCGCCCCGGGGATCGGGAGGCGGCGCGGCGCGGATCCTGTCGCGAGCACCAGCCGGTCGTAGCGCAGCGCGGTGCCGTCGTCGAGACGCGCCTCGTGCGCAGCCGTGTCGATCGAGGCGACCCGGGATCCGAGCCGCAGGGAGATGCCGTTCTCGTCGTACCACTCGCGCGGGTGCACGATCGCGCCGTCGAACGGCTTCGCGCCGGACAGGTACTCCTTCGACAGCGGCGGGCGCTCGTACGGCAGGTGATCCTCGGCCCCGACCAGCGTGACGGTGCCGTGGTACCCGAGCTCTCGCAGGGCCTCCGCCGTCTTCGCGCCGGCCAGCCCCCCGCCGACGATGACGATGTCCTCGATCGCACTCATGACTGATTCCTTCCTCGGTCTCGACCACGAACGGGGCGACCGCCCCGCCCGTCTGCCGGCCCTGCTCAGCTGATCCCCTGCCCGACCCCGGCGAGCGTCAGGAACTCCTGCCGCGAACGGGCATCCTCGCGCAGCTGTCCGCGCAGC